>DASTGP010000059.1:0-20780 GCA_035605585.1 Gallionella sp. | reverse complement strand
AAGCAAACGAGGTTGTTATGTACGCAGTCATTAAAACCGGTGGTAAGCAGTATCGCGTTTCTTCCGGCGAAACCCTGAAAATCGAAACCATTCCCGGCGACGTCGGCAGCGCCATCGTGCTGGACAAGGTGTTGATGGTCGCAGACGGCGACAAGCTGTCCGTGGGCAAGCCTTTGCTGACCGGCGCTTCCGTGCAAGCGACCATCGTTTCGCACGGCCGCGGCGACAAGGTTCGCATCTTCAGGATGCGCCGCCGTAAGCACTATCGCAAGTCGCAAGGTCATCGTCAAAACTACACCGAGATCCGCATCGACGGCATCTCCGCGTAATTCTGTAAGGAGCATATAACATGGCATCAAAAAAGGGCGGCGGCAGTACCAGTAACGGACGCGACTCACACTCAAAACGACTGGGCGTGAAGAGCTACGGCGGCGAACTGATCAGCGCAGGCAGCATCATCGTGCGTCAGCGCGGCACCGAATTCCATCCCGGCGAAAACGTCGGCATGGGCAAGGATCACACCTTGTTTGCTAAAATCACCGGCAAGGTGGTCTTCGCCATCAAGGGCGCGCAAAAGCGTAGAACAGTTTCCATCGTCGCCGCGTAAGCAGCGCCGTTCGGAGCGAATCAGCCCTATCGCAAGGTAGGGCTTTTTTATTTGTGGCATAGACAACATGAAATTCATAGACGAATCCAAAATCGAAGTATTCGCAGGCAAGGGCGGCAACGGCGTGGCCAGCTTCCGCCGCGAGAAGTACATCGAGAAGGGCGGCCCGGACGGCGGCGACGGCGGCCGCGGCGGCAGCGTCTATGCCCTGGCGGACCGCAACATCAACACCCTGGTGGACTACCGCTTCACGCGCAGCCATCGCGCCAAGAACGGTGAACCGGGCCGCGGCTCGGATTGCTACGGCAAGGGCGCGGATGACGTTATCCTGCGCATGCCGGTCGGCACGGTGATCACCGACATCAACAGCGGCGAAGTCATCGCCGACCTGACCCGCGACGGCGAAAAGGCGCTGTTGGCGCAAGGCGGCAAGGGTGGCCTGGGCAACCTGCATTTCAAGTCGAGTACCAACCGCGCGCCGCGCCAATGCACTCCCGGCGAAGAAGGCGAATCCCGCGAACTTCAACTCGAACTCAAGGTGCTGGCCGACGTGGGCCTGCTCGGCATGCCGAACGCGGGCAAGTCCACCTTCATCCGTTCGGTTTCCGCCGCGAAACCCAAGGTCGCCGACTACCCGTTCACCACGCTGCATCCGAACCTGGGCGTCGTGCGCGTCTCGCACGAGAAGAGCTTCGTCATCGCCGACATCCCCGGCCTGATCGAGGGTGCGGCGGAAGGCGCCGGCCTCGGACACCAGTTCCTGCGCCACCTGGCGCGCACGCGCCTGCTGCTGCACCTGGTGGACATCGCACCGCTGAACGAAGAGACCGATCCGGTACAGGAAGCCAAAGCGATCCTCAACGAGTTGAAGAAGTACGACGAGGAGCTGTACAACAAACCGCGTTGGCTGGTGATGAACAAGCTGGACCTGCTGGAAGACCGCGACGCAAAGGTGGCCGCATTCCTCAAGGAATTCTCCGACTACGACCGCCACTTCGCCATCTCCGCGATCAACGGCGATGGCTGCAAGGAACTGACTTACGCCATCATGGAACACCTGCTGGAGGCAGCGGCACGCGAGCAGGAGGCAGCCGCCGACAGCGCACAGGAAACCGACGCAGATACGATCTGAACGACCTATGGGAACCCTACTCGACCAATGCAAGCGCATCGTCGTCAAGGTTGGCAGCAGCCTGGTGACGAATCAGGGCGCGGGACTGGACCTCAACGCCCTCGGCAACTGGGCGCGCCAGATCGCCGCGCTGAACGCCGGCGGCCATGAAGTGGTGCTGGTCTCCTCCGGCGCGATCGCCGAAGGCATGCAGCGCCTCGGCTGGAACACCCGTCCCACTTCGATACACGAGTTACAGGCAGCGGCGGCCGTCGGCCAGATGGGTCTGGTACAGGCCTATGAGAGCTGCTTCCGCCAACATAGCCTGCATGCCGCACAGGTGCTCCTGACCCACGCCGACCTGGCCAACCGCGAGCGCTACCTGAACGCGCGCTCCACGCTGACCACCCTGCTCTCCCTGCGCGTCATTCCCATCATCAACGAGAACGACACCGTGGTCACCGACGAGATCAAGTTCGGCGACAACGACACGCTGGGCGCGCTGGTCACCAACCTGATCGAGGCCGATGCACTCGTCATCCTCACCGACCAGAGCGGGCTATATACCGCCGATCCGCGCAAGGACCCGGCCGCCACGCTGGTATCGCAGGCGCAGGCGGGCGATGCGAAGCTGGAACAAATGGCGGGCGGCGCAGGTAGCAGCATCGGGCGCGGCGGCATGATCACCAAGATCCTCGCGGCCAAGCGTGCGGCGCGCAGCGGCGCGCACACTGTCATCGCCTCCGGTCACGAGCGCGACGTGCTGCTGCGCCTGCTGCAAGGCGAATCCATCGGCACCCTGCTCACCGCCGAGACCCCCACGCTGGTGGCGCGCAAGCAATGGTTGGCAGGCCACTTGCAGGTTGCCGGCAAACTGGTGCTGGATGCGGGCGCGATCAACGCGCTGCGTGCCGGCGGCAAGAGCCTGCTGCCGATCGGCGTACTGAGCGTGTTCGGCGAATTCGAGCGCGGCGCGGTAGTCGCTTGCGTCGGCGAGGACGGCAGCGACATCGCCCGCGGCCTGACCAACTACAGCGCCGACGAAGCGCGCCGCATCGCACGCCATCCGAGCCAAGA
Source organism: Gallionella sp. (assembly GCA_035605585.1). Taxonomy (GTDB): domain Bacteria; phylum Pseudomonadota; class Gammaproteobacteria; order Burkholderiales; family Gallionellaceae; genus Gallionella. The sequence goes on along the minus strand of DASTGP010000059.1, from coordinate 17,985 downwards.
GATCGAGGCCCTGCTTGGCTACGGCGGCGACCACGAGCTGATTCATCGGGACAACTTAGTCCTGTTGTGAAAACAACAGGACTAAGTTGCGGCGTAGGCTAACTTGCGCAGCAAGTTAAGCTGCGCAGCAGCGGCCGGAGCCACAACTTGCCATGAACCACAGCAAGACTAGGTTGCGGCGAAGCTTCATATCAGCGTAGCTGATGTGAAGCTGCGTAGCAGCGGCCGGGGCCACAACCTGTCATGCAACACAGCAAGACCAGGCTGCGGCTAAAGCTAACATGAACACAACGGCAGAACACGTAGGTCAGGCTTCAGCCTGACGCCTTCCTCATGTCGGGCTAAAGCCCGACCTACCTGGCCACAAAACAACTACTCTGCTTTCTGCCCCGAAATACAGATTCCCCCGTATCCATTCTGATTGGAAATCCCAATACAGTTTCAGGCGAGTGATGCGCGATAGCGCACCAGACAACCCTTCGGGAGAAACTCGCATGATCGACCACATCGGCATTGACGTCAGCGATTATCAGCACAGCAAACAGTTTTACTCGTCTGCGCTTGCTCCGCTTGGTTATAAAGTGATTGCCGAATACGGCGAAGCGGCGGGCCTGGGCGCGGGAGGCAACCCGGATTTCTGGATCAGCCAGGGCAAGGCCACCAAACCCAAAGTCCACGTCGCCTTCCAGTGCAGCAAGCGCTCACAGGTCGACAAGTTCCACGCGGCCGCGCTCAAGGCAGGCGGCAAGGACAACGGACCGCCGGGAATCCGCGAAGACTATTCGCCCACCTACTATGCCGCGTTCGTGTTCGACCCGGATGGGCACAACATCGAGGCGGTGTGTCACGCGCCTAAATGAAAGGGAAGTAAAGGGGCTGCTTTTAGCTCCCCTGCCCGTATTCCAAATAAGCCACCCCGTTGCGGCCATTCTTCTTGGCGAGATACAAGGCCTTGTCGGCAGTCTTGACCAGCTTGTCGACAGACAAGCCATCGTTCGGCAGCACACTGGAGACACCACAGCTGACCGTCACGTAGTCATGCGGCGAATCCTCGTGCATCATCTTCAGGCCGATCACCTGCCGGCAGATGCGCTCCGCCACCCAGCGCGCGCCGCTCTCATCCGTCTCTCCCAGCACCAGCACGAATTCCTCGCCGCCGTAACGCGCCGCCAGGTCGCCAGCGCGCGGCGCGGCGGCAGCCACTTCCCTGGCTACCACCTTGAGGCAATCGTCGCCGGCCTGGTGCCCGTAACGGTCGTTGTATTTCTTGAAATAATCCACATCCAGCAACACCACCGACATCGGCTTCCCGATGCGGGCGCAGCGGCGCCATTCGCGCACCAGCAAGTCGTCGAACAGGCGGCGGTTGGCGATGCCGGTCAGGCCGTCGGTCATCGACAGCCGCTGCAATTCCTGGTTGGCCTCGTTCAGCTGCTCGGTCACCTTGACCAGCGCACGCTGCATGCGCACCAAGCGGTACATGGCCGATACTTTGGCCTGCACCACCACGCGGCCCACCGGCTTCATCAGATAGTCGTCTCCGCCCACCTCGATGCCGCGTGCCAGATCCTCGTCCTTCGACATCACGGTCAGGAAGATGATCGCGGTCCAGTCGTCCTTGCCCTGCAGCTTGCGGATCTGCCTGGCGACCTCGTAACCGTCGATGTCCGGCAGGATGATGTCGAGCAACACGATATCGGGACGCTCCCTACCGTATAACTCGACGGCAGCCTGTCCGGATTCCGCCACCAGGGGATGCACGCCGATATCTTCGAGATAGCCGCTGATGGCCTTGATCGCGACCTTGCTATCCTCCACCACCAGCACTTTTACCTTGCCCAGCTTCTTGTTCATAGCATCCTTCCGGCGGCGATCGCCATCACAAATTCCGATTCCAGACTCATATCTTCTGTTTGATGGCGAGTACGGTTTGATTGCGTAAAGTCTTCAACAACGACAATTGCTGCTTGGAAATGTTGAGCCCGTTGGCCTCCGGCATATCGGCGTAGAACAGCCCGATCGGCTTTTCCTTCACCATCACCGGCAGCAGCATGAAACAGGGGGCATTGACCGAAGAGCGATACCAGTCCGGGATCTTGTCGCCAATGTTCTGCGCCCGGGTATCCTCGATCAGGATGTCGGCCCCTTTGTTGATCGACAGATGAAACACGTCCGCCGCGAACGACAGCGGGAACTTGAAGCGGGAGATCACCGCTCCGACGCCGTTGCCGAAACCGATGCGTGCGGTCATGGCATTCTGCTTGTTGTCGCGGATCAGAAAAATGGTCCTTTCGAACCCCATGCCGCGATGGATGGTTTCCAGCACCATCTGCAGCACATCGTTCAGGTTATAGTCGCTCACCAGCGACGTGGTGACATCCTGGATGCCCGCCCCGAGGATGTCTTCGGGACTGCGCCGCGAACCTTCCTCATCGGCCTGGCCTGCATTCTGCTGTTCGACCACCGACTCAAGGCTGGCGACCCCGTCCATTTCGCCGTCCTGCTGCTTGCCTTGCTGCGCCAGCACGGCATGCCCGCTCCATCGGCTCACCTTCTGCAGCAATGCGCTCTTGCCCGGGCTGATGCCCAGAACGACCGCACGGTGCGACAATTCATCCAGGCCGGCATCCAGCGCCTTGCCCATCTCCCGCTCCGATACCTTCATCGCATCGCTGTAGCGCGCGGAAAGTTCGCGCAGCGCCTTGCCCTTCTCGCCGATCTCGGTGGTCGCGGCGGCCGCACACAACTCGTTGGCCAGGTTCACCGTCGCAGTCAGGTAATCCATATCGCCGTGCAAGGCTCGGACCTTTCCCGCCGCCAGTTTGCGCATCCCTGCCAGCAAGCGCGACGGGAAATTCCAGGTACGCGCAACGCCCAGCCCGAGCTCAGGGAAGGAAATCCCCAGTACCTTGAATGCCGCCCTCTCCTCGTTCTCACCCTGCGCGACCAGGCGCCGGATTTCTTCGCTCTCCTCGAAGAAGTAGAAAATCACCAGCATTCGCCCCAGGTTGTGGAACATCGAACACACCATCGCCTCTTCGGCATCGCGGACATGCTCTCCCGTGGACAACTGCGCCGCGACGAGGCCGGCAAAGATTGCCAGCACCACCTCATCGGTGAGCCGCGCGGATTGCGACTTGTTCTGCATGAACTCGAGCAGGATCAACGTCATCGCGATATTGCGAACAGTCTCGAAGCCCAGGATCACGACGGCTTTTGAAATGGTATTGATGTTGCCGCCGAACTGCCCGTAGGTAACGGTGTTCACCAGCCGCAACAACTTGTTGGTCAGCGCAAAGTCCTGCAGGATGACGCGGGCCAGCTTGTTGGGGCTCTCCGAATCGGACGAGACGATGCGATTGATCTCGGAGATGACATTGGACAGGGCGGGGAAATCATTCTTGCTGCGCATCCGGCGCAACAGGAATTCCAGCGTACTGTGCGCCTTGCGTTGTTCCCCCTCCGCGGCGGCGGACATCTTGCCGAGATAGCCCTCCAGGGCCTGCTTCATCGCAGTGGCATCGCGGTAGCGCTCGTCTGCGTTCTTGGCGATCGCCTTGAGAATGATCGCCTCCATCTGCGCATCCACCTCTTCGTTAAGCGCCGAGGGGGCGGCGACCTCTTCATGTGCCGCACGATGGAGCACCGCATAGGCGCTTTCGCCGCTCACCGCCGGCTCGCCCGTCACCATCTCATACAGCATCATGCCAACGGAATAGATGTCGGCGAGAGAATCAACCGGCTTTCCGGAGATGCGCTCGGGTGCCATGTAGCGTGGCGTGCCGCTGATGACATCGGCGGCACCTCGTTCCTGTCCGTTGATTGCCTGCGCAAGGCCGAAATCCATCACCATCGGCTGGCCGCTGCTGGCCAGCATCACGTTGGCAGGCTTGATGTCCAGATGCATCACGCCCTGCGCGTGGGCATACGACAGCCCCTCCAGCACGCCGCAGGCGATTTCCGCGGACTCCACCAGAGACAACGTCTTGTCCTGTTTCAGCTTCTGGGCGAGAGTCTGTCCCTCGATGTAGGCATAAACCAGGTAGGGGCAGCCTTGATGCTCGCCCGCGTCGTAAAGCGGGATGATGTTGGGATGCTGCAACTTGCTGACGACACGCGCCTCTCGAACCAGCGGTTCGGCATCATGCCTCAGATTGCGCAACGTCTTGATCGCGACCTGGCGGTCGAGCTGGGGATCGTACGCGAGATAGACCGCCCCTTGGCCACCCTTGCCCAGTTCGCGCAATACTTCGAATCGTCCTATGTTCTGCTCTGCCATGATAGTTCTAGTTCTTATGCTCCCGCCCGCAAGCCCGGGCGAGTCCCCCTGTTAAGCAATCAACTTGCCGACCGCGATTCCATACTGCCGTGCGACCTCCTCGACCGCGGCATCTATCCTCTCCGCACCGCCCGCATCGAGCGGCGGAACCGGCGGGTAGTGTAACAGCACCGCTTCCGAGAATTCCCGCAGATCAACCAGATGGCTTTCCTCATCGCGCAAGGGGCGCGGCACTATGGCCTGGATGAAAAACACGCCCTTGCGGAATGCGATCGCCAGCAAATAAAGACTTTCGGCCTGCCCGTCCGCGCGGCATGCCCGGAAATACCGGGTCGGCACATCCCCGGCAGGCAGACTGTCGCCGGCCAGCCGCTGCGCCACGGCCTCGATGAACCCCAGCGAAGAACCGAGCTGGGGCGCCAATGTGATGTGGTATTGACCGGGGCGCTGCGCGATGATCGGTTCGGCAGGCGCCGCAGCATCGCCCTTGCGTATCGCGAGGATCACGGTCGCGACAACAACGACGAGTAGGACCAGCTCTATCATCGGAGAAAAATAAAAAGAGGGGCTACGCCCCTCTCGCCGTAAATCCCTCCATCAACCGCGCCGCGTCGTGCGCGCAATGGAGCTTTCCATCCATTTCTTGATGCGATTGGCATCGCCGATACGGGTGCTCTTCCCCCACGAATCGAGCAGCACGATGATCACCGGGCGTTGATTGATCTTCGCCTCCATCACCAGGCAGCGTCCCGCCTCGTTGATGAAGCCGGTCTTGCTCACGCCGATCTCCCACTTGGCATTCTTGACCAGCGGGTTGGTGTTGTTGAAGCGCAGCTCATGCCCGCCCCACCCATCCACGGAATGCGAGGCCGTGGTCGTGTATTGATGTATCAGGTTGTAGTCGCGTGCTGCCGCGACCATCTTGACCAGGTCGCGCGCGGTTGAAACATTGTCGCTATTCAAGCCGGTGGGATCGAGGAAGCGCGTGTTGTACATCCCGAGCTCGCGCGCCTTCGCATTCATGGCCGCGACCGCCGCGGCCCTGCCTCCCGGATAGGATCGCGCCAAAGCAGATGCCGCGCGGTTCTCCGAAGCCATCAAGGCCAGCTTGAGCAGCTCGCTGCGGGTAAATGTCATGCCGATACGCAGGCGCGAATGCGTGCCCTTAAGGGTATCGACATCCTCCACGTCGATGCTGATCTCTTCATTCAGCGGCTGCTGTGCATCCAGCACCACCATTGCCGTCATCAGCTTGGTGATCGAAGCGATGGGTGCGAGCGCATCGGGCTTCTTGGTATACAGCGGACGCTGGGTCTGCTGGTCATAGATCAATGCGATGGAAGAATGCAGCTTGGGTGCGGAATTTACCTTGAGCACCGAGGCATTACGGACACTGTCCGATCTTACTGTGCCGTAGTCCCCCGCCTGCGCCGCGAGCGCGTAGCCAACCAGCAGACCCGTCAGTAATATCTTTTTCATGTGCTGCCCTTTCAAAACCCCATCCAATGCCGCGTAGGATACCTCAATATTGATATAAATCAATACACAGAATCACTCATCTCCTCTTGTTTCTGAAGACTCCACATCTGCGCATAAACCCTATTCAGCATGAGCAATTCGCGGTGCGTGCCGCGCTCGATGATGCGTCCTTTGTCCATCACCAGTATCTGGTCGGCCTCGACCACGGTAGACAGGCGATGCGCAATGATCAGCGTGGTACGGTTCCGGGCGATGCCGTGCAATTCGGCCTGAATAGCCTTCTCGGACTTCGAGTCGAGGGCGGAAGTCGCCTCGTCGAAGATCAGGATCGCCGGATCCTTCAGGATGGCACGCGCGATCGCCACGCGTTGCTTCTCGCCGCCTGACAGCTTCAGGCCGCGCTCGCCCACCATGCTGTCGTAGCCCTGCGGCAATGACTCGATGAAACCGTGGATGTGTGCGGCCTGCGCCGCGGCGATGACCTCCGCCCGCGTCGCTTCCGGCCGGCCATAGGCAATGTTGTAATAGATCGTGTCGTTGAACAGCACGGTGTCCTGCGGCACGATGCCGATCGCGGCACGCAAGCTGGCCTGTGTCACCGTTCGAATGTCCTGGCCGTTGACCAGGATGCGTCCCTGCTGCACATCGTAGAAGCGGAACAGCAGGCGTGACAGCGTGGACTTTCCTGCCCCGCTCGCGCCGACCACGGCGACAGTATGGCCGGCCGGAATCGAGAAATCCACGTCGAACAATATCTGGCGGTCCAGCACGTAGCCGAAACTGACATGATCGAAGCGCACCTCGGCGCCGTCCGGCTGCAGAGCCTTGGCATCAGGAGCATCGGCGATCTCGCGGTGTTCGTGCAGCAGGCCGAACATCTTTTCCATGTCAGCGAGGGCATGGCGGATCTCGCGATACACGAAGCCGAGGAAGTGCAGCGGCATGTAGAGCTGGATCATGAACACGTTGACCAGCACCAGGTCGCCCAGCGTCATCGTCCCCTTCACCACCTCGTCGGCCGCCAGCAGCATCAGCGCCGTGATGCCGATAGCGATGATGAAGCTCTGGCCCGCATTGAGCAGCGCCAGCGAAGTAGCATTGCGCACCGCCGCCACTTCCCAGCGCTGCATGTTCTCGTCGTAGCGCCGCGCCTCGTAACGTTCGTTGCCGAAGTACTTCACCGTCTCATAGTTCAGCAGGCTGTCGATGGCGCGGCTGTTCGCCTTGGAGTCGAGGTCGTTCATCGAGCGGCGCACCACCATGCGCCACTCGGTGATGAACAGCGTGAACGCGATATAGACGATCAAAGTGACGAAGGTGATCACCGCGAACCATGCGTTGTACTTGTTGAACAGGATCGCGGCCACCAATCCGATCTCCAGCAGGGTCGGCAGGATGTTGAATAGCATGAAGTTCAGCAGGAATCCGATACCTCGCGTACCGCGCTCGATGTCGCGCGACACGCCGCCCGTCTGCCGCTCAAGATGGAAACGCAGGCTCAGGCTGTGCAGATGCTCGAACACCTGCAATGCGACGCGCCGGATCGCGCGCTGCGTCACCTTGGCGAACACCGCGTCGCGCAATTCGCCAAACAGCGTGCTGAACAGGCGCAGTACGCCGTAGCCGACGACCAGCGCAACCGGCACGACCAGCACCTTGTGTGACGAGTCCAGCGAGTCGATGATCTCCTTCAGCACCAGCGGCACCGACACATTGGCCAGCTTGGAGAAAACCAGCAGACTCAGCGCTATGGCGACACGCCATTTGAATTCCAGCAGGTAGGGCAACAGGGAACGGATGGTCTGCCAGTCGGCCCGGTTGGCGGCGTGTTCGCTGGAGGATGAGGAGGATCGCATGTCGGAGCGGTGAAAATGACAAGGAGCAAATTATAGCCGTGCGCACCGTGAGAAATCCGGCAAAAAAAACGGGCGCCACAGGACGCCCGAAAGAGGATGAGAAACATGAAAGGATGGAGCGAAAACCCCACAATCGCTTTCACTTACACTGTAACAGGCATCGGCCAAATAAATACTTCATCTTTGTTAACAATTGTATCTGGCAGCTGAAAGGTCGGCGAACATGAGAACCAGAGGGCACCCAGGGCGGCAAAAAAAAGGCGTCCACAGGACGCCCAAGATGAGGAGGAAAGCATGAAAGCTTAGGGCAGGAGCCCCGAAGATCGCTTCAATCACGTTTCGGCGAGCATCATGCCAAATCAATGTTTCACTATTATGAAAAATTCTTCAGGGTACCCGGCGCGGAATTACTGCCTTTTGGACATACCCACCATCCCGACCAGGAACCGGACAATCCCATAACTCATGTGTGCCAGCCAATGGGCAAAGAGACCGTCGCCTACGGACTCCACGCGCCGAACCTCACTGGCCAAGGCGACCATCAGACTCTTGCGCACCTCTCCGGCAAACCCGGCATCTCGCACCACCAGATTGGCTTCGCGCGCCAGCAGCAGGCTGAACGGGTCGATGTTGGAGGAACCCACCGTCGCCCACTGACCGTCGACCACGGCAACCTTGGCATGCAGATAGCTGGGCAGGTACTCGTAGATCTCGACGCCTGCGCCCAGCAACCCCTCATAAAGCGCATGCGTCGCATAATGCTGCAGCCGGTACTCCACCTTCCCCTGCAACAGCAAGACCACACGCACCCCTCGCTGAACGGCCTGCTTCAGCGCACGACGGAACACGCGGCCGGGAAGGAAATAGGCATTGGCGATGATAATCTCGTGTTGCGCCGAGGCAATCGCCTTGAGGTAAGCGCGCTCGATATCACGGCGGTGGCGCAGATTATCGCGCAGCACCAGCTCAACGTCTGCGGAGGCCGGAGGTTTCTTCGCCTCCTTCAGCCTCCAGTGGATGCGCCTGCTGTGGCGATGGACATTGGCCCACGACACCATGCCCCACAAATGCCGCATCACCGCATGGATCTGACCCGTCAACACGCCCTGCACGCGCACCGCGTAATCCAGCCGCGGCACGACCATGTCGTGGCGCTTCGGGATATCGTCGATGATATTGATGCCACCGACGAAGGCGGTTTCCCCATCTATCACCACCAGCTTGCGATGCAGGCGGCGCAGACGGCTGCGACGCAGCGTCAGCGGAGATATCTTGCGCCGGAACCATTGCACCTCGACGCCCGCACCGCGCAAGTCATCCACCCACCGCTGCTGCAGTTCCGCCGAGCCGAAACCATCCAGCATCAGCCGCACCGCCACGCCGCGGGCCGCAGCGCGCCGCAACGCCGACGAGACCATGCGCCCGGTCTCGTCGGCGGCGAAAATGTATGTTTCCATATAGATGGAATGGTGCGCGGCATCGATATCGGCGCAAAGCTGCGGGAAGTACGCGGTGCCGCTCTGCAGCAGCAGCAAACGATTTCCCGCCACCTCATGGACGTCGTTCATGTTCTTTTCACTAGCGAGGAAAGCGCGGCATGGTCGGACAGGCGCTGCCATACCGCGCCGAAATGCACGTCACTGTGGAGCACGCCGAAGCCGCGCACATAGATACGGTCGAGCCGGAACAGGGGCAGCGAAGAGGGATAGCTGCGCGCCACCTTGCCGCCGTGCATCTGAAACACGTCATGCATGTCCAGTTCGCTGGCCAGGGTTCTGCTCGACTGGTTGCTCCAGTCATTGAAGTCGCCGGCCACGATCAACGGCATGTCGTCCGGAATGTTCTCCTTGACGTGTTCGATCAGCGCGCGCGTCTGCTCTCGCCTCCCCTTGGCGAACAGGCCGAAGTGCACGCACAAACAATGGACACGGTAGCGACCGCCGACGTCGATCTCGCAATGCAGCAGGCCGCGGCTCTCGAAACGGTGCGCGGAAACATCCTTGTTCACCGAGCACAGGATGGGAAAACGGCTAAGGATGGCGTTGCCGTGATGGCCGAGTTGATACACCGCGTTCTTGCCATAGGCATGATGCGGCCATACATCACCTGCGATGAACTCGTGCTGCGGCTCATCCGGATAATTGTGATAGCGCTCGGGATGGCGCGCATGCTCGCCCTGCACCTCCTGCAGGAACACGATATCGGCATCCAGCTCGTGCAGGCGGTCGCGCAGTTCGTGCAGCACCACGCGCCGGTTGAAATGTGAAAAGCCCTTGTGGATATTGTAGGTGGCGATCTTGAGGGTAGGCACCGGAACCCCGCAGCCTAGGCGTTGCCGATGCCGCGCGTCGGCAGGTTGATCTGCTTGGCGAAATCCAGCATGCGCTGGATCGGCCGCACGGCGCTCGGGATGATGGCCGGATCGACGTATATCTCGTTCTTGCCCGTCTCCAGCACCTCGGCCAGGTTGATCAGGCCGTTCATCGCCATCCACGGGCAGTGGCTGCAACTGGTGCAGTTCGCGCCATGCCCCGCCGTGGGCGCCTCGAGGAAGACCTTGTCCGGACACAGCGCGCGCATCTTGTGCAGGATGCCGTTGTCGGTGGCAACGATGAATTCCTTCGCACCGGAATTCTGCGCCGCCTTGATAAGCTGAGTGGTAGAGCCGACAACGTCCGCCAGCTTGACGACCGCGCGCGGCGACTCGGGGTGCACCAGCACCTTCGCATTCGGGTGCTGCGCCTTCAGCTCGATGAGTTCTTTCGCCTTGTATTCGTCATGCACGATGCACGAGCCCTGCCACAGCAGCATGTCCGCGCCGGTCTGTTCCTGGATGTAACTGCCCAAATGGCGGTCCGGCGCCCAAAGTATCTTCTCGCCGCGCTCCTGCAGGTGCTTGACGATCGGCAGCGCGATCGAGCTGGTCACCATCCAGTCTGCGCGTGCCTTCACCGCCGCGCTGGTATTGGCATACACTACGACGGTGCGGTCCGGATGCGCGTCACAGAACGCAGCGAACTCGTCCGCCGGACAGCCGAGGTCGAGCGAACATTCCGCCTCGAGGTCCGGCATCAGCACGCGCTTCTCCGGATTCAGAATCTTCGCAGTCTCGCCCATGAAGCGCACGCCCGCGACCACGATGGTCTTCGCCGGATGCTGGTGGCCGAAGTTGGCCATGTCCAGCGAGTCGGACACGATGCCGCCGGTCTCTTCGGCAAGGTCCTGCAGGTCGGGATGCACGTAGTAATGCGATACCAGAACTGCGTCCTGCTCCTTCAGCAGGCGCTTGATGCGCGCGATCAGTTCGACCTTCTGCTCAGGCGTCGGCTCCAGCGGACGCTTCGCCCACGCCTGCGCCGTACTGCAGCTCGTCTGTGCGGCATCGGGATGGTCGTAGGGAATGGAAATGACTTCTTCGCTCATTTAACTGGCCTTTGTGCGCGCTCGGGCAGCTGGAGTATCGCCGCGCGATTGCTCGGTGAAAATACCTTGTTCGCCGCATCCTGCCAAGTCAGCCACTCGAAGTTCAGGTGCTCGCCCGGCGCAAGTTCGACATCCACGCGATGCGGCAGTTGCAGGCCGAACACATGCTCGGTGTTGCGGGTGACGCCGGGCGGATAGCGGTGGCGCCAGTGCGGATATATCTCGTAGACGTTCTGCGACTGCCAGTCGCTCAGCGCATATTGCAGGGCATCCAGCCCGGTCTCCTCGCGCACCTCGCGAATCGCCGTGTCGCCCAAAGCCTCCCCCGGTTCGCAGCTGCCGGTGACCGACTGCCAGTAGCCGGGATGATCGGCCCGCTCCAGCAACAACACATCAAGATTGGAAGTGTAGACCACCACCAGCACCGAGACCGGCTGTTTATAGGACGTCATGCCTCAGACGAAGAATATCCAGAACGCCTTGTTGCGTTGCCGCCAGTACACCACCGTGTCGGCGAGGATGTCCTGCGCGATCTCGCGATCGTTGGCGGACAGGCCGAAGGTATCGCTGACGTTGCGCAGCAACAGTACATAACCGGCCTTCTCGCCGCACCACGACAGGTCGCACAGATCGTCGGCCAGAGCATCCCAGTTCACGCCGAATTCCGGGGGGAACCCGGCGGCGCGCGCCAGCGCATTGAGCAAGTTCGCCTTGCCCTTGACCCCCTTGAGGTCGGCATCGAACAGCGCGAAATTCGCCTCACCAGCTGCGGCGCGCAGCTCTTCCACGCTGCATGTCAGCGTATAGCTTCCCGCCCTGGACGGACTCCTCAGTTGTTGTGCCAGCGGATTCATGGCTGTTCCCGGATACGCTTGAAAGTCTTGTAGTGGTCGCCGGTGTAATAGCATTCCACCGGCTGCCCGCACACGATGCGCCGTGCGCCGCGATTGCGCGCCCCCGGCGTCTTCACCGTGTACTCGTGATAATAGCCGCGGCGCTGCTTCGGCAGCACCCGCTCGTAGTTCTTGAACACCACGCCGTCGCGCTCATAGGAGAACGGCCCGCCCTGTTTGATTGCGCGCAATGTATCGCGCGCCTCGGCGGGCAGCTCGGACGCCGCGACGACGGGCAGTCCGCTTGCCGCATCGACTTGCGCCGATGCGGCTGCCGCGGGCACCTGCGGCAGCCAAAGCAGCGCCGCAAGCAGCAATGGACGTAGCGAACGCGCCATCGCTTATTCCTTGGCGACTTCCACGGTAGCCTGAGTCTGCTGGCGCAGGCGGATATGCAGGTCGCGCAGCTGCTTCTCGTCCACCGCGGAAGGCGCGTGGGTCAGCAGACACTGCGCGCGCTGGGTCTTGGGGAAGGCGATCACGTCGCGGATCGATTCGGCGCCGGTCATCATGGTGACGATGCGGTCCAAACCGAACGCCAGGCCGCCGTGCGGGGGCGCGCCGTATTGCAGCGCGTCGAGCAGGAAGCCGAACTTGAGCTGAGCTTCTTCCGCGCCGATGTTGAGCGCTCGGAACACGGTGCTCTGCACCTCTTCCTTGTGGATACGCACCGAGCCGCCGCCGATCTCCCAGCCGTTCAGCGCCAGGTCATAGGCCTTGGCCAGGCACTTGCCCGGATCGCTTTCCAGCAGGGCGACGTGCTCGTCCTTGGGCGAGGTGAACGGATGATGGCAGGCGACCCAGCGCTTGTCTTCCTCGTCGTACTCGAACATCGGGAAGTCCACCACCCACAGCGGCTCCCATGCCTTGCCGTTGGTGTAGCCCTTCTCGTGGCCGATCTTGCTGCGCAACGCGCCCAGCGCGTCGTTGACGATCTTCGCCTTGTCCGCGCCGAAGAAGATGATGTCTCCGTTTTGCGCACCGGTGCGTTCGACGATGGTCTTCAGTGCGGCCTCGTGGATGTTCTTCACGATGGGCGACTGCAGGCCGGTCTCATTGAGTTGGGTGATGTCGTTGACCTTGATGTAAGCCAGGCCCTTCGCGCCGTAGATGCCGACGAACTTGGTGTACTCGTCGATCTCGCCGCGGGTAAACGCCGCGCCGCCTGGCACGCGCAATGCCGCCACGCGGCCGTTCTCGGAATTCGCCACGCCGGCGAACACCTTGAATGCAACGTCCTTCACCGCGTCGGTGACTTCGGTGATCTCCAGCGTCACGCGCAGGTCCGGCTTGTCCGAACCGAAGCGCGCCATCGCCTCGGCATGGGTCATGCGCGGGAACGGATTGGGCAGGTCCACATCCATCGTTTCCTTGAACACGGTGCGGATCATCTCTTCCATCATCGCCATGATCTGAGCCTCGTTCAGGAACGAGGTCTCGATATCGACCTGGGTAAATTCGGGCTGGCGGTCGGCGCGCAGGTCTTCGTCGCGGAAACACTTGGTGACCTGGTAGTAGCGGTCGAAGCCGGCCACCATCAGCATCTGCTTGAACAGCTGGGGCGACTGCGGCAGCGCGAAGAACTCACCCGGATGCACGCGCGACGGCACCAGGTAGTCGCGTGCGCCTTCCGGCGTGGACTTGGTCAGCATCGGCGTCTCGATGTCGATGAAGCCGCGGCTGTCAAGGAAGCGGCGGAACGCCATCGCCACCTTGTAGCGCAGCATCATGTTCTTCTGCATCTGCGGACGGCGCAGGTCAACCACGCGATGTGTCAGGCGCACGTTCTCCGACAGGTTCTCGTCGTCCAGCTGGAACGGAGGCGTCACCGCGCTGTTCAGCACCTCGATCTCATGACACAGGATTTCGATCTCGCCGCTGGTGATATTCGAATTGGTCGTGCCTTCGGGGCGGCGGCGCACCTTGCCTGTGATGCGCAGCACGAACTCGCTGCGCACCGACTCGGCGATCTTGAACATCTCGGCGCGATCGGGATCGCACACGACCTGGGCCAGGCCTTCGCGGTCGCGCAGGTCGATGAAGATCACCCCGCCGTGGTCGCGGCGGCGATGCGCCCAGCCGCAAATGCTCACGGTCTGGTCGAGTTGGTCGGTGTTGAGGAGTCCACAGTAATGAGTTCGCATGATTCGGCTTCTTGGTAAAAAACGGGATTAGTCTTGCTTGGAAATCTGGTTGGCCGCCTGGGCATGAGCGGTCTCGGGCGTGGCAACCACGCCCATCGATACGATGGTGCGCAATGCGACGTCCACGGTCATGTCCAGCTCGATGGTGTCGGCACGGCGCACGTAGAAATAGAAACCGTTCACCGGGCTGGGCGTGGTGGGGATGAACACCGCCACGTATTCTTCGTCGAAGCGGCTGCTCACCTCGCCCGGCACGCCGGTCTGGAACGCCAGCGACCAGGCTTGCGGATGCGGATAGCGCACCAGCAGCACCTTGCGGAAAGAATTGCCGTTGCCGGACAGCAGGGTGTCGCTGACCTGCTTCACCCCCTTGTAGATGCTGCCCACGAACGGCACGTGCAGCATCGCCTTCTCGGAAGCGTCCCACAGCCGCTGACCGAACACGTTGCGGATCAGCAGACCGGTGAGCAACACCACGCCCAGCGTCAGGATGATGCCCAATCCGGGAATATGGATGGGCAACAGGTTGTCCGGCTGCCATTGCTGCGGCAGCAGCAACAGGGTCTGATCCATCGTGGTGATGGTCAGGTTCAGCACCCACAGGGTGATGCCGAGCGGAACCCAGACCAGCAGCCCGGTGATGAGGTATTTTTTCATCGATCAGCTGGCCATCGGGCAGGAGCCCGCGCTGGCACAGGGCGCGCACTCGGCCTTGGGCTTGTTCTTGAAGTCGGTGACGTAGTAACCGTTGCCCTTCAACTGGAAGCCGGCGGCAGTCAGCTGTTTCGCAAAGGTTTCCTTGCCGCACTCGGGACAAACGGTGAGCGGCGCATCGCTCATTTTCTGCATCACGTCCTTCTGCACGCCGCAGCTGGAACAGGCATAAGCATAAATAGGCATAACATCCTCCTATCGGGTAATTTCAAAGGCGCGCATTATACCCGATGAACCCCGGCAAAGCCCACCCGCGCCCAGCCCAAGCGCTGTTTTCTGCGCGCCGGCGAGCCGCCTTTCCGGTCATGCCCCACTTCTGGCGCCACAGTATGGGTATAATGCACGCCGCCCTGCCCCCAACCAATCGGTGCAGCGGCCTTCACGAACACTCCCGATCGTTCCGATCGCTTAATCCGTCTGCCTCGATTGGTGTGCCCTGTAGGGCTTCAGGCCGTCGCTGGAGTCATAAAACTTGTCTACTGAAATTTCCTTTGCCGGACTGAACCTGGCCGAACCAATCCTGCGTGCCATCGCCGATGCCGGCTACACGCACCCCACCCCCGTCCAGGCGCAGGCCATCCCGCAGGTGCTGAAAGGCGGCGACCTGCTGGCCGGCGCGCAGACCGGCACCGGCAAGACCGCCGGCTTCACCCTGCCCGTCCTGCATCGCCTATCCGAAAAGCCCGCCGCGAATCCGCGCGCAGGCACTCCGCGCTGCCTGATCCTGACCCCGACGCGCGAACTCGCCGCGCAGGTGGAGGAATCGGTGCAGACCTACGGCAAGTACCTCCCACTGAAATCCATGGTGATGTTCGGCGGCGTGAACATCAATCCGCAGATCAAGGCCCTGCGCAGCCAGGTGGACATCCTGGTCGCAACCCCGGGCCGCCTGCTCGACCACGTCGGCCAGAAGACGCTGGACCTGTCCGGCATCGAGATCCTGGTGCTGGACGAGGCCGACCGCATGCTGGACATGGGCTTCATCCGCGACATCAAGAAGATCCTCGCGCTGCTGCCGAAGCAGCGCCAGAACCTGCTGTTCTCGGCGACCTTCTCGGACGAGATCAAGACGCTGGCCGACGGCCTGCTGCATAACCCCGGCTACGTCGAGGTCGCGCGCCGCAACACCACTTCCGAGCTGGTCGAACAGAGCGTGCACCTGGTCCCGCAGAAGCTGAAGAGCCATCTGCTGTCGCACCTGATCAAGCACAACGACTGGAAACAGGTGCTGGTGTTCACACGCACCAAGCACGGCGCGAACCGCCTGGCGGAAAAGCTGACCGGCGACGGCATCCCGTCCGCCGCGATCCACGGCAACAAGAGCCAGTCGGCGCGCACCAAGGCGCTGGCGCAGTTCAAGGACGGCACGTTGCCGGTCCTGGTCGCCACCGACATCGCCGCGCGCGGGCTGGACATCGACCAGCTGCCGCATGTGGTGAATTTCGAACTGCCCAATGTGCCGGAAGACTATGTGCACCGCATCGGCCGTACCGGCCGCGCGGGCAGCAATGGCGCGGCGATCTCGCTGGTGGACAGCGAAGAGTTCCCGTACCTGAAGAACATCGAGCGCCTGATCAAGCATGCGATCCCGAAGGTGACCATCGACAGCTTCGTGCCGCCGACGCACATCCCGCCGGAAGCGCCGCGCCCGCCGCGTCCGCAACACGGCCAGCGCCGTCACAGCAACACGACTGCGCGAAATCCGCAGCAGCCCCGCGATGGCCGGACACCCGGCCAGGCACGCGAACAACAGGCGCGCAGCGGCCAGCAACCTCGCAATGGGTCACAACCGGGCAAGCCGCGCCAGCCGCAGCAAAAGAAGAAAGACGAGCCGTTCCTGTCCGAAGCCGCGCGCCATCAGGCGATGCCGCAGCCGGGGCTCTTCCAACCCGAGTCTCATGGTCGACGCGAACGCGGCACCGGAGCTGCGCATCGAGGACGCGGAACGGGTCATGGACAAGGCCCGGCTTTCGGCCGCAGCGGAAACGGAAGCGGCCGCGACTGACCATCGAGCCCACAGGGCGGCGACCTTACTCTCGCGTATAGACCGTATCCACGCCACTCTCGGTCACGGTCAGCTTGCCGTCGAAAATCTTGTACGGAAGCTGGCGGATGGTGTGGCGGTATTTGAGCTGGATCGCGCCGTTGCCTGCGGCATAGTAGTGACGCCTGCCCTTGTAGATCAGGATGCCGTTGGGTTGAAAGATGACCGCTCCCCGGGCGCTGCGCCAGGTACCGATCAGTTTGTCCGCAGGCTTGCGGACCATGCCGCGGGGCTGCTCGCCAGCAGGAGCGCAAGCCGGCACACCCAGCGCCAACAGCGCAACAAACACCAGCAGGTAACGCAACATCGCAATCTCCATCGGAAGCATGTGGCGCACAAGGTAAGAGGCGGCAGCCAGGCTGTCAACGTTGTAGCCACTGCCCGGGCTCGAGGCCGTCCAGCGTCCAGTCGCCGACGCGATAGCGGATCAGTCGCAGCGTGGGAAAGCCAACGGCGGCGGTCATGCGCCGCACCTGGCGGTTCTTGCCCTCGCGTATGGTCAGCGCTATCCAGCTCGTCGGGATGCTCTGCCGAAAACGGACCGGCGGATTGCGCGGCCATAGTGCGGCGGGCTCTTCCATCGCCCGAGCCTCGGCCGGCAGCGTCATCCCGTCCTTGAGCGCAACGCCGCGTCGCAATTGCTGCAGTGCAGTCTCATCCGGAACGCCCTCGACCTGCACCCAGTAGGTCTTGGGCAACTTGTGTTTCGGATCGGTGATGCGGTGCTGCAGTTTGCCGTCATCGGTGAGCAACAGCAGACCTTCGCTGTCGGTATCCAGCCTTCCCGCGGGATAAACGTCGGGAACGGCGATATAATCGGCCAGCGTCGGGTGCATCCCATCACGGCTGAATTGGCAGATCACCCCATAGGGTTTGTTGAACAGCAGGATGCGACTCATTTCATTTTCTTTGTTAACAAAAGTTTCAAATTCCCGAGAACAGACATGGCAACTTCCAAAATCATTTACACCTTGACCGATGAAGCACCGAGACTGGCGACTTACTCCCTGCTTCCCATCGTTCAAGCCTTCACCAAGGCTGCCGGCATCGCGGTCGAGACGCGCGACATTTCCCTGGCAGGCCGTATCCTCGCCGCCTTTCCGGAGGAGCTGACGCCTGCTCACCGGCAGCCCGACGACCTCGCAGAGCTCGG
>DASTGP010000122.1:0-8216 GCA_035605585.1 Gallionella sp. | reverse complement strand
GGGGACATTCCAAACGCCGCATTCTCCACGCGAAAGATGTCACAGGCCGGGAGATCGAACGCGCCCTGCTCGCAGCCATCGCCGCACAAGGCAACATCGAGATCTTCGAAAACCATTTCGCCATCGACCTCATCACCGGGAAAAAGCTCGGCTTGGCGAACAACCGCTGCTATGGCGCCTACGCATTGAACAGCCTGAGCGGCGAGGTCATCACCATCTCGGCTCACGACACCATCCTCGCGACGGGGGGCAGCGGTAAGGTTTATCTGTACACCACCAACCCGGACACCGCGACCGGCGACGGCATTGCCATGGCGTGGCGCGCCGGCTGCCGCGTGGCGAACATGGAATTCATCCAGTTCCACCCCACGTGCCTCTACCATCCCCACGCCAAGTCGTTCCTCATCAGCGAGGCGGTGCGCGGCGAAGGCGGCATCCTCAAGCTGCCGGACGGCACGCGATTCATGCCGCAGCACGACGAGCGCGCGGAACTCGCGCCGCGCGACGTGGTGGCGCGCGCGATCGATTTCGAAATGAAGAAGCATGGACTGGACTGCGTCTATCTGGACATCTCGCACCAGTCGGTCGAGTTCCTCGAAGAGCACTTCCCCACCATCTACTCGCGCTGCCTCAGCCTGGGAATCAACATCAGCAAGGAACCGATTCCGGTCGTCCCGGCCGTGCATTTCACCTGCGGCGGCGTCATGGCGGACCTGAATGCGCGCACCGATGTGGAGAACCTGTATGCAGTGGGCGAAACCGCCTACAGCGGGCTGCATGGTGCGAACCGGCTGGCCAGCAATTCGCTGCTGGAATGCCTGGTGTTCGCAGATGCTGCGGTGCGCGACATCCTGGGCAAGTCCCATCAAGCGTTGCGCGAACTGCCCGCTTGGGACGAAAGTCGGGTGACCGATGCGGACGAACAGATCGTCATC
Source organism: Gallionella sp. (assembly GCA_035605585.1). Lineage (GTDB taxonomy): Bacteria > Pseudomonadota > Gammaproteobacteria > Burkholderiales > Gallionellaceae > Gallionella. Next base: position 7,281 of record DASTGP010000122.1, on the reverse strand, counting down.
TCGCACAACTGGGCAGAGCTACGCCACTTCATGTGGAACTACGTGGGCATCGTACGCACCAACAAGCGCCTGCAACGAGCTCAGCATCGCATCAAGCTGCTGCAGGACGAGATCGACGAGTTCTACGCCAACTTCCACGTCAATCCGGACCTGCTCGAACTACGCAACCTGGTGCTGAATGCAGAACTGATCGTGCAAAGTGCCTTGGCGCGCCATGAGAGCCGCGGCCTGCATTTCAGCAAGGACTATCCGACGGCACAGCCGAACCCGAAGCCAACCATCCTGTCCCCGCGCATCTGCTAGGCGAACCTCAGGCGCACGCACACCTCGCGAAACCTGTCTCGGCCCAGTGCATCGGGAAAAATAACTCGGAAAAACGGCAGGCGCCGGTCTTCGACTCGGACGCCGAGCACGATAAAGTGGGGGCTGATGAAAGTCTCACCCGAGACCTGTCCGGTGAAGCCTGAGCCATTGCGGAGCACAACCGATACCTCCTCGGGAGAAAGTGCAATCTCTCTCCACGAATTCGGCAGCAACAGCAAAGCATCACGCGCCAGGTAATAGACGAGACTCAACACAATCAGCAGGAATATCGTCAGCATGGTCGCCACCGGCAACGCGGTCAGGAACACGACGCCCGCGACCAGCAGGTGGCACAAGATCAGCAACATGGACAGGCGCGTTGAAGGCTTGAGCGCCATACGGAGGACGCGCTAGAAGACGACGATAGCCACGATACCCATCAACACCAGCGCTACGATGATCAGCAGCAGGAAGTTTCCACTGCCGTGCTTGGCTGGAGGACGCGCAGGGATATGATGAACCGGAGAACGTTGAGCCGCAGTCACGGTTCTCGCCGGCGGCGCGGCCTGCTTGATGGCTTCCGCACTTGGCCGCACCATCTTGAAGGTCTTGGACAACTCATCCACATCCTCGTTGGTCGCCGTCAGCGCAGCCAGGCGCATGGTTGCAGCGGCGGAATCGAAAGCCTGAGACAATCTCGCCGTTGATGCCGATTTTGCCTCTTCTCCACCCGCATCCAGGTTGCCGGTAACGCTGATCGCATCAGGCAGTTTTTTCTCGCCGCCCGCGGGCGCTATCGATACGTCCTGACGCTTGGAACGCGGCAGGGTATCGCGGCAGGCACGCAGATCGTCGGCAAAATCCTTGGCATTCTGGTAACGATCGTCCAATCCTTTCGCCAGCGCCTTGGCCACGATGAAATTGAGCATCTCCGGCACGGCGGGATTCAGGGTATTGGGCGGGACGGGCACCGCATTCAGGGTCTGGTACATGATGGCGTTGACGTTCTCGCCATTGAAGGGCGCCTGACCGGTCAGCATCTCGTAGAGCATCACGCCCAGAGAGAAGATATCCGAGCGCTGGTCGATTGACTTGCCCATCACCTGCTCGGGCGACATGTATTTGGGAGAGCCGAGCACCATGCCGGTCTGGGTGCGCACTGCCGAGGAAGCCATGCGCGCAATGCCGAAGTCGGTGATCTTCACGTGCCCATCGCGCACCACCATGATGTTCGAGGGCTTGACATCGCGATGCACGATGTCGTGCTCATGTGCGTAAGCCAAACCAAGCGCCACTTGAGCGACGATGTCCAGCACCTGATCGACCGGCAACAGCCCGCCGTCGTTCATGATATCGCGCAGTTCGCGCCCTTCCAGGAACTCCATGGCGATATAGGCAACATCGCCGCTCTTGCCCACATCGTAAATGGTTACGATGTTCGGATGGCTAAGCCGACCGGCCGCTTTGGCCTCCTGGTAGAAACGCCCCTCGTATTCTTCCTTCTCGTCCAGCGCGAGCCCCAGGTTGATCGTCTTGATCGCCACCACACGGTCGATCAACGGGTCCTTCGCCTTATAGACGATACCCATCGCGCCCTGTCCTAGCTCGCCAAGCACCTCATAGCGCCCCAATTGGCTAATCATCGCGCTCACCCGAGAAAAACTTCTTCGTCATATTCCTCTGTATGGATCCGGTAGTCAGGACAACTCGCTAATCACAAAAGTTCGGCCGGAGACGCGCCGTCTTGCCAGCAGCGAGTTCGACGCTTTGTGTATAAATACCGCCAGCAGGATGACTCACGATCACCGTGTGTTTGCTGGTCGACGTGATCGCAACCTTCAATGACCCATCGCTGATCTTGCCCTTCTGAGAGCCATCCACGAACACCTGGGTTCCTTCCTTACAGCTCACGACAACATAAGCAGATTCTGCGACTTGAGCAGCACCGCTGCTCTCGGCCTTAGGCTTGACCGGTTCGGCAACCTTGGGCTTGGCCTGCGGCTGCGGCTGAGGTTGCGGCTGCTTGGGTTGGGCCTGCGGCTGCTTGGCCTGACCATTGACTTTCTTTCCATTAGGCTTGCTCTCGACGGCCTTTTTCGCTTCGGGCTTCGTTTCCTTTGCAAGAGCCCCCTTTTTCTCCGACTGAACAACCGCAGGCGCGAGCGACGCGACAGCCGATGCTGCCTGTGGCCCGCTTCCTGTCTGGACCTGGGCATCCGTCGGCAAGGCCGGCTCATTATGCAGCGCGAACTTCAGCACCACTCCGCCGATCAGCAGTACCGGCGCGACAATCGCAGCCACATAGACGGTGCGCCGCTTCGAATCAGCCAGCCTGTACCGCTCTAGCAACGCTCCCGCAAACACATCCAACCTGGCCGCTGCCGCATTCCATCCAAGCCTGGCTCTCTCCCTCAGAGTGGCATAACTGCTCGGGGTCTGGTGGCCGGAGCTCGCGCCAAGCTCTGCCTGCTTCGTCTGCGTCCGGTCGCTCGGATAACCGATAGCGTATATTTCATGCTCCCGCACATGTTTGTCGGTACGGGAGCCTTGGTAGTGAAACATCCCGGCGTACGTGGGCGAAAGACGTGAGACCGCATCGTAGTACGACCGTGAAACCAGTATCTGGCTGGCATCCGCGAAGCCCATCACTCGCTGTGCCACATTGATCCCGTCGCCGACGATATTCGGCTGACCGTTGATGTCCCTGACCAGGCGAACCGGCCCGAGATTGATGCCCATGCGCACCAGCAAGGGATGCTCCAGGCCCGGTTCTTCGTTGAGCAGACTTTCGCGCAGGCTGAGCGCCGCCCTCAATGCATCCTCGACGTCGCCAAGAAAATTGATCGCCGCACCATCTCCCGTATCGAGGATGATCCGATCAGCCACCGGCACGTCGCGAATGGCGGCGGAGAGATAGTCGTTAAACCTATCCTTCAGCGAAATTTGTCCAGCCACCGACTTCTTGGAATATTCGACGATATCCAAGAACAGCACACTGCACATGATGGTCTTATTGCCGCGCTCTTGCATTCAGTTTTCCAGCACCCAAAGTAGTCGCCATGGTTTCATGACATTCAACACCGCCCGCCGATCACAATGCCCGAATTCTAGTGATAGTCAGCGTTTTACACCAGTTTTACTTTTGCCGCCGCGTGTGCGAGGAAGGGAAGGTCCTGCCTTCCGTTCGCTGGAGGGCGTCTTCCCCCTGCCGCCAGCCGTCCTCCCGCCAGGCTTGGCGGACGGCGCCACAGCCTTGGGCTGCTTCTCTTCATCGGCCGCCATGCCAACCCAATCAAGCACCTGCGCAATCTCTCCCTCACCCAGCTCTGCGGTCGTGCCGCGCTTCAAGCGTGAAGGCAGGTTGATTATACCGAAGCGCACCCGCATCAGACGGCTCACCGGCAGCCCCAGCGCGTCAAAAGTACGGCGCACCACACGATTGCGCCCTTCCTTAAGCATGACGCGATACCAGTGGTTGAATCCCTCGCCCCCCTCATCCTCCAGCTTCTCGAACTTAACCGGGCCGTCTTCCAGTTCCACGCCCTGCTTGAGCACTTGCTTCATCTGCTCATCCGTCATGGTCCCCTGCACGCGCACCGCATATTCCCGCTCGACTTCAAAGCGCGGGTGCATCAGTCGATTCGCCAATTCGCCGGAGGTGGTAAAGATCAACAAGCCGCTGGTATTGAAATCCAGACGCCCAATCGCGATCCATTTCTGCCCGCGCAGCTTGGGCAGTTTGTCGAACACGCTCGCTCGCTTATCCGGATCGTCGCGGCTGACGATCTCTCCTTCCGGCTTGTGATACAACAAGACGCGTACCGCACGCTCTTTTTCCCCGACACGGATGGTGCGTCGATCCACCCGCACCAGATCCCCTTCCACCACGCGCATACCCAAGGTGGCCGGCTCTCCGTTCACGCTAACGCGCCCGGCAGAGATCCATTCTTCCATGGCGCGGCGCGAACCGAATCCCGCCTGCGCCAACACTTTCTGTAACTTTTCGCCTTGCTCGTTCATGCCAATACCTCACGCCGCTCCAGCATAGCCTGCGCCAGCGTGCCGCTATCCACCTGCTCCAACTCACCCCCCACTGGCAAACCGCGGGCAATGCGCGACACTTTAACCCCATGAGATTGCAGCGAGGTTGCCAAATAATGCGCGGTCGCATCCCCCTCCACGGTGAAGTTTGTCGCCAGAATCACCTCACAGGGGTGCTCCTGCACGCGTTTGACCAGACGCTCGAAATGCAACTCCCTGGCACCGATGCCATCCAGCGGTGAGAGCCGTCCCATCAGCACGAAATACATGCCGCGATAGCATTGGGTCTGCTCCATCATCAGCAAATCGGCCGGCATTTCGACCACGCACAGCAGCCCCGCATCGCGCCTGGGCGATGCGCACAACGCACATATCTCTTCTTCGGAAAAATTATTGCATTTGGAGCAATGCTTGATACTTGCCGCAGCTCGCTCCAGCGATCGCGCCAGATGCTGCGCACCGGCACGGTCCCGCTGTAGAAGGTGATAAGCCATGCGCTGGGCGGACTTCGGCCCCACACCCGGTAAACAACGCAGTGCGGAGATCAAATCCTCCAGAGGGGAAGGCATCATCCCCTGCATCAGAACGGCAGCTTCATGCCGGGTGGCAGCCCCATGCCGGCAGTAAAGCCACTCATGCGCTGCTGCGTAGTCGCATCGACCTTCTTCATCGCATCGTTCAAGGCCAGCACGATCAGGTCTTCCAGCATCTCCTTGTCGTCGGACAGCACGCTGTCATCCAGCGACACGCGACGTACCTCATGCCCACAGGTCATGGTGACTTTGACCATGCCGGAACCGGCCTGGCCTTCCACCTCGATGTTGGCCAGCTCTGCTTGCGCCTTCTGCATGTTCTGCTGCATCTGCTGCGCCTGCTTCATCAGCCCGCCCAATCCGCCTTTCAACATCTTCATCTACTCCTTCAAATTCACTGTATTGGTTTAATCGAATCCGCCATCAGGCTGGCATCCAACTCCGCTTGTGCCGCTCGCACGAAACTATCTCCGGCTATCGAATCATCGGCCTGTTGCTGACGCGCCTGCTTGACCTGCTGTTCGATGACCGCAGGCGTCGCCGCCTCGGCTTCGCCCAGCACGATATTCAAACGGACAGGTTTGGCGAAGTAATCGCTCAAGGCAGCCTGCAGCTTGTCCGTCGCCATCTTGTTTCCCTGGAAATGCCGCTGCTCCTGAGACAGTCGCAGGGTCACCTGCCCGTCGGAGAAACTTTCCAGTACACAATGCCTCGCCAACTGCTGCGCCATCCCTTGCACATTCAATTGCGCCAGCAATACGCTCCAATCCGGCTGACCAGCTGGTGCAGCCCCGGCCGCTGTCCGCGCTGCTGGCGGCGATTCGGGAGTCTTTTCAGTCCGACTCACAGCCGGTGCTGCGCGCACCGGAACGGGCGGAGCAGCCGTAACTGTACGCTGCGCTCCTTTCGCCGGCGCAAAAGCCAGCATGCGCAGCAACGTCATGGTAAATCCGGCATATTCGTCCGGGGCCAAGTCGATCTCGTCTCGCCCATGGATCGCGATCTGATAGCAGAGCTGCACATCCTCGACCGAGAATGCGTGAGCCAGTTCCAGAAAACGCACACGTTCCGGCTCGTCCTCGGCAATCGCCTGCGGTACGGTTTGTGCCAGCGCGATGCGATGCAACAAGGTCGCCAACTCCTGCAATGCAGCATCAAACGACACGCTACGCGCCGCCATACTGTCGGCAATTTCAATCAACGCAACACCGTTCTGTCCGCTCAACGCATCCAGCAAATCGAAAAGATAACTTTGGTCTATCGCACCGAGCATCGTGCGCACCACGCCCTCTTCCACCTTGGCATCGGAAAAGGCAATGGCCTGATCCATCAGGCTCAACGCATCTCGCATACTGCCCTGCGCCGCCCGCGCGATCAGCGCAACCGCTCCCGCCTCGAAAGCGATCTGCTCCTGCTCCAATACGTGCTGCAAATGAGCCGTTATCAGCGCTGGAGGCAGCTGCTTCAAATTGAATTGCAGGCACCGCGATAACACCGTCACAGGGATTTTCTGCGGATCCGTCGTGGCAAGAATGAATTTCACGTGCCCCGGAGGCTCCTCAAGGGTCTTCAGCATCGCGTTGAATGCCGACTTGGACAGCATGTGCACTTCGTCGATGATATAGACCTTGAAGCGCCCGCTGGTCGGCGCATACAGTGCGCTCTCCAGCAGCTCGCGCATGCTGTCCACCTGAGTATTGGACGCGGCATCGAGTTCGATCAGATCGACAAAGCGTCCGCTATCGATTTCCCTACAGGCACTGCACTCACCGCAGGGGATCGCGGTGACTCCTGTCACACAGTTAAGCGACTTGGCAAAGATGCGCGCGATGGTGGTCTTGCCGACCCCCCGCGTGCCGGTGAACAAATACGCATGATGCAGGCGATTTTGCGCAAGCGCATTGCTGAGCGCCTTGACGACATGCTCCTGTCCCGCCAATTGCGCGAAGGTTTTAGGACGCCATTTGCGCGCCAGAACAGAGGTGGCTGACACGTTACACCATGTCAGAAATGGTAGGCAAAACGGACTTGGTTGAAGTTAATGCCCTGATTGGGCTTCTTGAGCCCGCCGTTAGAGAGATGCTGATAACGGTATCCCAAATCGAACTGTTGATGCTCGCCAAAACGCACCCCGAATCCAAGGTGGTCGCCGAACTGAAACGAACTACCGAAGTGGCGATTGGCATATATAAAAGTCGGAGTAATCAGGTGAAAACCGATGGCAGCCTCGGCATAGGGGGCGAATCCGCCCAATTGTTTTTGCTGCAAGCGGAACACAGGGGTTATCCCGATATCCGTAATGGTCTGGTTGCTCCCTATAGCGCTTTTGGGATGCGTCAGTCGGGTCTTGGCACGGGAAATGCGCTATAGGGAGCAACCAGACCATTACGGATATCGGGATAAC
>DASTGP010000117.1:0-2010 GCA_035605585.1 Gallionella sp. | reverse complement strand
TCCGATACCGCACCGCAATGAAAAAACTGCTTAGCAAGATCTCGATTGGAGTCCGCAGCGGCCGCTGGAGCAGCCCAGCCGCAAATAGATGAGACGAGAATAGAAGCAACAAACGTCTTTTGCACAGTGACCTCCCAGGTTGGATAAAGCAAATGGCCCTAACGACGCTGTAGAAAAAGTTCATTCATCGGGGCATTCTGCGGTGAACCAACCGGGATATCAACAGTCATAGGCGTGTCACATAAGGACACGCTGCCATGGCACGCTACAAGCGCATCGACACCAGCCCCCGATTCATTCCGGTCGATCTCGAACGGCAACTGCTGCCCGGCACGTTCGAGCATGCGCTGAACTACCTTGTCGATCACGAACTGGACCTGCGGCGGTTCGACGCCCGCTACAAGAACGACCGCACCGGCGCCAGCGCCTACCCGCCGGCCATGCTGCTCAAGGTCGTGCTGTTCGCCTACAGCCGCGGCATCGTCCGGAGTCGGGAGATCGAGCGGGCGTGCCGCGAGCAGGTGACCTTCATCGCGCTTTCCGGTGACACCGCACCGCACTTCACCACCTTTGCCGACTTCGTCAGCACCCTGAGTGGCGAGATCGAGCCGCTGTTCAAGGAAGTGCTGCTCATCTGCGACCGCCAGGGACTGATCGGGCGAGAGATGTTTGCCATCGACGGCGTCAAGCTGCCGAGCAACGCCAGCAAGGGCAAGAGCGGCACGCGAGCCGACTTCCAGCGCCAGGCCGAGAAGATGGAAGCCGCCGCCAAGGCCATGCTCGCCCGCCATCGTGAGAACGACGCGCTGCCGACCGAGCCCGATCTCGCCGAGAAGGAGGCGCGGCAGAAAGCGCGCCTGACGCGGGAAGCCGCGCGGATGCGGCAGTGGCTCAGCGCGCATCGCGAAGACCGGCAAGGCGCCCAAGGCAAAGTCATCAAGAGCAACCGCAGCGACAACGACTCGGCCAAGATGGCCACCGCCAAAGGCGTCATCCAGGGCTACACCGGGGTTGCCGCGGTGGATGATCGCCACCAGATCATCGTCGAAGCCCAAGCCCATGGCACGGGCAGCGAACAGGCGCTCCTGATGCCGGTGGTCGAAGCCACCCGGGCCCTATGCGCTCCCGACACCCTGATCACCGCCGATGCCGGCTACCACTCCGAAGCCAACCTCAAGGCGCTGGCCGCGCAGGAGCGGCCGGCGCTGATCGCGGACAACCAGATGCGCAAGAGAGACGAGCGCTTCAAGGACCAGGCCAGGCACAAGGCGCAGGCCGACCCGCTCTACGACAAGACGCAGCCGAGGAAGAAGGCCGGCCGCTACCAGCCCGAGGATTTCGAGTACGACCCCGAGGCCGGCACCTGTCGGTGTCCTGCGGGCAAGTGGCTTTACCAGAACGGTTCGAACTGCATTCACAACGGCCATATCGCGGTGAAGTTCCAGGGCGCCCTGCGGGACTGTCAGCCCTGTGCGCAACGCGAGAAGTGTTTGCGGACACCGGAGAAGACCCGGACCCGGCAAGTCTGCTTCTTTCGCGGCAAGGTGACCGGCGGCAAGACGAGCTACACCGAGATCATGAAACGGGCGATCGATTCGGAGCGCGGCAGGCAACTCTATGGCCGGCGCTTCGCCACGGTGGAGCCGGTGTTCGGCAACCTCCGCCACAACAAGGGCCTGGATCGCTTCACCCTGCGCGGGCAGAAGAAGGTGGATACGCAATGGAAGCTCTACTGCCTGGTGCACAACATCGAGAAGCTGGCGCATCACGGCTACGGGCGGTAGGGGCTGAGGCAGGGCGAAAGGCGGTCGCTACCGCCGTGTAGCGGGTCAGTTCGAAGGGAAAGTCGGCGCGGGCGATCCGGCGACCGAATCGACAAATGGCAGACAGGAAAAATGGCGCGAAGGATCGCGCCATTTCCACGAGCCTGGTTCGGACGAAAAGGGGTTTTCTACAGCCTCAACGTGCTAGGTGAGGGGCCGCCGGAGCGGCGAAGCCGCGGAGGGTACC
>DASTGP010000114.1:0-19317 GCA_035605585.1 Gallionella sp. | reverse complement strand
AAGGTGCTGCCTGAGCTGTGCAAGATCTACCTCGACAAGGGCGTGGAACTGCGCGGCGACGACGCCTCGCGCAAACTGGTCGCGCAGATGAAGGCCGCCACCGAAGAAGACTGGCGCACCGAATACCTCGCGCCGATACTTTCCGTGAGCGTGGTAGCGAACCTGGACGAAGCCATCGCCCACATCAACACCTACAGCTCGCAGCACACTGACAGCATCGTCACGGAGAACTACACCAAGGCGATGCGCTTCCTGCGCGAAGTGGATTCGAGCAGCGTGATGGTGAACGCCTCCACGCGCTTCGCCGACGGTTTCGAATACGGCCTGGGGGCTGAGATCGGCATCTCCACCGACAAAATCCACGCGCGCGGCCCGGTCGGTCTGGAGGGGCTGACTTCGCAGAAATACATCGTGCTCGGCAACGGGCAAATCCGAATCTAAAAAGAAAGAGAACAACATGAGCCAAACCATCGAAATCAAAGTGCCGGACATCGGCGGATTCAAAGGCGTTGCCGTCATCGAGATCGCTGTGAAACCCGGCGATACGGTCGAAAAGGAACAAACCCTGATCACGCTGGAAACCGACAAGGCGACGATGGATGTTCCCTCGCCCGCCGCCGGCGTCGTGAAGGAACTGAAGATCAAGGTCGGCGACAAAGTCAGCGAAGGCTCGGCGATCCTGATGCTGGAAAGCAGCGCCGCTGCGCCTGCGCCGGCAGCAAGCACACCTGCTCCACAAGCAGCGGCTCCCGCTGCCGCACCGCAAGTCGCACCGACACCCGTCGCCAAGGGCGACATTCACGCCGAAGTCGTGGTGCTCGGCGCCGGCCCCGGCGGGTACACCGCCGCGTTCCGCGCCGCCGACCTCGGCAAGCAGGTGGTGCTGATCGAGAAGCATGCGACGCTCGGCGGCGTGTGCCTGAACGTGGGCTGTATCCCATCCAAAGCGCTGCTGCACGTGGCAAAGGTCATCAACGAAGCGGAAGAAGTCAGCCATCACGGCGTCACCTTCGGCAAGCCGAAGATCGACATCGACCAGATCCGCACCTGGAAAGAAAGCGTGATCGGCAAGCTGACCGGCGGCCTCGCCGGCCTGGCGAAACAACGCAAGGTGCAGGTGGTGCGCGGCACCGCCAAGTTCACCTCGCCCAACAGCCTCGAAGTAGAGACGGCCGAAGGCAAGAAGGTCATCACCTTCGATAACGCCATCGTCGCAGCCGGCTCCAGCGTCGCGCGCATCCCGGGCTTCCCCTATGAGGACGAGCGCATCATCGACTCCACCGGCGCGCTGGCGCTGAAGGATGTGCCCAAGCGCATGCTGGTCATCGGCGGCGGCATCATCGGCCTGGAAATGGCGACCGTCTACGACGCCCTCGGCAGCAAAATCTCGGTGGTCGAGTTGATGGACCAGCTCATGCCCGGCGCGGACAAGGACATGGTCAAGCCGCTGCACACGCGCATCGCCAAGCGCTACGAGGCCATCATGCTGAAGACCAAGGTCACCAAGATCGAAGCCACCAAGGCCGGCCTGAAGGTCACCTTCGAAGGCGAGCAGGCCCCCACCGAGCCGCAGGTCTATGACAAGGTGCTGATGGCCGTGGGCCGTCGTCCGAACGGACGCGAGATCAACGCCGAAGCCGCAGGCCTCATCGTCAACGAGCGCGGCTTCATCCCGGTCGACAAGCAGCAGCGCACCAACGTACCGCACATCTTCGCCATCGGTGATATCGTCGGCGACCCGATGTTGGCGCACAAGGCCGTGCATGAGGGCAAGGTTGCGGCCGAGAACATCGCCGGACACAAGGCCTTCTTCGAGCCGCTGACCATTCCGTCCGTGGCGTACACCGATCCCGAGATCGCGTGGATGGGCCTGACCGAGACACAAGCCAAGGCGCTGGGCATCGCATACGAGAAGGCTTCCTTCCCGTGGGCCGCGTCCGGCCGTGCTCTCTCCATCGCACGCGAGGAAGGTGCGACCAAGGTTCTGCTCGAACCGACATCGCGCCGCATCCTCGGCATGGGTATCGTCGGCACCAACGCGGGCGAACTGATCGCCGAAGGCGTGCTGGCACTGGAGATGGGCGCCGATATGGAAGACATCGGCCTCACCATCCACCCGCACCCGACCCTGTCGGAGACGCTGTGCTTCGCCGCCGAGATGGCCGAAGGCACGATCACCGACCTGATGGCTCCGCGCAAGAAATAGGAGGCGACATGCCGAACTTGCTCCGTCTGCTAGCTGTTTCACTGCTTGCCTGCTCCGCACAGGCAAGCGCGCTGAATCTGGGCGACCTGCTCAACAAGGAACAGCTGGGCAACATCGGCAAGTCGGCACCTCCAGCCAGCGCGCCGGCTGCTGCATCCACAGCACCTGCGGCGAAGTCCCAGCCTTCCGACCTGTCCATGTTCAGCAATAAGGACCAGGTCGCCAGCCTGAAGCAGGCTCTCACCCAGGGTGCAGAAACGGCGGTCAAAAACCTGGCGAAGGAGAACGGCTACCTCGGCAACGACAAGGTGCTCATCCCGCTGCCGGAGAGCCTGCAAAAGGCCGACAACCTGCTGCGCAAGTTCGGCATGGGCAGCTACGCCGACGACCTCGTCACCTCGATGAACCGCGCCGCCGAGGCTGCCGTGCCGGAGGCGAAGACGTTGCTGGTAGGGGCGGTGAAGCAGATGACCGTGGCGGACGCGAAGGCCATCCTCACCGGCGGAGACGACGCCGCGACGCAATACTTCCGCAAGACCACCGAGACCGCGCTCGCGGGCAAGTTCAAGCCCATCGTCGCGAAATCCATGCAGAAGGTGAAGCTGGCGCAGACCTATGACCGGTTCGCCGGCAAGGGCGCCCAGTTCGGCCTGGTGGAAGAGAGCGACGCAAAGCTCGACGACTATATCACGCGCAAGGCACTCGACGGCCTGTTCCTGATGATGGCCGAGCAGGAGAAGGCGATTCGCGCGAATCCGCTGGAAGCCACCGGTAACCTCGCGAAGAAAGTCTTCTCCGTCCTGCGCGGCCAATAGTGCAAATCATGAGTCCGTTCGTGTTGAGCCTGTCGAAACATGAGCGGACTCATGGCCTTCGACAAGCTCAGGCCGAACGGGGCTTGCTCTCAATCCATAGCTGCTGATTCCCGTGACCGAAACCGCCAGCCTCGCCTCGCTCTTCCTCAGCAGCCTGCTTGCCGCAACGTTGCTTCCGGGCGGCTCGGAAGCCGTGCTGTTCGGTGTACTCAAAGCCTATCCCGAAACCCTGTGGGTCGCGCTCGGCGTCGCCACCCTCGGCAACACCATCGGCGGGATGATCACCTTCGGCATGGGCTGGGTGCTACCGCAAACCCAGCAGCTCAAGCATGTCGAGAAAGTAAGAAGGTACGGTGCGCCTTCGCTGCTGCTGGCCTGGGTGCCGCTGATCGGCGATGCGCTGTGCCTCGCCGCCGGCTGGCTGCGGCTGAATCCATGGCAGGCCGCCCTGTTCATGGCGATCGGCAAGTTCGCGCGCTACGGGCTGATCGCCTCGGGCATGCAATACGCCCTCATTTTTGCAGAGTAAGGCAAAACCCTAATTGTTCCGGTCTCCGAAGCTGAGTACACTGGCCCAGCAGTACGTGGCGCGAACCATCAACAAGAAGGAGTCGATCATGAACCGCTCAGCCAGCAATGCCGCTTTCCACCCCATCCGCCGCGACCGCTTGTTACAGGAAGCGGTGCACGACACCTACAAGATACGGGGCAAGTTGCCCGAACCGACCGTCTGCCCGGACTGTGGCGCAGTATTCAAGTCGGGCCACTGGCAGTGGGCCGAAAAGCCGTCGCAGGCACACGAGACCCGCTGCCCCGCCTGCCACCGGCAGCACGATGAGTATCCCGCGGGTTACCTGCATATCTCAGGCGACTTCGCTGCGTCTCACGAGGCGGAGATCCTCAGCCTGGTCCACAACCACGAGGCCCGCGAGAAGGCACAGCATCCGTTGCAGCGGGTGATGAACATCGAAAAGAAGCCGGAAGGAATGACGGTCACCACCACCGACATCCACCTCGCTCGCGGCATCGGTGAGGCGCTGCACCACGCCTACCAGGGCGAATTGGAATTCCACTACAACCCGGAACAACTCCTGCTGCGCGTCAACTGGCAGCGTTGATCTCATGCGCCGCATCGGGACAGGGCACCGTCCCGATGCGGCTCACTCTCACAGCTCAACGGATTGCTGACCGAAGCAGCACCGCTTCGGTATCGAGAAGCCCTGCCGGGTTGCCATGGCACACGGGCATGACCCCGGTGGGGTGCACGGACAGCCTTCTATACGCTGCAAGGCAGGCTTCACTGAGCGGCTCATGCACCGCATTTTCGAGCAGGAGCGCCAGCGTAAAAGTCCGGCCTATGCTTTCGAGCCATTGCCGCATTTCGCGTTGCTGGAGTTCGTCTGGCAGCTTCAACAGCGTTTCGAGGCGTTCGACGTCATCGTCCAGCCTGGCTTGGACCGGGCCGATATCGAATTCGGCCGCACGCGAAAGCGCTAATCGTATCCGTGCGAACAAGGCTTCGTGGCTCCCTTCCTTCCGGATCGCACGCAGCGCGTCGAGCGTGAGGATGTGCGTCGTGCCTTCCCAGATCGGCAAGACCTGGCAGTCGCGCAACAGCCGGGGAAGGATGCTCTCTTCGATGTAGGCATTGCCGCCGATCGCCTCCATCGCTTCACTGACGGAGAAGATGGCTAGCTTGCCGCTCAAGGCCTTCGCCATCGGTATCGCGATGCGCGCAAGCTTGCGCGCTTCTTCATCGCCGCTGTCGGCGCAATCCAGCGCGCGAACGGTTTCGAAGACGAGCGCAAAGATACCCGTATGTTCGGCAACGAGATCGGCCATCGCCACCCGCCACAGCGGCAGCTCATCCAGTCGGTGGCCGAAGGCCTTGCGCCCGGCGCCGTACTTGATGGCTTCAAGGAGAGCCCGGCGCATGCCGGCGACACTGGCGACGGCGTTATAGAGCCTAGAAAGGTTGAGCATCTCGGCCATCTGCTTGAATCCTTCGCGCTCACCGGCGATCAGGAAAGCCTCGGTGTTCTCGAACGTCACTTCGCCCGTCGGCATCGAGCGCACACCGAGCTTGTCCTTGAGCCGGTGAATGCGGATCGTGGCGGAATTGCCGGCGGGCTCCCGGCGCAGGACGAGGAAGAGTCCCAGTCCCTTGGTGCCGGGTGCGCCTCCCGGCATGCGCGCCAGCGCGAGGATCGCATCGGCCGCCACGTTGGAGCAGAACCACTTGTCGCCGTTGAGCAACCAGCGTGCGCCGTGCTGCGTTGCCGTGACGGCATTGGCACCGACATCCGAACCGCCCTGCTTCTCGGTCAGGAACATCGCGCCCTGCCACAGTTCGGAAAGGTCGCGGGCGGCAAGATGCGCGATCGTCGTTGCATAGAGCGGGGTGTGCGCCCCTTCAGGTCGGCGCTCAAGCACACGGGCCACGCCGTCGGTCATGCAGACCGGGCAGTAAAGGCCGATCTCGCTCTGCGCAAAGTAATACCCCGAGCCGAACCCGACGAGATGCCTGCGCGCGCGGTGCTTCGCCAAAAATCCGGCATCATATTTAATGCCGACGATGCCGCGCCCGTAGGAAAGCTTTTCCAGTTCGTGATAGTCGGGATGCTGAACCACGCGATCTATGCGCATGCCGCGTGCATCGTGTGTCTCAAGCGTCGGAGCCAGTCTGTCGGCACGGGCCGAGAGCGCGCCTGCGAGTGCGCCGCCTTCGCCCAGCGCGCTGAAATGCCAGCGCAGCTCGCTGTAGTGTCCGGCTCCAAGCCAGTGTTTCCAGAACTCCTCACCGAGCGGATCCTCGTCGAGCAGGTTATCGAACCGGAGTTCGGGAATGTTGACCAGGTCAGGCATCGCAACGGCCTCCTTGTCTTGGACGCCCCTTACCGCAGAAGCGGATGATCCTTGGGCAATTGTTTCGAGTACCAGATGGCCAGCTTGTGCCGCAGGGATTTTTCGGCGACCTGGTCTTCCGGCAGGGGCTGCATGACCTTGTCGTGGACCATCAGCCTGTAGATGTACAACAGTTTCTCGCTCGCCGAATCGGCCGGCTCGAACTCGACTACCCCTCGGCCCTCTGCATACTTCACGCCCGCAAGCAGGGCTTCCTTGAACAAGGCTGTTTCGTTTTTCAGTTTCTTCATGGCGACTCCCGTCAATTTTCATGGAGAGTAGTGCGGGGCCAGCATACGCCCGCGCAGGACAACGAAACAATCAGCGGTTATACGTAGAACCGGGAACGGCGCCCCATGATGTAAAATGCGCCCCCCAAGAAATTCACAACTCAATGATGACGCTCACCGAAACACAACTCACCACCATGCTGGAACTGCAGGATGGCATGAACAGCAAGGTCAATCCGGACTGGGTCGCCGCCAATAACAACTGGCACCGCGCCATCCAGGTCGAAGGCGTCGAGGCGATCGAGCATCACGGCTGGAAGTGGTGGAAGAAACAGGACTGCGACATGGCCCAGCTGCGCATGGAGCTGGTCGATATCTGGCACTTCATCCTGTCGGCCGCCATCCAGGAAAAGCACGGCAACGTCGCGCTGGCCAAGATAGAGATGATGTCGGAACTCCACCTCCACCAGAAGTCAGTGCAGTTCGACAACCAGTACTTCGTGTTATCGCAAATGAAGCTCCTGGAAAAACTCGACCTGCTGGTCGGCTTGGCTGCGGCCAGACGCACCAACCTGGCGCTGTTCGAATCGTTGCTGCTGGATTGCGGGATGGACTGGACCGCCCTGTTCAAGCAATACATCGGCAAGAACGTGCTCAACGTGTTCCGCCAGGACCACGGCTACAAGACCGGCACCTATATCAAGATCTGGAACGGGCGCGAAGACAACGAGCACCTGGTCGAAGTCCTGGAAACCGTCGACCTGAACGCGGACGATGTGCGCGACGCGCTCTACCAGTCGCTCAAGGCCAGATATATCGTCGTAGCGGGCTGAGCAGTGAACCAAGGCCGGCAGTCAACACAGCCGGCCGAGATCCGCAGAGAACTACATCCCGCCCTGCAACATCCCCAAGCCCCACGCCACGCCAAAACCCGTCACGTCGGTCGCGACGATACCCAATCCGCCATCGCAACGGCTGGCGGAGAGGTCCACATGCAGCCAAGGCGTGTCGTGCTCGACGAAGCGTTTGAGGAAGCGTGTGGCAAGGATATGGTCGGCTTCGCCATCCAGCGTGCACTGCTTGATGTCGGCGACCTTGGAATCCAGCGCGGGTTCGTAGTCTTCGTCCTGAGGGAAAGCGCACAGGCGTTCGCCGGTCTGTTTACCCATGCTCACAGCACGCTGAGCCAGCTCGTCGGTCGTGCCGAACACGCCGCTGTAGCGTGCACCCAGCGCCATCGCCATGCTGCCCGTGAGGGTGGCGAAGTCGATCATCAGGTTGGGTTTCGCACGCGAGGCGAGCGTCAGCGTGTCGGCCAGCACCATGCGGCCTTCGGCGTCGGTGTGCATCACCTCGATGGTCGTGCCGTTCAATGCCTTCACGATGTCGTTCTGCTTGTAGGCCTTGGGACTGATGTGGTTCTGCGCGAGCGCGAGCCAGCAGTCGATGTTCACCGCCAGCTTCTGTTCCGTGGCCGCGAGCAGGATGCCCAGTGCGACAGCGGAGCCGTTCATGTCCTCGTGCATGTTGTGCATGTAGCGCGACGGCTTGAGGTTGTGGCCGCCGGTGTCGAAGCAGATGCCCTTGCCGACCAGCGCGACGCTCTGCTTCGCCTTCGGGTGCTTGTACGACAAATGCACGATGGCCGCGTCCTCGGGGTCACTGCCCTGCGCCACGGCAACGAATGCGCCCGCGCCCATCTTGCGCAGCTTCTTCATGTCGAACTCTTCATGCTTCCAGCCTTGTTCCTGCGCCAGCTTCTTCACGCGGATGCGGTACTGCCCCGGAGTCAGTTCGTTGGGCGGCAACGCCGTCAGCTCACGACACAACAGATTGCCTTCCGCCTGCGCACGCAGCGCATCGAAAGGCTTGCGGTCCACCTTGCCGACCAGCGCAATCTTCTGCAGCGGCTTGCGTTCGTCCTTCTTCTTGTGCACCGGCAGCAGCGCGCCGTTGACCCACGCGCCGTATACCGCCAGTTCGGCCGCGCGCTGCGCCGTCGCGCCAGAGACATAAATCGCCAGCGCCTTCGGCTGTTCATCCAGCAGCAATTGCAGCGCCTTGCGCACCAGCACCTGCTGCGCGAAGGCGTCCTTGTCCGCCTCCAGCATCGCCCATACCACCAGCGTCCCGTCCGCTGCATTCGCCGCGACCGGCGACTTCGCCAGTTCCTCGGCCTTCATGTCGCGCCGCTTGAGCACGGCAGCGAGCAAGTCGCCGTGCGGGATGTCCTTGGGCAGGGCCTTGCCCTTGGGCAGAACGATCAGTTGATGGGGAGCGGAAAGCGTGTTGGAAAAGGCGAGTTGGGCGAGGGTCATTTTTGTTCTCCGGAAATCAGGGGCTGATCATTATATGGGCATTCGATTGCAGCACGCTGAACCACCGATGATCCAAGCACTATCCAAATGAATAGGCTTGAAGAACAGGATCGATATTAGATAGTCTAGGCCCTCGTATCAATAAATCAGACATGCCATGTGGATCGACGAATTCCTTACGTTAATGAGCAGCAGCACAATTACTCTTGATGCTATTGAGCGCGCGTACGAATTAAAGGACAAGAACCTTCCTAATAAACTCTATAAATTTCGCGCCATTAACAGTAACTCCATCTCAAATTTCGAGAATGACACCGTTTGGTTGTGTTCAGCTGATAAATACAATGATCCATACGAATGCGCAACAACATGGTCAACCCAAGATGTATTGCGCCAACACTCGAAATCCAATATCGATCAATTACTGGGACACGCTAGTCTTGAAAAACACCTATCGCCCATGGAGATCGATGCAATTAAGGCCTCTGATGATCCGTTAGTAGAACTAACAAAATGCTCTATTGGAAAACACAAAGACATCTCCCCAGAGAAACAAGACGAACTGATTGCCGCGCTCCTAAAAACCTCAAATGACATAGCCTCGGAAAACATTTCTCGAATGAATGAATTCATACAGCAGGGAACGAAAATCTGTTCGTTCAGTTCGCGACTTGACTCGGTAGTTATGTGGGGGCATTACGCAAATTCACATACTGGCTTTGCATTGGAATATGACATTACAACTTGGCCGCGTGCGGATATTCGGAGGCGAATCCTGCATCCTGTAATTTATAAGCACACCCTTTTCGATTCAACAAAGTACCATCTGCAAGCAATCACTGAAAGAAAAAACTTCAATAACCTATTCGGAGCTATTGCTGCCATCCATAAATCTCCTGACTGGTCTTACGAAAATGAATGGCGGTTCGTGCTTCCCATGGGAAAGACATTTCCTGATCAAAACTACGCGATGCCAATACCAAGCGCTTTGTATTTAGGATCGCGAATTTCTGATCACGATAAGAACACCCTTCAAGCAATTGCCAATAAGAAGAAAATTCCGGTCAGCCAAATGTCGCTTTCGTCGTTTGAGTTCAAACTCGTTCCCCATCCAAGGGGATCAGCCACGGCTAATTCTTGATCGACCAAGGCTTTCTCAGCACACCTCTACCCTGTGCTAGCATTACACCCCTGAACGCGCCGCCCGGCGCCGCAACACAGAACGAATCACACCATGCGCCAATACCTCGACCTAATGCAGCACGTGCTGGACCACGGCACCAAGAAATCCGACCGCACCGGCACCGGCACGACCAGCGTATTCGGCTACCAGATGCGCTTCGACCTGTCGAAGGGGTTCCCGCTGGTCACCACCAAGAAATGCCACCTGAAGTCCATCATCCACGAACTGCTGTGGTTCCTGCAAGGCAGCACCAACATCAAGTACCTCAAGGACAATGGCGTCAGCATCTGGGATGAGTGGGCAGACGAGAACGGGAACCTCGGCCCGGTGTACGGTAAACAGTGGCGCTCATGGGAAGCCGTCGACGGTCGCGTGATCGACCAGATTCAGATCGCGGTCGATCAACTAAAGAAGAACCCCGATTCGCGCCGCATCATCGTCTCGGCCTGGAACGTCGGCGAACTTGACCGGATGGCGCTCGCGCCGTGCCACGCCTTCTTCCAGTTCTACGTCGCGGACGGCAAGCTCTCCTGCCAGTTGTACCAGCGCAGCGCAGACATCTTCCTCGGCGTGCCGTTCAACATCGCCTCATATGCGCTGCTGACGATGATGATGGCGCAGGTGTGCGGCCTCGAGTACGGCGATTTCGTGCATACCTTCGGCGATGCGCACCTGTATTCGAACCACATGGAGCAGACGGCACTGCAGCTCTCGCGCGAGCCGCGTCCGCTGCCGACGATGAAGATCAATCCGGAGGTGAAGGATATCTTCGGCTTCAGGTTCGAGGACTTCACGCTCGAAGGCTACGACCCGCACCCCGCCATCAAGGCACCGGTAGCGGTATGAATTTTTCCATTATCGTCGCGATGGCGAAGAACCGCACCATCGGCGTGAACAACACCCTGCCCTGGCGCTGCCCGGAAGACCTGAAGCACTTCAAGGCGCTGACCATGGGGCACCACATGATCATGGGGCGCAAGACGTTCGACTCCATCGGCAAGCCCCTGCCGGGGCGCACCACGGTGGTGGTGACGCGCGACATGAACCTGAAGATCGACGGCTGCGTGATGGCGCATTCGCTGAAGGATGCGATTGATGCCTGCGCAAATGACAGCGAGGTATTCATCGTCGGCGGCGCCGAGATCTACGCACAGTCACTGGAACTGGCGGACGCGCTGTACATCACCGAAATCCAGCAAGACGTCGAAGGCGACGCGCACTTCCCCGAGTTCGACAGGGACGCATGGCAGGAAACCGCGCGCGAAGTGCGCAGCCAGGCCGAACCACAGCCGCTGGAATACCACTTCGTCACCTACCGCCGTAAGGGCCGGTAACGGCCTTATCAGCCAGCCGCCTGCTTTCTCCGGAACACGTAAACGGCGGGCTCCAGTTCGGGCGGCAACACCAGCGCACCCAGCGTCTTGTCCTCTTCGAGGTCGAAAGCGGCTTGCCGCAAGTAGTCCCTCCAGTTGCCGAAGGCGAACTGGTGTCGGCTGCCGATGACGATATACAGCTGCACGCTGGGCGTGTCGAAAACATGGCGCTCGAAGTCGTTCTGCGACGGTGGCCAGGAACAGATGACTACTTCCGGATTGTACGCAGCTAACGCCTCGCGGGCATCGAGCTTGAGCACCCATTCCGGATACTGCACCGCCTGGCTCCAGCCGTGATTGTCCGTCGCAGTCAGCTCGACGCCCCGCTCCCTCAGGAAGCGCGTGAGCGTCCCGTCACCCGCGCCGATCTCCAGGCAACGTCTGGATTCGATCATCCCGGTCAGAGCCTCGACCAGTTCGCGCGAGTAGAAGCAATAGATGCCCTTGGGCTGCACCAGCGGCATCAGCCGCTTCTTCTGCCACACCAGCGGCCATAGCAGGCGGAACCAGGAGAGCGAGACCGGCTTGCGTTCCAATCCCCGTGCAAACAGCAGCCTCTGGGCGATGAAGCCATTGAACCAGTTGAAGCGCAGCTTGCCTTTCTTCACGCCGACATCCGCGGCCAGCGTGGACAGGCAGAGTTTCTTGACTGACTCGTGAGCCATGCGGCTGCGGACGAATTGGGACAGCGTGGCTTCCCTGGTCTGCCGGGGCGCTCGCACGGACAGGCGTTCCAGATAGGCCTTCAGCTCCTCCGCGACACCGCGCTCGACGATGGCGGAGATGTCCTGCTGCACCGTCGCCCACTCCTCCGGATATCTGGAGCAAAGTTCGTCCAGCGAGGGATTCGTTTTCAGCCACTCCAGCGCTTGCGCGTAATCTGCTTGCCTCATGAAATTGTTCGACCTTCGGTATTGGATCCGGCCATCGCCGGACGGGGATATGTCCCGATATTACACAGCTAATCCCTGTTTGCCGAGGCATTCCGGACAAGGCGCCCCGCCGCGTCCGGTATAATTGCGCAATGTCTGAACACTATACGTCCCAAGCCCTCGAACTCCTTGCTCCCGCCAAGACTGCCGCCATCGGGCGCGAAGCCGTGACGCACGGCGCGGATGCCGTCTATATCGGCGGGCCTGCATTCGGTGCGCGCGACAAGGCGGGCAATACGATGAGCGATATCGCCGGCCTGGTCGAATTCGCGCACCGTTACCACGCGCGCATCTTCGTCACGCTCAACACCATCCTGCACGACGCCGAGCTGGAATCGGCGCGCAAGCTGGCGCACGATTGCTACGACGCGGGCGTGGATGCGCTGATCGTGCAGGACATGGGCCTGCTGGAACTCGACCTGCCGCCCATCGCGCTGCACGCCTCGACACAATGCGATATCCGCACGCCGGAGAAGGCGCGCTTCCTGGCCGAGGTGGGTTTCTCGCAGATCGTGCTGGCGCGCGAACTCACCATTCAGGAGATCGCCAGGGTACGCGCCGCGGTGCCCGCCGATACCGTGATCGAACACTTCGTCCACGGCGCGCTGTGCGTCGCCTACTCCGGCCAGTGCAACATCAGCCATGCGCACACCGGACGCTCCGCCAACCGCGGCGACTGCTCTCAGGCCTGCCGCCTGCCGTATACGCTGACCGATGCGCAGGGCCGCGTCGTCGCCTACGATAAGCACCTGCTGTCGGTGAAGGACAACAACCAGAGCGACAACCTGCGCGCGCTGATCGCCGCCGGTGTGCGCAGTTTCAAGATCGAGGGACGCTACAAGGACGCGGCCTATGTGAAGAACATCACCGGCCATTACCGCCAGTTGCTCGACGCGATACTGGAAGAACGTAGCGACCTCGCGCGCGCCTCCAGCGGCAAGACGAAATTGCTGTTCACACCCGATCCGGACAAGACCTTCCACCGCGGCGCGACGGATTATTTCTCGAACGGCCGCAAGGCCGACATCGGTGCGTTCGACACGCCCACCTTCGTCGGCCTGGAACTGGGCGAGGTAACACAGGTCGGCGACAAGTGGTTCGAGATGGAGTCGAACGAAGCGCTCGCGAACAGCGACGGCCTGAATTATCTGCACAAGCGCACCGTCATCGGCCTGCAGGCGAACGTCGTCGAACACAAAGGCAAGGTGTGGCGCGTGTTCCCTAACGAGCCTATGCACACACTGGAGGGGCTGCGCCCCGGCGTGACCATCAGCCGCAACCGCGACCATGCGTGGGAACAGGCGCTCGCAAAGAAATCCGCCGAGCGCCGCATCGGCATCAGCGCCGCCTTCGTCGAAACCGGAGAAGGCTTCTCACTCACCCTGCAGGACGAAGACGGCATCAGTGCCACCGCAACCGCCGCCTTCGACAAGCAGCCCGCGCAGCACCCGGCGGAAGCCGAACGGAACCTGCGCGAACAGCTCGATCGCTTCGGCAACACCGATTTCGAGCTCCTACAGGCGAATGACGGACATTCGTCGATCGACATTCGGTGGGAGCAGCCCCGGTTCGTGCCAAGCTCGCTGGTGAACAAGCTGCGCCGCGATGCCGCGGAAAGACTCAATGCCGTGCGCCTCCAGGCCTGCGACCGCCCGCCGCGCAAAGCCGCCGTGGAGCCTCCCGCAAAGTATCCGGAGGAGACCCTCTCCTTCCTCGCCAACGTCTACAACAGCGCGGCGCGTGCCTTCTACGCGAAGCACGGGGTGAAGCTGATCGAAGCCGCCTACGAGGCGCACCAGGAAGCAGGCGAAGTTTCGCTGATGGTCACGCGCCACTGCATCCGCTACTCGATGAGCCTGTGTCCCAAACAGGCCAAGGGCGTGGTCGGCGTGCAGGGGCAGGTGCGCGCCGAGCCGATGACGCTGGTCAACGGCAGCGAGAAGCTGCGACTGGAATTCGACTGCAAGGCGTGCGAAATGCATGTCATTGGCAAGATGAAGAAGCACATCCTGAAGACGCCGCCGCCCTCGGCCGTGCCGATCAATTTTCATCCGCGTCGTCCGGCTCACACATAAACAAGACATGAATCCGTGGTAGGCTCGCGCGATCACAAAGAAATGGCGGCCCTCAATTGACTTCCTTCCCCGACAACGCCCCAAGCCAGTCAGAGACTCCTTTCCTCGGACTGGCGCCTTTCCTCCGCGAGAGCATTACAGGCAACGGCCTGTGGCCCATCGGCCGTGACATGCTGGCCGATGCCGAACGCCATCCGGACGATGCGAACCTTTGGATGAATCTGTCCGTGGTTATGCAATGCCTGGGACAGCGCGATATCGGGTTGCAGATCCAGGACCAGGCGTTGGCTCTGAAGCGCATCTACCATCTCCACGCATCCCGGCAGCCCGCTAAATTGCGCTTGCTGATGCTGTCGGTTCCGGGAGACATCGCCGAGAACACGCCGCTCGATTGCCTGCTGGAGAACAGCGACATCGACCTGATTTTCTATTACGTTTCCCACGGCGCCCCGCTCGCATTGCCCGTTCCGGAACACGACGTGCTGATGGTGGCAATAAGCGACTCGGACAGGAATCGCGACATCCTCGTTGCGCTGGAACAGGCACTGTCGGGCTGGCCCAAGCCCGTCATCAACGCGCCGCAACACATCCCGACCACGGGACGCAACACGGCCAGCATGCTGCTGCAAGACGCGCCGGGACTCCTCATCCCGCCCACCCTGCGCACTGCCCGGTCGGTCCTGCAGGACATCGCCTCCGGCAATGCCCGCCTTTCCGAGTCGATCCTGGGCTGCGATTTCCCGATCATCGTGCGCCCCGTCGGTTCACAGGCCGGGCGCGACCTCGACAAGGTGACCTGCCCGGAAGAGCTCGCAGCCTATCTTGCCAAAGTAAGCGCAGCGGAATTTTTCGTGTCCCGTTTCATCGATTACAGCGGCAAAGACGGGCTGTTCCGCAAATTCCGCATCGCGCTGATCGATGGAAAACCCTACGCCTGCCATATGGCTGTTTCGTCGAACTGGATGGTGCATTACGTCAATGCGGGTATGTACGAAGAGGCGCAAAAGCGTGCCGAAGAAGGCGCATTCATGGAGCACTTCGACGACTTCGCCCTACGCCATCGTGCGGCGCTGGACGCCATCTACCAGCGGACCAGGCTCGACTATCTCTGCATCGATTGCGCGGAAACGAATGACGGGCAGCTCCTGATATTCGAGATCGACCACACCATGGTGGTACATGCCATGGACCCCGAAGACCTGTTTCCCTACAAACAAGTCCATATGCACAAAGTCCAGCAAGCATTCCGGGATTTCCTTTTCCGACTGAGCGCCGCATGAATGAAAACTATTTGACCAATCCTCGCAACGGCCTGAATTTTTCCGGCGGCCCTGGCGCATTGCCGGAAAGCGTGCTGCTGCAAGTCCGCGACTCCATCATCGAAGTGCCCGGAACCGGCCTCTCGATCCTGGGCATCAGCCACCGCTCCGACTGGTTCGCCGCAGTCGTCGCCGAACTGGAAACCAACATCCGCAAGCTGCTGGGACTGCCGGAGAACTATCACGTGCTTTTCCTGCAAGGCGGTGCGACGCAGCAGTTCTCGATGGTTCCGATGACACTGCTGCGGGGGAAGACCTCCCCGGCGGAATACCTGCACACCGGTTACTGGAGCGGCAAGGCACTGGCCGAGGCGAAACGCGAAGGCCCGGTCCGCATCGTCTGGAGCGGCGAATCCGAAGGATTCCGGAATCTGCCCGCCGACGACGAGCTCGCCTTCTCGCCGGATGCACCCTATATCCATTACGTCTCCAACGAAACCGTAGAGGGGCTCCAGTTCCATCGCGTGCCGGGCCGGGACGATGTTCCGCGCGTCTGCGACATGTCGTCGGACTTCCTCTCCCAGCCCTGCGAGGCGGAGAAATTCTCGCTGATCTACGCCCACGCCCAGAAGAACCTCGGCCCCGCCGGCGTGACCGTGGTCCTGATCCGCGACGAGTTGCTCAAGGATGCCCCCGGCGACCTCCCCGGATTCCTCGATTACCGCAACCACATCGCGGCACACTCGAACTACAACACTCCGCCCGTGTTCGCCATCTACGTCGTGCTGTTGGTCACGCGCTGGCTGCTCGACGAAATTGGCGGCTTGGGACGCATGGCCGAAATCAACCGGAGCAAGGCCGAGCTGATGTATCGCCTGCTGGACGCCAGCGACGGTTTTTATCGCGGCAGGGCCGAAGTCCACTCCCGCTCAACGATGAATGTCACGTTCAGCCTGCCTACCCAGGAGATGGAAAAGCAATTCATCGCCGAAGCGCTGGCGGCAGGGTTCTCCGGCTTGGCCGGCCACCGCTCCACCGGCGCCATCCGCGCATCGCTCTACAACGGGTTGACACTCGCTGCAGTCGAAAAACTGTGCGGCTTCATGGAAAACTTCCGCCGTCGAAACCACTAAGGAGCCGTGTGGAAATGAGCTCTTCCAGCTTTGCTTAATCTCACCTTTGGGGTGAACCACGTAGGAGCGTGCCCTGCACGCGATAGCGCTGTTCGCGTGCAGGGCACGCTCCTACAAGAATCCGACAGAATTCTCAGGACAAGTCCTCCGTTCGCAGCAAGCCAATCGAACCATGCGTGGAAACCCGCCGCTTCATGTCGCCGCTCCCCGGTCGTTCGCAAAATCTTTTCAACTCCGGTACATTAGGCACCTCATCCACGTGAGGAGCGATGCATGAAAACCACAATTATGAATGTGATTGTTGTTGCGGCATTGTCATTCAACGGTGCGGCGCTCGCAGCCGCAGAGACAGGAGGCAAGATACAGACTTCTGCCGCCCAGCCCGCCCCACCGGCATCGGCCGCGCCTCCCGCAGCAGCAAAGGCAACTCTGCCCGCCGCAAAACCCACGACTCCCGCCAAGCGCGTCAAAGTTAAAAGACCGCGCCCGAAGAATCTCGATCTGAGGCATTGTCTGGACCTGAAGACCGACGCCGAGATCGCAAAATGTGCGGGTGAAACCTAGGCGCGCGACATTTCCGGGACGGCAAGGCAGCGCTGATTCGCAAGTAAAGAAGGGAGTGCTCGAAATACTTTGAACGTATTTTGAGCCCCCTCTTGTTGTTCCTCATTTGCCTCAACCTGTGTCATACCAAGGCCCCGCGGCGCAGTCCGCCCTCGTCCGACGTTCACCTTTCCGCAGCGTATTGCCATCGTCGGCGCGCTGATTTTTGGGTTTCTTGTAATTATGTGAATGCTTGAGTACAGTGGCGCCGCAAAACGCAACGCTTCGATACTAAAAAAGGATGCGGGACGAAATGAATATACGGCAAAGTACCGGTGGGATTCTGATTCGCGTGGAAAACGCCGCGGACATAGCCGAAGCACGCCGAAAGTTCTTTGAACATGCGGCAGATTACGGTATCGATCAGGTTGTGGAAGACATCGAGGATGGGCGAGGCGCCCGATTCCGCCTGAAACCGGCGTTGCAGCACCAGTGGGCACCGGATTGCAACACGCTGCAACTTTGCGAGAAGGTCGGCCTCGCTCCCCTGTCGAACCCATCCGATCTCGAAAAGGAAATCCTGCTGGCGATGCTGTTGGGTCCGGCGGAATTCGAGTACCCCAGTCATGACGAACTCGTCGCATCGATACGCGTGCGATGCAACATCGCCGAGGCCGCCCGCCGCACGGCGCTCGCCTTCCACACCAGCAAGATCGAGCGGCCCACCGATTACTGGACTTACGCGGAAGAACGCGGTTTTACCGTGCTGCCGGGTAAGCCGCTGATCGAGGCCCTGCGCAAGGCCACTCAACCGGAGGTATCCGGCCAGCACTATTCCTTCTCCTGCTACCGCGCCACGGAATACGTGATGCTGCTCGGCATCGCCCAGGAACTTGCCACACGCAACCCCGCGCTGCTGCAGCAGCTTCAGCGGCAATGGGAGTCTCGGGCCATCATGTCGCGTCAGTATCATGACGTTTTCCTGCGCGAGTACGGCTCGATGGACGAGCCCTTGCCGCCGGGATACTACGTTCCGGGCGAACGCCTGTGGTTCCGCAACCCTGATGAACGTTCCTCGGATGTTTCCGGTTATGAGGGCTCCTGGGTCGTCTATATGGGCGGCGGTTTGTTTACCAATTTCTGGAATTGCGACAAGCCCTATACGATGGCGGCGAAGTGCGTCGAGGTCTACCACTGGCGCGACGGGGTCTATCAGGATGACGAAGGCAACTTGCAGATGGATGAGTCCGTCGTCGAGGAGCGCGTTCGCGCCACGTTGGGCTCCCCCGCCGAGGTCGAACGCATCCTCGCGCGGATGATGCGGCTGCGCGACCCTCAGGGGGTCTACGCCGACGGCGGCTGTATCGACACCTCACGCGAATATGCGCGCTGGATCTGCCCCGGCACCGCCGACCTCGTCCTCCCCGAGAACTAGCCGCCA
Organism: Gallionella sp.; assembly: GCA_035605585.1. GTDB lineage: Bacteria > Pseudomonadota > Gammaproteobacteria > Burkholderiales > Gallionellaceae > Gallionella. Next base: position 905 of record DASTGP010000114.1, on the reverse strand, counting down.
TTCTCCAAGGCGGCTGCCGGAATCAAACAAGGCCCGCCAACCACAGTCGCAACCGGAGTCCGATCTCCGTGGTGTAGCCGACCTCGACGAAACTTATCTCGCCATCGGGCGCGACGATGAAACTCGCGGGCACGGCATGCACGCCCCATGCCCGCGAGATGCGTCCGTCCGCATCGTTCATCGTCTGGAAATCAATTCCCTGTTCGCGCATGTGCCGCGCGACTTCTTCTGGTCTGCCGCTTTGCATCGCGACGGTGATGGTCTCCGGATGGTCGTGCGCGATGGCAGCGATGCTGCCCTGCTCCGCGCGACATACAGGACACCACGCCGCCCAGAAGTGGACCAACACCGGCTTGGCCGGATGCGCAGGCAATGTGTACGGCTGACCTGCAAGGGTGATGCCCTGCAACGCCGGGACCGCGCAGCTCGCCATGTCGCGCTGCTGCCATGCGCGGATGCCTGCGACGGCCACGACGAAGAGCAGCACGACCAGCGTATTCTTCAGGAGCCCATCGGGCTTGCGCATCCGCGACAGCCGGCGCGTCGCCTCACAAATAAAACACCGCATGAGGGAGGACTTCAGTAGTCCGTGTAGCCTTTTTCGCCCGGCGTATAGAAAGTGCTCTGATCCGGGGCGGTCAGCGGACCGCCATTGCGCAGCTTCTCTACGAGGTCGGGATTCGAAATGAAAGGACGTCCGAATGCGACGAGATCGCCGCGTTGCGCGTCGAGGTCGGCGTTCGCGCGCACCAGGTCGTAGCCCCCGGAAAGAATGTACGTGCCATTGAAGCCCGCGCGTATCTTCGCCTTGATAACAGGGCTGACTTCCGGCGCCCCCATCGAGCTGTGGTCGACAACGTGAATATACGCCAGACCAATGCCGCTCAGCTCGGCCATCAGGCGTT
>DASTGP010000101.1:0-14242 GCA_035605585.1 Gallionella sp. | reverse complement strand
CTTCTTGTCTTCGTCGGCGTGTGCTTCGGCATCCGCCACCATGCGCTGGATCTCTTCTTCGGAGAGGCCCGAGCTGGCCTTGATGGTGATGTTGGCTTCCTTGTTGGTGGCCTTGTCCTTCGCGCTCACGTGCAGGATGCCGTTCGCGTCGATGTTGAAGGTCACTTCGATCTGCGGCACGCCGCGCGGTGCGGGCGGGATGTCGGACAGGTTGAACTGGCCCAGGCTCTTGTTGCTGGAAGCCATATCGCGCTCGCCCTGCAACACGTGGATGGTCACCGCGGACTGGTTGTCATCGGCAGTGGAGAACACTTGCGATGCCTTGGTCGGGATGGTGGTGTTCTTCTTGATGAGTTTGGTCATCACGCCGCCCATGGTCTCGATACCCAGAGACAGCGGGGTCACGTCCAGCAGCAGCACGTCCTTCACTTCACCTTGCAGCACGCCGCCCTGGATCGCTGCGCCAACGGCAACGGCTTCGTCCGGGTTCACGTCCTTGCGCGCTTCCTTGCCGAAGAACTCGCGGACCTTCTCTTGAACCTTCGGCATACGGGTCTGGCCGCCAACCAGGATCACGTCGGCGATGTCGGCGTTGGTCACGCCCGCGTCCTTCATGGCGATCTTGCAAGGCTCGATGGTGCGCGCGATCAGGTCTTCGACCAGGCTTTCCAGCTTGGCGCGAGTTATCTTCACCAGCAGGTGTTTCGGACCGGTCGCATCAGCGGTGATGTAGGGCAGGTTCACCTCGGTCTGCTGTGCGGAGGACAGTTCGATCTTGGCCTTTTCAGCCGCATCCTTCAGGCGCTGCAAGGCCAGCATGTCCTTCTTCAGGTCGATGCCGTTCTCCTTCTTGAACTCTTCGATCAGGAAGTCGATCACGCGCAGGTCGAAGTCCTCGCCGCCGAGGAATGTGTCGCCGTTGGTGGACATCACTTCGAACTGGTGCTCGCCGTCGATTTCTGCGATGTCGATGATGGAGATGTCGAACGTACCGCCGCCCAGGTCATATACCGCGATCTTGCGGTCGCCTTCCTGCTTGTCCAGGCCGAAAGCCAGCGCAGCCGCGGTCGGCTCGTTGATGATGCGCTTCACTTCCAGGCCGGCGATGCGGCCGGCGTCCTTGGTGGCTTGGCGCTGGGAGTCGTTGAAGTACGCCGGAACGGTGATGACGGCCTCGGTGACGGGCTCGCCCAGGTAGTCTTCGGCGGTCTTCTTCATCTTGGCCAGCACTTGCGCGGAGATCTCGGGTGCGGAGATCTCCTTGTCGCGCACCTTCACCCATGCGTCGCCGTTCTTGGCCTTGACGATGGAGTAGGGCACCATGCCGATGTCCTTCTGCACCATCGGTTCCTCGAAACGGCGGCCGATCAGGCGCTTCACCCCGTACAGGGTGTTCTTCGGGTTGGTCACGGCCTGGCGCTTGGCGGGCGCGCCCACCAGCACTTCGCCGTCTTCCATGTAGGCGATGATGGACGGGGTGGTGCGGGCGCCTTCGGCGTTCTCGATCACCTTGGGTTTGCCGTTTTCCATGACTGCCACGCAGGAGTTCGTCGTGCCCAGGTCAATACCGATGATCTTTCCCATGATGCTTTCCTTTCAGTTGAATGCTTAAAGATTGAATAGTGTTGTTGCCTTGCCGCCTTACATCAGGGCGACGGCGGATATTTCAAGAGTGTCAGCGTTTATTTGTAGGAGCGGGCCCTGATGAAACTACTAGCCATCTCACTAAGCCAGCAAGATGGCAAGTGATTGGTTATGCCCGCGAATTATTTGATGGTCGCGTGCAGGGCATGCTTCTACAGGGATGTCCGGGAGTTATTCTTTCCCCTTGCTCACCATCACCAGCGCCGGCCGCAGCACGCGGTCGTTCAGTGTGTAGCCCTTCTGCATGACGCTGACCACGGTATTGGCGGGCTGGTCGCTTTCCACCATGCCGATGGCCTGGTGCTTGTGCGGGTCGAGCTTTTCGCCGACCGGGTTGATTTCCTTGATGTTGAACTTTTCGAACACGCTGGAGAGTTGCTTGAGCGTCAGTTCCATGCCGCTCTTGAAGCTTTCGACGTTCTCGGTCTGTACGGTCAGTCCGGCCTGCAGGCTGTCCATAACCGCCAGCATCTCGTTGGAGAAGCGCTCCACGGCGAATTTCTGCGCCTTGCTCACGTCCTCGGCGGCGCGACGGCGGATGTTCTCGCCCTCGGCCTTGGCGTACATCCAGGCGTCATAGTGTTCCTGTGCCTTGCGCTCGGCTTCCTTGAGCATCTCTTCCAGGCTGGGCATGACCTCCGCCTGATCGGGTGCGGCGGCCTGCTGTTCGTTCTGTGGGGTGTTTCCGTTCTGTTCCATTTGCCTCTCCTGTTTTCGACTTGCGGTTAATTGGGGTGGTGTCTCCGTTTTCAAGGCCCATCGCAAAATATTTTTCAGTGAGATAATGCGCGCCGTTCGGAAACCGCTTCCTCATGTCCACCACCAAGAACTACCATTGGCGCATCGCCGGCTTCTATTTCTTCTACTACGCCTTCGTGGGGATGTTCGCTCCCTATTGGAGTCTGTATCTCAAATCGCTGCATTTTTCTGCCACCGAGATCGGCATCCTGATGTCGATGCAGCCGGTGATGCGCCTGATTGCGCCCAATGTCTGGGGTTGGCTGGCCGACCATACCGGCAAGCGGCGGGAGGTGGTAGTCGCCGCGGCGTCGCTCAGCGCGCTGTTTTACCTCGGTGTGTTCGCCACCACCAGCTTCTGGGGACTGATGCTGGTGCTGGTGCTGATGAACTTCTTCTGGAGCGCCTCGATGCCGTTGGTGGAGGCGACCACGCTCAGCTGGCTGGGCAAGAACACGGCGCACTATGGGCGCATTCGCTCGTGGGGCTCGGTCGGTTTCATCGTCTCCGTGGTGGGGCTGGGCTACGCCTTCGACTACATCGCCATCGGCTGGCTGCTGTGGGCGGGGCTGGTGTGCGAGGTCGGCATCCTGTTGTTTGCGCGCCAGATTCCGCCGACCGAGGTACTGGCGCACCACACCGACAGCCAGCCGATCCGGCAGATCGTGTTGCAGCCGCGCGTGCTTGCCCTGTTCGGGGCCTGTTTCCTGATGTCGGTGGCACATGGACCTTATTACACCTTCTATTCCATCTATCTGGTCGAACACGGCTACGCCAAGAGCGCAGTGGGCGGGTTGTGGGCGCTGGGGGTGATCTGCGAGATCGGCGTGTTCTTCGTGATGCCCTGGCTGGTGCGCCGCTTCGGCTTCACGCGCATCCTGGTGTTCAGCCTCGCGTGCGGGGTGTTGCGCTTCCTGCTCATCGGCTGGGCGGTGGATTGGGTGGTGCTGTTGCTGTTCGCGCAGGTGCTGCACGCCGCCACCTTCGGTTCCTACCATGCCGCCTCGGTCGGGCTGGTGCACGAGTTCTTCCAGGGGAGGCACCAGTCCAAGGGGCAGGCCCTGTTCGGCAGCGTCACCTACGGGGCGGGAGGCATGCTGGGCTATCTGGCAAGCGGCCCGATCTGGGAACGCTTCGGCGCCAGCGCGCTCTATTCGTTCAGCTCGGCCATGGCGCTGGCCGGTCTGCTGCTGATGGCGTGGAAACTGCGCGGCATGGCGGAGAGGCCGGCGGCTGTGGCATAATCGCGAGCTTCTATCAGGAACGGCAATGAGCGCAAAAACTTTATACGACAAACTTTGGGACTCCCACGTGGTGCGGCAGGAAGCCGACGGCACCGCCTTGATCTATATCGACCGCCAGTTGGTGCACGAAGTGACCAGCCCGCAGGCCTTCGAGGGGCTGAAGCTGGCGCACCGCAAGCCTTGGCGTGCCGCGTCCATGCTGGCGACGCCCGATCATAACGTGCCGACCACCAACCGCAGCGGCGGCATCAAGGACCCGATCTCTCACCTGCAGGTGGCGACGTTGGATGGAAACTGTGCCGAGTTCGATGTGGTCGAGTTCGGCATGAACGACGTCCGCCAGGGCATCGTCCACGTGGTCGGTCCCGAGCAGGGTGCGACCCTTCCGGGCATGACCGTGGTGTGCGGCGACTCCCACACCAGCACGCACGGGGCGTTCGCCGCGCTGGCGCACGGCATCGGCACTTCCGAGGTCGAGCACGTGATGGCGACCCAGTGCCTGGTGGCGAAGAAATCCAAGGCTATGCTGGTCAAGGTCGAAGGCGTGCTAGGTAAGGGCGTGACGGCCAAGGACATCGCACTGGCGGTGGTCGGCAAGATCGGTACGGCGGGCGGCACGGGTTATGCCATCGAGTTCGCGGGCAGCGCGATTCGCGGCCTGAGCATGGAAGGGCGTATGACGCTGTGCAACATGGCGATCGAGGCGGGCGCGCGCGCCGGCATGATCGCGGCCGACGACACTACGATCAACTATTTCAAGGGGCGCCCGTTCGCGCCGCAGGGCGAGAACTGGGACAAGGCCGTGGCGTACTGGCGTACCCTGCATTCCGATGACGGTGCGAAGTTCGATGCGGTGGTGGAGCTGGATGCGGTGAGCATCCGCCCGCAAGTGACCTGGGGCACTTCGCCCGAGATGGTGACGTCCATTGACGGTCGCGTGCCCGATCCGGCATCCGCCCCCGACGAGGTGAAGCGCCAGGACTGGCAGCGTGCCCTGCAGTACATGGGCTTGCAGGCGAATACGCCCATTGCCGAGATCAAGGTCGACAAGGTGTTCATCGGCTCCTGCACCAACGGGCGTATCGAGGACATGCGTGCCGCAGCAGGCGTGGCCAAGGGCAAGAAGGTCGCGCCCAACGTCAAGCAGGCGTTGGTGGTGCCCGGCTCCGGTCTGGTGAAGGCGCAGGCTGAGAAGGAAGGCTTGGACAAGATACTCATCGAGGCGGGCTTCGAGTGGCGCGATCCGGGTTGCTCCATGTGTCTGGCGATGAACGAAGACAGGCTGGAATCCGGCGAGCGCTGCGCTTCGACCTCCAACCGCAACTTCGAGGGGCGGCAGGGGCAGGGCGGACGTACGCACCTGGTGAGTCCGGAGATGGCGGCGGCGGCTGCGATTGCCGGCCATTTTGTTGATGTGAGCAAACTGTAGGAGAGGATGATGAAGGCGATCACTTTGTTGTTGGCAGTATTGGTTCTGGCCGGTTGCAACACCATGGAAGGCTTGGGCAAGGACATCCAGAAGGGTGGCGAGAAATTGGAAAAGGCGGCTAACAAGTAATGCGTAAATTCACCTTGCTCGATGGGCTGGTCGTTCCGTTGGACCGAGCCAACGTCGATACCGATGCGATCATCCCCAAACAATTCCTGAAGTCGATCAAGCGTTCCGGCTTCGGCCCGAACGCGTTCGACGAATGGCGCTATCTGGACCACGGCGAGCCGGGCATGGACAACAGCAAGCGTCCGCTCAATCCGGATTTCGTGCTGAACCAGCCGCGTTACCAAGGCGCTCAAGTTTTGCTGGCGCGCGAGAACTTTGGCTGCGGCAGCTCGCGCGAACATGCTCCCTGGGCGCTGGAAGACTACGGCTTCCGCGTGATTATCGCGCCGAGCTTCGCCGACATCTTCTTCAACAACTGTTTCAAGAACGGCCTGCTGCCGATCAAGCTGGATGCGGACAAGGTCGATGCGCTGTTCAAGGCGGTGGAAGCCAACGCCGGCTACAAGCTGAAGGTCGACCTGGAACAGCAGACCATCACGCTGCCTGACGGCACGGTGTACAAGTTCGACGTGGACGCACACCGCAAGCATTGCTTGCTGAACGGTCTGGACGATATCGGCCTGACGCTGCAGCACGTGGACGACATCAAGGCGTTCGAGGCCAAGCATCGCGCGGCGCAGCCGTGGCTGTTCGCGTAAGAACCCGGGCTGTTCGCATAAAATAATTTGTAATTCTGACTGGAAGAAAAATGAAGATCGCAGTATTGCCGGGTGACGGCATCGGACCGGAGATCGTCGCGCAGGCGACCAAAGTTTTGGAAGCGTTGCGCAGCGACGGCTTGAAGATCGAGATGGAGCACGCGTTCATCGGCGGCGCGGGCTACGATGCGGCGGGCGACCCGCTGCCGGAGGCGACGCTGAAGTTGGCGAAGGAATCCGATGCGGTGCTGCTCGGCGCCGTGGGAGGTTACCAGTACGACAACCTGCCGCGCCCGATGCGTCCCGAGCAGGGGCTGCTGCGCATTCGCAAGGGCTTGGAACTGTTCGCCAACCTGCGTCCAGCGCTGCTGTATCCCGAACTGGCTTCCGCTTCGACGCTGAAGCCGGAAGTGGTCGCGGGGCTGGACATCATGATCCTGCGCGAACTGACCGGCGACATCTACTTCGGCCAGCCGCGCGGCATCCGTGAACTTCCGAACGGCGAGCGCCAGGGTTTCGACACCATGCACTACAGCGAGTCGGAGATCCGCCGCGTGGCGCATGTCGGTTTCCAGATCGCGATGAAACGCGGCAAGAAGCTGTGCTCGGTGGACAAGGCCAACGTGCTCGACACCAGCATGTTCTGGCGCGAGATCGTCACCGAAGTGGCTAAGGAATATCCGCAAGTCGAGTTGAGCCACATGTACGTGGACAACGCGGCGATGCAGCTGGTGCGCGCGCCCAAGCAGTTCGATGTGATCCTGACCGGCAACATCTTCGGCGACATCCTGTCGGACGAGGCTTCGATGCTTACCGGCTCCATCAGCATGCTGCCTTCCGCTTCGCTGGATGCGAACAATAAGGGCATGTACGAGCCCAGCCACGGTTCCGCGCCGGACATCGCCGGCAAGGACATCGCCAATCCGCTGGCGACCATCCTGTCGGCGGCGATGATGCTGCGCTATACCTTTAATGATGAAGCCAATGCGACGCGTATCGAGAACGCGGTGAAGAAGGCGCTGGCGCAGGGCTACCGTACCGGCGACATCTATACCGAAGGCACCAAGAAGATCGGCTGCAACGCGATGGGCGATGCGGTGGTCGCGGCCCTTTGAACGAATTGAAATTCAAGAGAGAAATAAAATGAGCAAGCAATACGACGTATGTATCCTCGGTGCAACCGGCGCGGTAGGCGAAGCGATGCTGTCCATCCTGGAGCAGCGCAAGTTCCCGGTGCGTAACCTGTACCCGCTGGCATCCAGCCGTTCGGCCGGTTCCAAAGTGACCTTCAATGGCAAGGAAATCACCGTTCTCGACGTGGAGGGCTTCGACTTCTCCAAGGCGCAGATCGGCCTGTTCTCCGCCGGCGGCAGCGTGTCGGAAAAATACGCGCCGATCGCGGCTGCGGCCGGTTGCGTGGTGATCGACAACACTGCGCACTTCCGTTATGACAAAGATATCCCGCTGGTCGTGCCCGAGGTGAATCCGCATGCCATCGCCCAATACAAGAACCGCGGCATCATCGCCAACCCGAACTGCTCGACCATCCAGATGCTGGTCGCACTGAAGCCGATCAAGGACGCGGTGGGCATCTCCCGCATCAACGTGGCGACCTACCAGGCCGTGTCCGGCACCGGCAAGGAGGCGATCGACGAGCTCGCCGACCAGACCCGCGCGCTGTTCAACCAACAGGATGTGAAGGTCGAGGTGTACCCGAAGCGCATCGCTTTCAACGTGCTGCCTCACATCGACGTGTTTATGGAGAACGGCTACACCAAGGAAGAGATGAAGATGGTGTGGGAGACCCAGAAGATCATGGAAGACGACTCCATCCTGGTGAATCCGACCGCCGTGCGCGTGCCGGTTTTCTACGGCCACTCCGAAGCGGTGCACATCGAGACAAAGAAGAAGATCACTGCCGACGAGGCACGCGCCTTGCTGGAAAAAGCACCGGGCGTGCAGGTGATGGACAAGCGCGAGCCGGGCGGCTACCCGACTCCGGTCGAGGCCGCAGGCACCGATGCGACCTACGTGGGCCGCATCCGCGAGGACGTCTCCCATCCGCTGGGCTTGAATTTGTGGGTGGTGAGCGATAACGTGCGCAAGGGCGCTGCATTGAACAGCGTGCAGATCGCCGAGATTCTGGTTGCGAAATACCTTGGTTGAGATTGCGAAAAACCTTGGTTGAGACATAATGTCAATGGTGGTTATGAGCTTGTGCTGGTAACCCCATGATGTTATTTTATTTGTTCAATAAATAAATAGAAGGTGATAGCGTGCGTAAATCACTACTGAAACTGCTCGGGGTTGTTGCTGCTTTAACGCTGTCCACATGCGTTTCCGCCTTGGGGATGGGAGGAATCAACGTTGCATCTTCTCTGGGGCAGCCGTTAAAAGCGGACATCGAGCTGGTTGCAGTCGGCAAGGCCGAAAAGGCCAGCTTGGTTGCACGTCTCGCGTCACCTGATGTTTACAAGGGAGCCGGACTCGAATATCCGATCGGCAACAAGTTCAAGTTTCAGATCGAGAGCCGCGCGAATGGCGAGCCCTACCTGAGGGTGACCAGTGCACAGCCGGTCAACGATCCGTTTGTCAGCCTGCTGGTCGAGTTGAGCTGGGCTTCCGGCAAGCTGTTGCGCGAATACACCTTCCTGCTCGATCCGCCGGATTATGTGCCGGAACAACCGAAGCCGGCAGAAGTGCAGGCCGTCGCTCCTGCGGTTCAGGCTGTTCCGGCAGAGGCGGCAGCACCCGCTCCTGTCGCGCAACCGGCTCCGGTGGCGGCAGCTCCCGTTGAGGCTCAACCGGCTGCAAAGCCTGCTGAGAAAGCAGCTGCGGTTGCTCCCGCAAGGCACGTTGCCGCTGCCCCCGCCAAGCCTGTTGCGACCGGCGACGTCACCGTTAAGAGCGGCGACACGCTGAACAAGATCGCCGCGCAGAACAAGCCGGCCGATGTGAGTCTGGAGCGCATGCTGGTTGCCCTGTACCGCGCTAACGCCGCACAGTTCGACGGCAAGAACATGAACCGCATCAAGACCGGCAAGATCCTGCGCCTCCCCGAGCAGAATGAGGTGATGGCAGTGGGCCAGGCCGAGGCTGCGAAGGAAATCCGTGCGCAGGCTGCTGATTGGAATGCTTACCGTCAGAGACTGGCCAGCGCGGCTGCAGTCAGCGGTCAGCCTCAAGAGGCGAAGCAAGTTGCGACCGGTAAGATCGCCAGCTCGGTGAGCGACAAGGCGCCGGTAGCCAAGGAATCCGCCAAGGAAGTGCTGAAGCTGTCGAAGGGCGAAGCTCCGGGAGATCAGGTGGCCGGCACCGGTGGCAAGGCCATGACCGCGCAGGAAAAGAAGAATGCCGCGCAGGAAGAGGCGATTGCCAAGGCAAAGGCTTTGAAGGAAGAGCAGGGGCGCGCCGCTTTGCTGGAGAAGAACCTCAAGGATATGGAGCGTCTTGCCCAGCTGAAGTCGGAAGCAGCTGCTCTGGCGCAAGCAGCCAGTGCGGCAGTCCCGGCGGGATCCGCCGTCGCTGCCGCAAGTCAAGTTGCAGCAGCCAGTGAGGTGGCGGCAGCCAGCGAAGTTGCAGCGGTGAGCGCGGTCAAGCCCGCTCCTGTCGCTAAGCCCAAGCCGAAAGTGGTAGAGGTGGAGCCGACACTGGTAGACCAGATATTGGGCGAGCCGCTTTACCTTGCCGGCGGGGCAGCGGCGTTGCTGGGACTGGGCGGCCTCGGGTTCATGCTGACCCGTCGCAAACAGGCCGAGGCCGTCGCCGTCAGCGGCATGCAGACCGAGGAAGTCGGCGCGACCACGGGGCGCATGGCGATGCCGGTCGCTTCCTCGCCAGAAACCGGCGACTTCACCTCTTCGGGCCATGCCGAAGAGGCTGCGTCGGAAGACGTCGATCCGATCAGCGAGGCGGAGTTGTTCCTCAATTTCGGCCGCGATGTTCAGGCGGAAGAAATCCTGAAGGAGGCACTGCAGAAGACGCCGAACAATCATCAGATCCACCTCAAGCTGTTGGGTATCTACGCCAACCGCAAGGATGTGAACTCCTTTGCGACCATTGCACGCCAGTTGCGCGATTCCGGCGACGAAGAGGCTTGGCAACAGGCGGCGGCGATGGGGCGCAAGCTCGATCCGACCAATCCGATGTATGGCGGCGGATCCATCGAGGATGCGGAAAGTGCGACCACGATGACGCCTGCACTGAATGTGACACCGGACTTTGTACTGGATGAGACTTCCGCTGCTGCGGCCCCGGCTCCCGAGATCGACTTCGATCTGGGGGCTCCGACTGCGGAGGCGGCTCCGGCAGAAGAGGTGGGAACGATCGAGGGCATGGCGCTTTCTGCCCAGGAAATGGCCGCGGCGCAAGCCGAGCCGATGGATTTCGATGTCACGGCAACCAATCCTTCGATTGCCGTTCCGGCTGCGATGGATTTCGATGTGACCTCGACCAATCCGGCGCTCAAGGCCGCGGCGGAGGTGGACGTCGATATCACCGGCTCTCTGGATCTGGGCGGCGCCAAGGCTGCAGCCGAGCCGGAAGGGGCCTCGATGCCAGGCTTGGAAGACCTGATTTTCGATGTGACGGCTACGCCTCCGTCCACTCCCGAAGTGCAGCCCGAGGCTAAGGAGCAGGCGGCGGACGACAGCGCATTGGCATTTACCCTGGACTTCCCGTTGGTCGAGGAGACGCCGGCAAAAGCGGCTGAAACGACGCAGCCGGCAGAGATCGGCTTGGCCGATATCAGCCTGAATCTGGATGAAGTCGCCGCGCCGGCCGAACCGGCAGTGGAAGTGCGGGACGAGCATTGGCACGAAGTCGCCACGAAACTCGACCTGGCTCGCGCTTATCAGGAGATGGGTGATCAGACTGGTGCGCGCGAGATTCTCGAAGAGGTGCTGAAGGAAGGCGACGCAGGGCAACGCGAAGCCGCTCAAAGCATACTCGATCAACTCGTTTAAGCGTGCGATTGGCCACGACGGCAGCTCAGTATTGGGCTGCCGTTTTTCTTTTGGAGAATCCGGTGAAATTTCATCCTGCCGCACAAATCCTGGCTTGGTGCCTGCTGGTTGCGACCGTACAGGTGCTGGGGCCGGGAGCGTTGCTGGCCGCGGCGGGGCTGATCCTGCTCGCCACCCTTGCGATATCGGGGCGCAAATTCATCCATCTGCTGCGCCGCACGCGATGGATCATGTTGTCGCTGTTGATGATCTATGCCTACAGCACGCCCGGTCAGCCGCTGGCACCGCAGATCGGCGTGTTCAGTCCGACGCAAGAGGGCACGATCGACGGGGCGCTGCAATTGCTTCGACTGCTGGCAACCTTGGGGGCGCTGGCGATATTGCTGGATCGCCTGCATCGCCAGCACCTGATCTCCGGGCTGTATACCCTGTTCGCGCCGCTGCGCTTGCTCGGGTTGTCGCGCGAACGGGCTGCGGTGCGCCTGGCCTTGACGCTGCATTACGCCGAGGTCGCGATGATGCGTGGCGCGCAAACCTGGCAGGAGACCTTGCGCAGTTTGCTTGAGGCTCACGGCGAGTCGGCGCGTCAGATGGAGTTGCCGGCATCCCGTTTTGCATTCAGCGATGTGTGCCTGCTGGGCGGAGCGCTGGCCATGTTGTGGCTGGGACTGAGATGAGGTTCGCGCTGGGGGTCGAGTACGACGGCAGGTCGTTCTGCGGCTGGCAGAGCCAGCCGGACGGGCGGACCGTGCAGGATAGGTTGCAACATGCGCTGAGCCAGATCGCCGGCGAGCCGATTGCCGTGACTGCGGCTGGTCGCACCGATACGGGCGTGCACGGGCTGGAACAGGTGGTGCATTTCGATGCCGGGACAGACAGGCCGCTTACCGCCTGGGTGCGCGGCGTGAATGCGTTGCTGCCGGAGAGCATCGCGGTGCGCTGGGCGCATCCCGTGCCCGACGAGTTCCATGCACGATTTTCCGCTTACGGACGCAGTTACCGCTACCTGCTGGTCAATCGTGCCACGCGACCCGCTATCCAGTCCGGTAAGGTAGGCTGGTTCCATGCGCCTCTGGATGTGGCTGCGATGCAGGCCGCTGCGCAATACCTGCTGGGTGAGCATGATTTCAGCTCGTTCCGTGCGGCGGAGTGCCAAGCCAAATCGCCCGTCAAACACTTGCGTCAGTTGGACATCCGCAGGCAGGGCGACATGATCGTCTTCGACCTGAGTGCGGACGCGTTCCTTCACCACATGGTGCGCAACATCGTCGGTTGCCTGGTGTATGTGGGTAAGGGCAAGCACCCGCCCACTTGGATGAAGGAAATCCTGGAATGCAGAAACCGCAAACAGGCTGCACCGACTTTTGCGCCGGATGGGCTGTACTTGCGTCGCATCACCTATGAAGAGAAATGGGGATTGCCGCAACTGCCTGAGGGCGGCGACCTCTGGCCGATAGGCTGATCCGGGTTTTCTTTCTAAACGACAGCCGTTGGGCGCGGTCGTCGACGATCTCTTATGACGGGGACGGATCGTCGAGGGGGGCGGTGCCGAGCCTGGCAGCCCATAGGCCGAGCACTTCCGGCGGCATCGGCCTGCTGTAGTAGTAACCCTGTGCAATGTCACAGCCCAGCTCACGGAGTTTGAGGGATGCGGCAGAGGTTTCGATGCCTTCAGCGACCACCTTCAATCCGAGATTGTGCGCAAGATGGATGATGGACTGGACGATGGTGACATCATTCTGGCTGTCCGGCAGGTTCATGACGAAGCCGCGGTCGATCTTGAGTTCGTCGGCGTTCAGGTCCTTCAGGTACGACAGCGAGGAGTATCCGGTGCCGAAGTCGTCAATGGAGATGTGGAAGCCCATTTCGTGGAACTGCTTGACCAGGCGCAATGCTTTTTCCGGGTTGTCCATGAAGGTGCTCTCCGTCAGTTCCAGCGTGATCCATTCCGGCTTGGCTTGCGCCTGGCGCAGTGTTTCCGATAAGTGATCGACCAGTTCCATATCGTCGAAACAGCGTGCAGAGAGATTGAGTGAGACGCTGACATCCAATCCCGTCCGGTGCCATTCGCTGCACTGGGCGACACCTTGGCGGATGATCCAGTGGGTCAAGGGATGGATCAGGCCGGACTGTTCGGCGACATGGATGAATTCGGTCGGCGCTATCCAGCCTTCCTGAGGGTCGCGCCAACGGGCGAGGGCCTCCACACCAAGCAATTTCCCGGAGGAAATATCCACCTGGGGCTGGTAAACCAGGCTCAGCTGGTTGGATTCGAGCGCGCGCATCAGTTTGCCGTAGAGCAGGTGATGGCGGATGAAGGCTTCCTCCTGCCCGGATTCATAGCGCAGCAGCGGCAGATGTTTCTGGCGCGCGCGCATCATCGCCTGTTCAGCGCGGCGCAGCAATTGGTCGGCGCCGGACGCGAAGTCAGGGTAGCTGCACAAGCCCAGTGTGTACTCGATATGCAGCGGCTGACCGTTCGCGTGGTGGATGAATGGTCGGCTGTCGAGGAAGTCATGGAGGTCATGCATCTCGTCTTCGCTTTTCGACAGGCTGAAGGCCAGGGCGAATTCGTCGAAGCCGGTCCGGGCCAGGAGGGTGTCCGGTTTCATCCTGTTGAGCAGCGCCTGGGCGATGCTCTTGATCAGCTTGCGGCTTTCGTCGCTGCCGATGATGTTGCTGATCTCCAGGACGCGCTCCAGCTTGATATAGGCCACCGCGATCTTGGCGGTGTCGCCGCATTGGGCGACCTTCTGCGTCAGCAGCGCGAAGAATTGCATGCGGTTGGGTAGATCGGTCTGGCTGTCATGGAGCGTGCGGTGGCGCAGCTGGCTCTGGTAGGCCTCGGCTGCAGCGCTGCGCTCGGTGAGCGCTTCATGGAGGCGGTGTTCGAAGTCGCTCCTCAATCGGTTGAACATCGATGCGGCCACTGTATAGAACAGGAACGCGGCATATTGTTGCGTCACTTGCACGGCGGAGTAGGCGAACCCGATGTCGACGATTTTTCCCAGTGTGTGTGCCGCGATAGATAATACAAAGAAACCGATGCTCCACAGCCAGCCGTTCTTCTGCCCGGCGATGAAGAAGGCGATGAAGGGGAAGATGTAGACCCAATAAACGCCTGTCGCGTCGAGTCCGCCGGAAACCTGCATATAGCCGAAGATGACGACCGAGGAGACCATCAGCAGGGTTTCCGATAGCGGCAGCAGCATGTTCTTGACGGCCAGTACGAGGGCGGGTGCAAGCAGCAGGAAGGCTACGCCGAACTGGAGCCAAGCCAGCACCTGAAGGCCGGCCTGTAGGTTGTACAGCGAGTAATACAGAATCACGGGCAGCCCGATCATGGCGGCGGCGCGGATCCGTTCTTGCTTGGGCATGATTTCCACCACGCCGTACGTATGCAACCCTAAAACGTCTCGCCCCCAGTGCGTGACCAAGTGTCTTGCGGCGCGTAAG
>DASTGP010000088.1:0-21593 GCA_035605585.1 Gallionella sp. | reverse complement strand
GACGCGTATCGCCCACGCTGACATCGACTCGTGGGAAGCGGTCCAGGCGGCTGACCCCGACCTGGGCGCGCGCCTCTGCGACGCGGGCTGCGGCGATCTTGATATCGCGGTTGTTTTCCAGCGCGGTCTGCAAGATCCCCTGCAGCTGCTTGTCCCGGTATACGGCCCACCATTCGAGATCGGCGAAAGAGCCCGCGACCGGTTTTTCTTCCTGAAAACGGTAGGCAGCAGGCACATCCAGCGCCGGTCGCCGATACTCCGGACCGACCGAGCAGGCAGCCAAAGCGACCGCCCCTGCAAGGATCACCACCCGCGCTCTCATGGCTTGTCCTCCGTCTTTTCCGTTCCGGCCGACGAGACGTCCGCCTCGTTGCGGAACGGCCATCTGCCTTCGCTGATGCGCTGGATGATCACGTAGAAGACCGGGATCACGAAAATGCCGATCATGGTGGCGAACAACATGCCGGACGCGACCGTGGTGCCGATCGACTCCCGTGCTCCGGCGCCTGCGCCTGTGGCGATGGCGAGCGGCAAGGTGCCGAAGATGAAAGCGAAGGATGTCATCAGGATGGGCCGCAGACGCAGCTGTGCGCCGCTCCTCGCCGCCTCGATGACGCCTGCGCCGCGCGCGTGCGCTGCTCTCGCGAATTCGACGATCAGGATCGCGTTCTTGGCCGCGAGGCCGATCAGCATGATGAGCCCGATCTGCGCATACACGTTGTTGGCGAAGCCGCGCAGCGCGAGCCCGGAAAACGCCCCCAGCACACCGAAGGGAATGACCAGCAGGATCGCCACGGGCATGGCCCAGCTCTCGTACAGCGCGGCCAGCACCAGGAACACGAACATCAGCGACAGGGCAAAGATGTAGCCGGTCTGTCCTCCCGTCCTCTTCTCCTGGAAGATCGAGCCAGTCCACTCGAACCCGTAGCCCTCGGGCAGCGTCCCGGCCACCTCCTCCATCGCCTGTGCAGCCTGGCCGGAACTGAAGCCGGGGGCGGGAACGCCGTTGATGGTGGCCGCGCGGTAGATGTTGTAACGCTCGTAGAATTCCGGGCCGCTGATGGCCTTGGGCTTCAGCACATTTCCGAGCGGCACCATGCCGCCGTTGGCGCTGCGCACGTAATAGCGGTTGATGTCGTCCGGGCTGGCGCGAGCATAGCCTTCGGCCTGTGCCTGCACGCGGAAGGTGCGCCCGAACAGGTTGAAGTCGTTCACGTAGTAGCCGCCCATGAGCGTCTGCAGGGTGAAGAACACGTCGCTCAGCGAGATCCCGAGGCTCTTCACTTTCTCGCGGTCCACCTCGTATTCGATCTGGGGCGTGCGGTCATCGTAGTTGGCGAACACGAAGCCGATCTCCGGCCGCTTGCGCGCCTCGCCCATCAGTTGTTGCAGCACCTGCGAGAATTGTTTGGGATCGCCGCCCGCCTGATCCTGCAGCACGAACTCGAAGCCGCCCGCGGTGGACAAGCCGCGTATCGGCGGCGGGTTCAGCACGAGCACGTTGGCATCCTTGATCTCCTTGTTCAGACGCACGCTCACGGTGCGCAATATCTCGGCGGCGGATTCTCCCGGGCCTGTCCGTTCGGCCCAGGGTTTGAGCCGGATGAAGGATGTCGCGGTGTAGGACGTGGCCAACCCGGTCAGGATGTTGAAGCCTGTCACCGAGGCGACGCCATCCACCCCCTTCACCTCGCTAGCGATCCTGGTCAGCTGCTGGACGGCGGCGTTGGTGCGTTCCAGCGAAGCGGCCGGCGGCAACTGAAGCAGACTGAACATGTAACCCTGGTCTTCGTCGGGTACGAGGCCGGTGGGGCGACTGCTGATCAGTCCGTAAACGGCGGCCAGGATGGCTGCGAACGTCAACGCGATGAGGACCGCCCTGCGCGCCAGCGCCACCACCGATGCCGTGTAGCGTGCGGTGAACCAGTCGAACGAACGGTTGAACCAGTCGAAGAAGCGCCCGAGGATGCCATGAGGCTTGATATGCGCGGCTGGCCGCAACAACAGCGCGCACAGCGCCGGCGTCAACGTCAGCGCGGCGATGGCCGACAAGATCACCGAGGTGGCGAGGGTCAGCGCGAACTGCTTGTACAGCTGCCCGGTCAGCCCCCCCAGAAAGGCGACGGGAATGAACACCGCGGACAGCACCAGAGCGATGGCGACGACCGGCGCGCCGACGTCCGACATGGCCTGCTTGGCAGCCTGGTTGGGCGTCACGTTCCCCGCATCCAGCCTGCGTTGGGCCGCTTCGACCACCACGATCGCGTCGTCCACCACGATGCCGATGGCCAGCACCAGTCCGAACAGGGTAAGCGTATTGATGGTGAAGCCGAGTGCCGCGAAGGCCGCACAGGTGCCGACCAGCGATACCGGAATGACCAGCACCGGGATCAGCGTGGCGCGCCAGCTCTGCAGGAACACGAAGATGACCAGCAGCACCAGCATGAACGCGATGCCCAGCGTCTTCATCACCTCCTTCATGGATTCGGTGACGAAAGGCGTGGTCGTATAAGGAATGGAATAGACCATGCCCCGCGGGAATTTCTGGGCGATGGCATCCATGGTCTGCTTGACGTGCTTGGCGACATTGAGTGCGTTGGCATCGGGTTGCAGGAAGATACCGATGAACGCGCCGGGCAGCGTGCCCTCCTGCACGCTGATGCCGTAGTCCGCGCCGCCCAGTTCGATGCGTGCAACGTCCTTGAGGCGGACGATCTGCCCGCCGGGTGAGGCGCTGATGACCATGTCCTCGTACTGAGAGACCTCAGTGAGCCGGCCTTTGACCGTGACCGAATACTGCATCTGCTGCCCCGTGGGCACGGGTGGCACGCCGATGCGCCCCGCGGGCGCCACCACGTTCTGTTCCAGCACCACCCGCTGGATGTCGCCCGCCGTCACGCCAAAGCGCGCCATCTTGTCCGGGTCGAGCCAGATGCGCATGCTGTAGTCGCGCGCACCGAAAATGCGCACGAGGCCCACGCCGGGAATGCGCGACAGCGTGTCCTGGATGTTGAGCAGCGCGTAGTTGCTGAGGAAGGTGGTGTCGAAACGATGGTCGGGAGACGTGACAGCCAGCACTTCCAGAAAGTCGGTCGATTGTTTGCGGACGGTGACTCCCTGCCGGACCACATCCGGCGGCAACGAGCTCTGGGCGATGGCGATGCGGTTCTGGACGTCCACCGCGGCGAGGTCCTGGCTGGTGCCGACATCGAAAGTGATGATGAGATTGTACGAGCCGTCATTGGAGCTCTTCGAGTCCATGTACAGCATGCTCTTGGCGCCGTTGACCTGTTGCTCGATCGGCGCGGCGATGGACTGGATGACCGCATCGGCGTTCGCGCCGGGGAAACTGGCCGACACCTGCACCTGCGGCGGCACGATCTGCGGAAACTGCGTGATGGGCAATTCCAGCGCGGCGACCACACCGGCGAGGGTGATGATCAGCGAGATCACCGAGGAGAACACCGGCCGGTCGATGAAGAAATTGAACAAGGTCTTCGCTCCGCTCAGCCCGGACTCTTCGCGGGTCCGGCCTCGGTGGGCTTCACCAAGGAACCCGGCCTGATCTTGGACATGCCCTCCACCACGATGCGTTCGCCAGGGCTGAGGCCGTGCTCGACGATCCACTCGTTGCCGATGCGCCGCATGGCGACGATGTCGCGGGGAACCGCCTTGTTGTCCGCCCCGATCACGAACACCATGCGGTTGCCCTGCATCTCCAGCACTGCCCTCTGCGGCACGCGGATCGCCTGTGGCACCTCGAAGGCAGGCAGGGTCACGTGCACGAACTGGCCCGACTTGAGCGTCCGTTCCGGGTTGGGAACCGATATCCGGACCTGCTGCGTCCCCGTCCTCGGATCGAAGGCTGCATCCATGAAGTCGAGCTTGCCGCCATGGCGGTAGTCGCTGCCGTCGACCAGCTTGAGCTTGAACACGGTATCCGTCTCCTGCCCTTTTGCTGCGAAGGACTTGAGGCTCTTGTCGAGTTCGGCGGCCTTCTGGTCGCTCAGGGTGAAATTGACGTAGATGGGGTCTTCCGAATAAAGCGTGTCCAGCAGTGTCGTCGACGCGTTCACCAACCCGCCCCGCTTGACCAGCGCCTTGCTCATCACGCCGTCGCGGGGCGCGCGCAGCGTGGTGTAGTCGAGATTGAGCCTAGCCTGCTCCAGTTGCGCCTTGGCCGCCTCGACAGCGGCGGCATCGGCAGCGTCCTTGGCCACGGCAGCATCCAGCTCCTGCTTGCTGATGGCGTGGTCGGCGAAGAGCGGCTTGGCACGCTCCAGGTTCTGCCGGGAATTGAGCGCGGAGGCTTCGGCCAGCGCGAGATTGGCCTTGGCCTGGGTCAGCGCGGCGATGAACGGCTGCTGGTCGATGACGAAGAGCAGGTCGCCCTTCTTCACATGCGCGCCGTCGGCGAATCCCTGGCGTTCCAGGATGCCGCCCACGCGCGCACGTATCTCCACCGTGTCGACGGCCTCGGTCTGCGCGGTGAATTCCTCGAACACCGTGACCGGCGCGGCACTCACTTTCATCACGGATATCTCGGGTGGCTGCATCTGCGGCGGTGCGCCGCTCTTGTTGCAGCCGGCGAGACCCGATAGCCCAGCCAGCATCAGCAATGCAAGGCGGCCCTTGTCCATCCTTGCGATATGGCTCATGTTATTTTTCATTGTCATTCGCCTTTCCGCTCAGCCCAGTTTGCGCAGCCTGTCGGCATCCTGGCCGAACAGGATCTTCTTGGCCTCTTCGCTCAGCGTCGTGTCTTTGTTGATCTCCTGCGCCCTGGCGTAGGCGCGCTGCGTCGCGGGCCGGGCCTGAATGCTCTGGAACCAGCGTTTCAGACTGGGAAAATCCTCCAGCTTCTGCCCCTGACGCTCGTAAGGGACGATCCAGGGATAGCAGGCGATGTCGGCGATCGAATATTCGATCGAGATGAATTCCCGGCCCGCGAGGTGCTTGTCCAGGACGTGGTAAAGACGTGAAGTCTCCTTGTTGTAGCGCTCGATGGCATACGGGATCTTCTCCGGCGCATACTGGCTGAAGTGGTGGTTCTGCCCCGCCATCGGCCCCAGTCCGGATACCTGCCAGAACAGCCACTGCAGGACCTCGACGCGGCCGCGCAGATCCTGAGGAATGAGGCGCCCGGTCTTGTCGGCCAGATAGATCAATATCGCCCCCGACTCGAAGACCGACAGGGGCAAGCCGCCGTCGGTGGGTTCATGGTCGACGATGGCCGGCATCTTGTTGTTGGGAGAGATGCGCAAGAAATCGGGAGCGAACTGGTCGCCCTTGCCGATATTCACCGGCACGATGCGATAGGGCAAGCCCGCCTCTTCAAGGAACATCGTGATCTTGTGGCCGTTGGGGGTAGTCCAGTAATAGAGATCAATCATGGCTCATCCTTTGTTTGAACAGGATTGCTCATTGAGCATCCGGATCCACGGTATCGGATAGCCAATCTAGACGGTCTGGTGAGACTTATTAATTCGGGATTGCAGGTAGTTTCCTGCTATGGACGCTGTAGTTTCGGGCATGCTTCACCGCGGGCGGCGAGACGGTATCTGCGCTAGCGCATCGGCAATTCCCGACGTCAAGAACGAACAAGGCCCCCTTTCCCGTTCTTTTCACCCGGCCGATCGCGCCATATGCCGATACACTAGCCACAGGAGTCTATCCGCCATCCTCACCAACATTAACCAGGAGAGATTTTATGTCCGCAATCGGTAGCATTTCCGGCATGGGCGGTGCAGCCATGCCCCAGGTAGTATCGGGAGCAAGCATGAGGATGCCCCCGTCGCAGAAGATGTCTAACTTGTTCCAGCAGATCGATACCAGCGGAACGGGAAGCATCACCAAGGCGCAGTTCGACCAGGCTTTCCAGACCCTGAACCCGCCGAAAGGATTCCAGCAGATGGGTTCCAACTCGATCTGGTCGCAGCTCGATCCCAATGGCACAGGCAGCGTATCGAAGCAGGATTTCATCAACACGATGACCTCCCTGATGTCGCAGGTGCGTCACAACCATCACAACGAGGCATCGGGAAATTCCGCCGCCCAAACCCTGTCCGCCAGCACTCACGCGCTGAACAGCCTGGGCACCCCGCCGGCTGCGGCGCCGATCGGCGCGATCGGCAACCACGTCAATACGTCGGCCTGATTCCGGGCACTCCGTAGTCAGTCTAGAGGCAGGAAGGGACTCGTCCCTTCCACCTTGCCGCGCTCGTCCATGCAGAGGTGCTGAATACCCAGTTCTTTCAGCCACTGCATCCCGTTCTCGCCTTTCAGCATCGCGATCGTAGACACGCTACCCGCCACCAGGCATTGGTCCGACAGCACGCTCACCGATGACAACCCGCGGACCGGCCAGCCCGTCCGTGGATCGAGGATATGGCAGTAACGCCGTCCATCGACCTCCATGAACCGCTCGTAGTCGCCGCTGCTGGCGATGCAACCGCGGGCGAGATAAACCGTCGCCATGAAGGAAGCGGCATCCCTCGGGTGGCATATCTCGATGCGCCAGGGTTCCGAATCCGGATGCGGCCCGATGACGCAGATGTCGCCGCCGAGGTCCACCAGTCCATGCTCGATACCATGAGCCGAGCAGATCGCGGCAGCCCTGTCGGCGGCGTATTCCTTGCCGATGCCGCCGAAATCCAGTTCCATGCCGGGAACCGGAAATGCCAGCGACGGGCGATCCCACCGCAGCTTGTCCATTCCGACCAGCGGCAGCAGGCGGTCGATGTCGCGCTGTTCCGGAAGGCGGCCCGAAGAAAAATCCCACGCATTGCGCAGGACTCCGGCCGTCACATCGAACAAGCCTTCGCTCTTCTTGTGGCAGGCGTAAGCGTAGTCCAACAGCGCCGCGGTCTCTTCATCCAGCTCTATAGTCCCGCCGCGCGCAGCCGTTTCATTGATGGTTGAAAGAAAACTGTCCGGCCGATATCGCGAATAGCGCTGCTCTATCCGAAACACTTCCGACATGGCCGCCTCGGCGATCTTCCCGGCCTCCGAATGATTGGGCGCATACAGGTGCAGGTTGCAGGCCGTCCCCATTGCGGAGAACCGGAAGCTGTAAAGCTCAAGCATGCGGTGTATCAGTGGATTCGTGGCGCAGGTCAGGTGTACGCCACGCGCACATTATCGACTCCCAGCGCCGCATACAGGTCACGCAGCAGGTCGTCGTGCAGCGTGACCTGCCAGGCCTCGCCGAGGCGCAGCTGACAGACCGCGTCCTGGTTGCGGTAGTTGATCAGCACGGGGCATTTTCCCTCGCGCCAAGGCGTAAAAATTTCCTTCAATTGCGCGATGCCGACCTTCCCGTCACAGCGCAGTTCGAGATGCCGCGCGAAGTGGGAGCGTGCCGAGGCGAAGTTGAACAGTTCTTCGCCGCTGACGCGCATTCCGCCGGAATATTCGTCGAGGGCGGCCTTGCCCTGCACGACCAGCAGTTCGTCGTCCTTGATCCACGGGCGACTGGGTTCGTACACGTCATTGAACACGGTCACCTCGATCTGAGCGGCGCCGTCGTCGAGCATGATCACCGCCATGCGCCCGCGCCGCGTCTGGATGATGCGCTGCCCCGACACGATGCCGGCCAGCGTCACCGCTACTCCGCGCGGCCGGCCCTGTCCGCCGTTGCCGTACCCTCCTCCGCCGGACGACTTGCCGACGAACGCCGGCGTGATATCGCCGAGCTTCACCTTGATGAATTTCGCCAGCTCCTTCTCGTATTCCTGGTACGGATGGCCGCCGAGGTAGAAGCCCAGGCTGAGCTTCTCGTGCGCGAGCTGTTCGCGCAGCGTCCAGCGCGGCACATCGGCATACTGCGCGGCGAGCACCTCGTCCGCCTCGTCGTCGCCGAACAGGCTGTTCTGGTTTGCCGCGCGCGCCTGCTGGTCCGCGCTCGCCATCGCCGCATCCAGCGTCGCCATCAGGCTGGCGCGATGATCGTTGACCTTGTCGAACGCGCCGCCCTTGATCAACGCCTCGATGGTGCGGCGATTGACCACGCGCTTGTCCACGCGGCGACAGAAGTCGAACAGATCCTTGAACGGCCCACGCTGACGCGCTTCGATGATGTTCTCGATCGCCGCCTCGCCGGTGCCCTTGATCGCGCCGAGACCGTAGGCGATGGTCTTCTCGTCGACGGGCGCGAAGCGGTAGTCCGAGCTGTTGACGTCCGGCAGCAGCATCTTCAGGCCCTGCTGCAACGCATCCTGGTAGAAGAAGCTGACCTTGTCGGTGTTGACCATTTCCGAGGTCATGGTCGAGGCCATGAACGACGCCGGATGATGGCACTTGAGATACGCGGTCTGGTAGGCGACCACCGAGTAGGCGGCGGCGTGCGACTTGTTGAAGCCGTAGCCCGCGAACTTCTCCATGGTGTCGAAGATCTCGTTCGCCTTCTTCTCGTCGATGTTGTTCTTCGCCGCACCGGCGACGAAGATGCCGCGATGCTCGGCCATCTCCTCGGGCTTCTTCTTGCCCATCGCGCGGCGCAGCATGTCCGCACCGCCCAGGCTGTAGCCCGCGACCGCCTGCGCCGACTGCATCACCTGCTCCTGGTACACCATGATGCCGTAGGTGCTGCTCACCACCTTGTCCAGCAGCGGATGCGGAATGATGACTTTCTCGCGGCCGTGCTTGCGGTTGATGTAATCCGGGATGAAGTCCATCGGGCCGGGACGGTAGAGCGCATTCAGGGCGATCAGGTCGTCGATGCAGTCCGGCTGCGCCTTCACCAGCGTATCCTGCATGCCGCGCGACTCGAACTGGAACACCGCCTTGGTATTGGCGTTCTTGAAGATGCGATCGTAGGTCGCCTTGTCGTCCAGCGGAATCCGGTCGATGTCGAACGCAGGCGCATCCATCGCGCCGTTCTTCTCGCGCAGCTTGTTGATGTAGCGCACCGCCCAGTCGATGATCGTCAGCGTGCGCAGGCCCAGGAAGTCGAACTTCACCAGACCGACCGCCTCGACGTCGTCCTTGTCGTACTGGCTCACCGTGCTATCGCTGCCCTCGGCGCAATACAGCGGGCAGAAGTCGGAAAGCTTGCCCGGCGCGATCACCACGCCGCCCGCGTGCATGCCGACGTTGCGCGTCATGTCTTCCAGACCCTCGGCCAATTCCATCAGCTCGTCCACGCCCTCCTCTTCGGCGATGATCGTACTGATTTCCGGCTCCATCTCGCGCGCCTTGGCGAGCGACACCGGCTTCGGGCCGTCCAGCGGGATCAGCTTGGACAGCCGGTCGCACAGGCCGTAGGGGAAGTCCAGCACGCGCCCGACGTCGCGGATCACGCCCTTGGATGCCATCGTGCCGAAGGTGGCTATCTGCGACACGCAGTGCGCGCCGTATTTGTCCTTCACGTAGTTGATGACGAGTTCGCGACCGTCCTGACAGAAGTCCACGTCGAAGTCGGGCATGGACACGCGCTCGGGATTCAGGAAGCGCTCGAACAGCAGCTCATAGCGCAGCGGGTCGAGGTCGGTGATCAGCAGGCAATAGGCCACCAGCGAGCCTGCGCCGGAGCCGCGCCCCGGGCCGACCGGCACGCCGTTGGGGAACGCCTTCGAGCGATAGGCCTTGGCCCAGCGGATGAAGTCCGCCACGATCAGGAAGTAGCCGGGGAAGCCCATCTGGATGATGGTCTCGGTCTCAAACTTTAGTCGCGCCATGTATTCAGGCAGCTTCGCAGCGCGCACCGCCTCGTCCGGGTAGAGCGCGGCCATGCGCTGCATCAGCCCGCGCTCGGCCTCGCCGCGCAGGAAGTCGTCGAGGCTCTCGCCGTTCGGCGTCGGGAAATCCGGCAGGCGCGGCTTGCCCAATACAAGAGTCAGGTTGCAGCGGCGCGCGATCTCGACGCTGTTCTGCAAAGCCTCGGGCAGGTCGGCGAACAGCTCCGCCATCTCGGCCTGGGTCTTGAAATACTGCTGCTCGGTGAAGGCTTTCGCGCGGCGCTTGTCGTTGAGCACATAGCCTTCGGCGATGCACACGCGCGCCTCGTGCGCCTTGAAGTCCTCCGCCTTGAGGAACTGCACCGGGTGCGTGGCGACCACCGGCAACGCCAGTTCGGCGGCGAGCCGCGTGGCGCCGTGGATGTGCAGCTCCTCATCGGCAAAGCCGCAGCGCTGCACCTCGATGTAGTAACGGTTGGCGAACAGCGCGGCCCATTCCTGCGCATACTGCCTGGCCTGTGCCGCATTGCCGGTCAGCAGCGACGAACCGACATCGCCCAGATGCGCGCCCGACAACGCGATCAGTCCGCCCGTTCCCTCGTGGAACCACTCGCGCCGCACCTCGGCGCGGCCGCGGTACTGGTTCTTCAGATAGGCGCGCGACAACAGGTCGCACAACAGCAGGTAGCCCTCGCGCGACTGGCACAGCAGCAGCAGGCGGTGAGGACGGTCGCGGTCGGCATCGTTGGTGACGAACACGTCGCAACCGAGCACCGGCTTCACCCCCGATCCGCGCGCCGACTTGTAGAACTTGATCAGCCCGAACACGTTGTTCAGGTCGGTCAACGCCAGCGCGGGCATGGAATCACCCTTCGCGGCGGCGACCGCCCCGTCCACGCGCAGCATGCCATCCGAGATGGAGTATTCGCTATGCAGTCGGAGATGGACGAAGGATGGTTGCGGCATGATCAAAACTTGTAATTTCGAGGCGCGATTCTAGCACCGTCGGGCGCGCAAAAATTTCTTGCCGGAGATTCAGAACGTTAATGACATAGCCCGAATGCAGCGCAGCGAAATCCCTCACACCATACCCTCTCCCCCAGCCCCTCTCCCGCTTGCGGGAGAGGGTGGCCGTAAGGCCGGGAGAGGGTCAGAACCCCGGCAGGACAACATTCAGGTCCGCTACGCGGATTTATTGATTGACAGAATTCCCGCTTATACCCGCAAGGAGCACGCCGTGGTTGTAAGGGGCTAAAGCCCCAACAACACACGCAGCGCGGGAATGACGGCTCTCTCGACCTGTTAGAATCCGCCCAATGCACACTCCGCTCACACCCCAACGGGAAAAATACCTGCTGCTCACCCTCGCGGGTATCCAGTTCACCCACGTGATCGACTTCATGATCATGATGCCGCTCGGTCCCATCCTGATCGCCGAGCTCGGCATCACCACGCACGAGTTCGGCCTGCTGGTCGCGTCATACAGCTTCAGCGCGGCGCTGTCCGGCCTGCTCGCCGCCATCTTCGTCGACCGCTTCGAGCGCAAGGGCATGCTGCTGACGATGTTCGCGCTGTTCGGCATCGCGACGCTGGCCTGCGCCATCGCCCCCGGCTACGCCACGCTGCTCGCCGCCCGCGGCCTGGCGGGCGCGTTCGGCGGCGTGATGGGCGCGATGACGCACACCATCATCGGCGACGTCATCCCGTTCGAGCGGCGCGCGCGGGCGGGCGGCATCGTCTCGGCCTCGTTCTCGGTCGCCACCGTCGCGGGCGTGCCGCTTTCGCTGTGGCTGGCGAACCACTTCCAGTGGCGCGCGCCCTTCGTATTCATCGCCGTGCTGGTGGTGCTGTTCATCGTCGTGGGCCTGCGCGTGCTGCCGGAACTGCGCCACCACCTCGATGCCGAGAAGCAGGCGCACCCGTTCGCCCCGATGTTCGCCGTGCTGGGCGACGCCAACCACCTGCGCGCCCTGCTGTTCTCCGCGCTGATCATCTTCTCCGGCTTCACCGTGATCCCCTACATCACGGTGTACGCGGTCCACAACGTCGGCATCTCGCAACACGACATCGCCTACATCTACCTGATCGGCGGCATGGCCACGCTCGTCACGGCCCGCCTGATCGGCCACTGGGCCGACGTGCGCGGCAAGGTGAGGGTCTACCGCATCGTCGCCCTCGCGGCGATGCTGCCGCTGCTGGTGGTGACGCACGTCGGCACCTCGCCGCTGTGGCTGTGGCTGATTTTCACCACCGCATTCTTCGTGCTGGTGTCGGGCCGCATGATCCCGGCGATGGCGATCATCACCTCGTCGGCGCAACCGAAATTGCGCGGCACCTTCATGTCGCTCAACGCCACCACGCAGGCACTCGCCATGGGGCTGGCGACTACGCTCGCGGGCTACATCATCTCGCAGGACGCGAGCGGGCATATCGCCGACTACAGCATGGTGGGCTACGTGGCCGTGAGCGCGAACCTGCTGGCGATCTGGTTCGTCTCGCGCATCGTGATGCACGAGCAGCGTCCACCGGCATAGAATGACGGCCCGCACCTCAGGGAGCAACCCATGACCTGGAAACTCTTCATCAGCCGCATCCTGAAGGCGCGCGAACAGCTCGCCGAGCGCCTCGCTCAACTGTGGAAGCACAGCTTCTATCTCTATCTCGCCGGGCTGTTCAGCGTGCTCGCGATCCTCGACGCGACCGTGCTGCACAAGACCGCCGAGATGCGCCAGGCCGCGTTCGACACCATGGTGCGCTACCGCCTCATCGTGCCCAAGCCCGATCCCGACATCGTGATCGTGGACATCGACGAGGCCAGCCTCGCCGCAATGTCGAAGGACTACGGCCGCTGGCCGTGGCCGCGCCAGGTGCTTGGCGAGTTTCTCGAAGACATAGAGAAGCAGCAGCCGAAGGCCGTGGTGTTCGACATCCTGTTCAGCGATGCGGATGTGTACAACCCGGACAGCGACGCCTATTTCGACACGGCCATCGCACAGACTTCCAACACCTATTTCCCCATGCTGCGGCTCGACCCGTCCGCCGATGCGCTGAGCCAGATCAAGCCTTCGATGATTCCCGGCGTGACGCCGCTGCCGGAGGCGCAACCCGACGACAAGGCGGCCGTCGCGGTGGTGCTGCCGCACTTCCAGTCCGCTCTGGCCGGCGGCCGCCTCGGGCTGCACAACATCTATCCGGACAGCGACGGCGTGGCGCGCCGCTACAACGTCTATCGCGAGGACTACGGCTGGAGGCTGCCGACGCTGCCGTCCCGCATCGCACAAGAGCTGGGCTGGCCGCAGCCGGACGCGCAGCAAGTGCTGCTCAACTGGCGCGGCAAACCCTTCACCTACCGCCACGTCAGCTTCAGCGACGTGTTCGCCGACATGACGAGCAAGGAGAAGAAGCGCCCGCAGGACGAGTTCAAGAACAAGATCGTCATCATCGGCTCGACCGCGCCCAGCCTGTTCGACATCAAGGCAACGCCGATGGACCGCATGTTCCCAGGCGTCGAGATCCTCGCCACCGCGATCGACAACTTCAAGCACGGCGACGCGCTGCGCTACCCCGAGGGCCGCGTGTTCTACCTGCTGGTCACGCTGGTCATCGTGTGGCTCACCGCCTGGGGTTTCTACCGCAACGCGGGGCGCGACAAGATCGACCGGCTGTTCGGCCTGTCGCAGTTCATCCTGATCGGCATCACCTACGCCAGCATCAACCTCACCACCACCTACATCAACCTCACCGGACCGGTGACGGTGGGCCTCGCCTTCTTCACCATCGCGCGCCTGTACGCGATGGCCACCGGCAAGGCGCTGGAGCAGAACATGGTGCGCGCGGCGGCCGCACGCAGCGGCGAGCTGCAGGCGACGCTGCTGCTGGTCCGCCTCGACAGCGAGCGCAACGTGCTTCGCGCGGCGACCGTGGAGAAGATACGCCACGCGCTGGAGAAGACCGGTCAGGCCGCCAAGAGCGTCGAGGTGCTGACCGGCGACCAGAAGGGGCTGTGGGACCTGTTCGAGAACACGCTGGCGATCTCGTGGGTCGCATCCGCCGACGATGCCGAGGCGCAGGACGCGATCCGGCGCGACGCCGAAGCGGTGTTGGCTGCATTGCCCACCGTATTGCAGCGCCATCTCGTCCAGCCGGATAATGCCGCGACCCACTTCGTCCATCAGGGACGCATCGCGGGCGGCGCAGAGGCGACCGCGGGCTGGCGCGTGATGTTCGCCGAGGCGCTGCTGGAGTGGGA
This sequence comes from Gallionella sp., assembly GCA_035605585.1. Taxonomy (GTDB): domain Bacteria; phylum Pseudomonadota; class Gammaproteobacteria; order Burkholderiales; family Gallionellaceae; genus Gallionella. The sequence goes on along the minus strand of DASTGP010000088.1, from coordinate 7,667 downwards.
CAAGGAAAGTAGGATGGGTTGAGCACGTAGGATGGGTGGAGGCCGAAGGCCGATACCCATCACCATAAACATTGATGGGTATCGCTACGCTCAACCCATCCTACGATGATCGCAATTTGCATGAAAGAAAGATGCCAAAAATGAAGACGACACGCTGGGTTCTTGCGCTAAACGCCCTGCTGCTGAGCAGTGCGCTTCACGCTGCCGAGATCGGCACGGCGCTCAAGGCCGACGACCTCAAGGCCGAACCGTTCCGCGACGCGAAGACCGTCGCAACGCTCGCGACCGGCGACAAGGTGGACATCCTCAAGAAGGACGGCGGCTGGTTCCAGGTAAAGAGTGCCAAGGGCCAGGGCTGGGTGCGCATGCTGAGCATCCGCAAGGGCGACGTGCGCAAGGGCGGCGGCGACGCCTCCGGCCTGCTCGGGCTGGCCTCGGGGCGCGCGGGCACCGGCAAGGTGGTCGCCACCACCGGCATCCGCGGGCTGAATGAGGAAGAGCTGAAGGCCGCGAAGTTCAACGAGGAAGAGCTGAAGCGCGCCGAGTCCTACGCCACCAGCAAGAGCGCGGCGGCGAAGTTCGCCGCACAGGGCCAGCTCGCCGCGCGCCCGTTCGACTACCTGCCTGCGCCGAAATGAGGAGGACAGTGATGAGACACAAGACACTCTGGATACTGGCGCTGGCCCTGTTCTCCGGCAGCGCATGGGCCGCGAACCCGTTCGAGCAGGAACTGTTCAAGGCGATCAAACAGGGCGTGCAGGAAAAGGTGACGGGCAAGTCCGCCGTATCGGTTGAAGAAGAGACCGCCATCGGCCGCCAGATCGCCGGCAACCTGCTCGGCGCCGCCCCGCTCGTCAAGGACGCGAAGCTGCAGAAGTACGTCAACAACGTCGGCCGCTGGGTCGCCGACCAGAGCGAGCGCCCCGATCTGCCCTGGCACTTCGGCGTAATCGAGTCGAACGACGTTAACGCCTTCGCCGCGCCCGGCGGCTACATCTTCGTCACCAAGGGACTCTACAAGCTGTTGCAGAGCGAGGCTGAACTGGCCGGCGTGCTGGCCCACGAGGTCGGCCACGTCATCCGCCAGCACCACCTGAAGATATTGCAGCAGAGCAAACTCATCGACCTGGGCAGCCAGGCGATTGCGAAGAATGTCAGCGGCGGGAGCGACCGCGTGCAGAACCTGATCGGCAGCGGCGCGGAGATCGTTTCGCGCTCGCTCGACAAGGACGCCGAGTTCGAGGCCGACCGCATCGCCGTCGTGCTCGCCACCCGCGCCGGCTACGACTCCTTCGGCCTGCCCGCGGTGCTGCAGCAGATCGGCCATTTCGCCAAGGACGACGGCGACGTCGCGCTGCTGTTCAAGACCCACCCTCATCCCGACGACCGCCTGGCGAAACTGGGCGCCGCGATGGACGACCGCTTCGACGGGGTGAAGGGGAAGACGCTGGAGAAGAGGCTGTATCGGATCAAGTAACCAAGGGGACTATGCATGGAAAACCGTGATTGTCCCCGTTGATGGGTCATTTAAACATGACTTGAACCGTCATAAATGAACTGCCATCCGTGCTTGCTGTGCACAGCCGACCAATCTCCATACCCATACCAGGAGCCGTTCCCAGCAGTTTAGCCATTTCAACAACTTCGTCCTGTGACGAGTTTGGCATGGCTTTTTGAACTTCTGCTAATGTTGCTTCTGGCGTTGCTCTGGGGAAGACATTCTGTGCCACGCACTTAAGCGCTAATTTATGGTTTTTATAGGTGGATGTAATGCCTAGAGATGTTTCGTCATCAATGCCTTTGAGTTGGACTTCATCGTCAATTTTCAAATTATATTGATCATGAGAAAAGCTTCCTTGAGTAACGCATAGCTCTGATTTAACTGGAATTTCTCCGATGACGACTTTCATGGACTGACAAATTTCTTTGCCTGCAACAGCAGTGATTAGCAATTGCTTCTCATCTGCGGCGTGAGCTACGGATATAGCAAACCCGTACAAAATACACGAGACTAAAAGTGATTTCTTAGATTCGTAAAACATTTAATCCCCTAATGTTTGAATTGCTCGCCTGCGTGGCTTTTCTCACAGGTCCTGTGGAATGACAGGTTGGATCTCATTTGCACGCTGAGGCCGAAATAACCTTGACTGGCAATGGAGTTTCGCCTAATTGGCTAAGACGAAAAACACATTGGCGTTCCGATGGATTTAGCCATAGTTCAGCTCCGTAATCTTTGTCTTTTTCGGGAACAAATGTCCCCGCCACTGAACAACTGTAACGGTTTTCTGGAGTTGTTAAAAATACAAGAGTTATTGGTTTGCCTGCAGCTATATACATTTCGCCAAAGTCAGATGTATTCGCAGGTTTGAATGGCATACCTATTGATCTTCCGCGGTATCCAGAACTACCCACAATTCCCCCAAAAATAGTACCTGCTCCTGGGGCACTCCAATCGATGCAATCTTTTTCCGGTACTGCTTTAACCAATGAGTTGGCCAGTATTCTTAGCCTTGCGCGAGGCACGCCTTCTTGGGGTTCCGACACTTGTTTGAATTGAGTAGATATGTCTGCACATCCGGCAACAAACACGCTAAAGGTGACGAAAAAAAAGATATTGCGAAAACTACTCATCGAGTTCTCCTAGATGAAATCCAACGTAAAGTAGACGGCACAAACACGGGCCGCAACCGTACCCGAGCTTCGTGGCGAAAACAATATGCCGAAAGGCCTATTCTGTAGGGGAGATGCCGCGAACGCGGCGAAGAATGGAGCGGGTGAACGGGATCGAACCGTCGTATGCAGCTTGGGAAGCTGCCGTTCTACCATTGAACTACACCCGCTTGGTGTAAAATGCGGGCGCATTCTAACACGGCCATCGGCAATTCAGAGAGTCCCAAAGTGATAACGGTCAGCATCAACGGCGAATCGCGCCAGTTTCCCCACGCCATCAGCATCGCAGCGCTCATCGAGGAGATGGGCCTGACGGGCAAGCGCATCGCGCTGGAGCGCAACGGCGAGATCGTGCCGCGCAGCAGCTTCGCGGCGCAGCAGATCGCAGACGGAGACAGGATGGAGATTGTGGTCGCGGTCGGCGGAGGTTAGCCCTCTCCCTCAATCCCTCTCCCCTCGGGGAGAGGGAAGTCAGGTCGAAAAGATTAAACAGGAATATGGAAATGAACGACAAACTCATCATCGCGGGCAAGAGCTACAACTCGCGCCTCTTGGTCGGCACCGGCAAATACAAGGATTTCGCCGAGACGCGCGCGGCGCTGGACGCGAGCGGCGCGGAGATCGTGACGGTCGCGATACGCCGCACCAACCTCGGCCAGAACGCCAACGAGCCCAACCTGCTCGACGCGGTGCCGATGTCGAAGTTCACCTACCTGCCGAACACCGCTGGCTGTTACACCGCCGACGACGCGGTGCGCACGCTGCGCCTCGCGCGCGAGCTGCTCGACGGCCACTCGCTGGTGAAGCTAGAGGTGCTGGGCGACCCGCAGTCGCTGTATCCCAACGTGATCGAGACCATCGCCGCGGCGAAGACGCTGGTAGCCGACGGCTTCCAGGTGATGGTGTACACCTCGGACGACCCCATCGTCGCGAAACAGCTCGAAGACATCGGCTGCGAGGCCATCATGCCGCTGGCCTCGCTGATCGGCTCCGGCATGGGCATCCTGAATCCGTGGAACCTGCAGCTCATCATGGAGCGCGTGCAGGTGCCGGTGATCGTCGATGCGGGCGTGGGCACGGCCTCGGACGCGGCCATCGCGATGGAGCTGGGTTGCGACGGCGTGCTGATGAACACCGCCATCGCCGCCGCGAAAGACCCGGTACTGATGGCCAGCGCGATGAAGAAAGGCGTGGAAGCCGGACGCGAGGCGTTCCTCGCGGGGCGCATGCCGAAGAAGCTGTACAGCGCCAGCCCGAGCTCGCCGACGGCGGGCATCATCGGCTCGGTGCGCAGCTAAACCCTTACCCTCTCCCGCCCTGCCGGGCACCCTCTCCCACTCGTGCGAGAGGGGATGGGGATAACCAGCGACTTGGCTGGCGTAGTTTGCCAGCTTAGTCGAATGGCTAGCAGTTTCATCAGAGGACAGCGAATTCCATCAACACCATGACCGACACCAACGACCTCCGCAACCGCCACATCCGCAGCTTCGTGCTGCGCCAGGGCCATCTCTCGCCCGCGCAGCAGCGCGCGGTGGACACATTGATGCCGCGCTACGGCATCTCCTACGAGAACAAGCCGCTGAGCCTAGACCAGGCCTTCGGACGCAGCGCACCCAAGATACTGGAGATCGGTTTCGGCATGGGCGACAGCACCGCCACCATCGCGCAGGCGCACCCCGAGAACGATTACCTCTGCCTGGAGGTGCACACCCCGGGCGTGGGCAACCTGCTGAAGCTGATCGACGCGCAGCAGATTTCCAATATCCGTATCATCCAGCACGACGCGGTGGAAGTGCTGCGCGACATGATCGCGGACAACTCGCTGGACGGCGTGCACATCTTCTTCCCCGACCCGTGGCACAAGGCGCGCCACAACAAGCGCCGCCTGATCCAGTCGCCTTTCATCGCCAGGCTGGTGCAGAAAATCAAACCCGGCGGCTACATCCATGCCGCGACGGACTGGCAGGACTACGCCGAGCAGATATTGCGCGTGCTCAGCGAGGAGCCTCTGCTGGAAAACACTGCGGCGAACTACGCACCGCGGCCCGAATATCGCCCGCTCACCAAGTTCGAACAGCGTGGTTTACGCTTGGGGCATGGGGTGTGGGACTTGGTATTTCTGCGGCGTTCACCCGATTAACAGCCTTGCCTCCGATTGTTAGATTGACGCCGTCATTTCTGACAAAAGGAGGCAAAAAATGAAACCGAACGTCCTGTTTGCGTGTTTCTTGCTTTTCATCTCCACCTCAGTCCTGGCAGCCCCCGACCCCAATAACTGTTATTCCGGCAGCATGCAGTTGAAGCCATCCGAACGCGATGCCTACATCGAGTCCTGCATGGCTATGGTCAGCGCACCGGCCAATGTCCAAGAGGAGTTTCACCGAAGCAAGCTTCGCTTCTGCGAGCAGAATGTGAAGAACATGAAGCTGCGGGGAGACACAAGATCCAATTACATCGACACCTGCATGAACTCGAACGAGGCGGAAGTAGCGGCAAAAGAGGCGGATGCGAAGCAGACGAACGCAAGACAGGCCGCGACGACAAAACAGGCTGCGCTCCAATCCGGCAAGTGCGCTTGCGCATCGAACGACAAGACCATGAGTTCAGCGAGTAAATCGGCTCGTCACCCGCAAAGGATGGCTGTCGAGTGCAAACAGCTGACCAAAAAGAAATCGAGGAGCGGGTCGCGCGGACAGCCCACGGGCGGTAGCAGCAAGGCTTAGCCCCTTTGACCGGGAAGCGCCGCGACCACCGAATTTCAAGGCAGGACGCGGCGCCTTCTCCGGCTCAGGTGTTGAGAGCGCATAGCACTCACTCACGCAGGAATATCTGCAGAAGGTCGTTCAGAAAGCGCTGCCCCAGCTCGGTCGGCGCGATGCGCTGTCCGTCCCGTACCAATAATCCGCGCCGCTCTGCCTCTTCCAGTTCGCGACGGATGGTGAGCAGCGGCAGGCTGGTGCGCTCCTCGAACAGTGCGCTGTCGAATCCCCCGTTCAGGCGCAGCGCGTTCATCATGAACTCGAAACCGAGGTCGGCGGGAGCGACTTCGTGCTCCTCCTGTACCGGCACATTCTGCGCCACCGCATCCAGATAGGCCTGCGGCTGCCTATGGCGCATCTGCCGCAGCACCTTGTCGTGGAAACTCAACTTGCTGTGCGCCCCGGCGCCGATGCCGAGGTAATCGCCGAACTGCCAGTAGTTGAGGTTGTGGCGCGCGCGTTTCTTCGGCTGCGCGAAGGCCGAGGTCTCGTAATGCTCGTAGCCGTTCGCCGTGAGCAACGCCTCGATGCGCTGCTGCATCTCGCTGCTCGCGTCATCGTCCGGCAGCGGCGGAGGGTTGCGGTAGAACAGCGTGTTCGGTTCCAGTGTGAGGTGGTAGCAGGACAGGTGCTGGGGTGCGAACTGCAGGGCGGTCTGCATGTCGTGCAACGCCTGTTCCAGCGTCTGCTGCGGTAGCGCGTACATCAGGTCGAGGTTGATGTTGTCGAAGTACCGCTGCGCGATCCCGATCGCGCGCCTCGCTTCATCGGCCGAGTGGATGCGGCCCAATGCCTTCAGTTGCGCGTCGTCGAAGCTCTGGATGCCGAGCGACAGCCGGTTCACGCCCGCATCGCGGTAAGCCGCGAAGCGCTCTGCCTCGACCGTGCCGGGATTCGCCTCCAGCGTGATCTCCGCATCGAGATTGAGCGGCAGCAGCATGCGCACCTGGCGCAATATCTCCGCGACGCTCTCGCTGCTCAACAAACTGGGGGTGCCGCCGCCAAAGAACACCGTGTAGACCTTGCGCCCCCATATCTGCGGCAACGCCAGTTCGATGTCGCGCACCAGCGCCGCGACGTATTCTTGTTCGAGGCCGGCCGGGAGCATTCCCTCTCCCCCTGCCCCTCTCCCGCTTGCGGGAGAGGGGGATGACTTCCCTCTCCCCTGGGGGAGAGGGATTGAGGGAGAGGGAGCGCCGCGCACCTCGTGCGAATTGAAGTCGCAATACGGACACTTGCGCACGCACCATGGAACGTGGATGTAGAGCGATAGCGGCGGCATGGCCTGGAAATTGACCGCCTGCGATCTGATGCCGACGGGACGCAAAAGGTGAGTAGTCATTGCCTGAATGGTAACAAGGATGGTCAGCTGTCGCAGGCAGTCAAAGGGCCGCTTTCCGCACAAACCACTCTGTTCCGCCCGCTTTCTTTCGCCCGATATAACGCGGCATCGGCGGAGCTCACCAGCTGCTGTGCGGATGCGCCGTCGTCTTCAGACAGTTTCCTGGGCAGCATCGCGATGCCGATGGAAATGGTCACGGCCAGGCGCTCGCCCGGCAAGGGCTGTAAAGATTGAGCGGCTATCGTGCTGCGAATGCGCTCGGCGACTTCGCAGGCCTGCCTGTGTGCAGTTTGCGGCAGCAGCACCACGAACTCCTCGCCTCCATAGCGGGCCACCACATCGTTGGTGCGCAGCTGCGACTTGACCAGCCGCGCCACATTGCGCAGCACCTCGTCTCCGGCAAGATGCCCGAGGGTGTCGTTGATGTTCTTGAACTTGTCTATATCGAGGAACATGCAGGCAAGCGGCAGGCGATGGCGTCGCGCATGCGCGACCTCGGCATGGCAGCGGGTCTCGAAATAACGGCGGTTATGCACGCCGGTCAATGGATCCGTCAGGCCGGCCAGTTTCAGCCGTTCGTGATTCAGCGCATTCTCCAGGCAGATGGAGAAGATGGCCGCCAGCCTTTCGAGGAAATCGGTGCCGCTGTCGGGAGCGAATCGTTCCGCCTTGCAACTGCCCAGATTCAGGCTGCCGATCACTTCGTCCTGCCGCATCAACGGCAGCAGCGCCATCGATCGGCATCCCTCAGGCCACGGGTCGAATATGGCTCCCTGCAATTCGGGATCGAAAACTCCCAGATGCGGGCGCACAGCACCGGCATAGAGTCTTTCCAGAAGGACCAGTCCCGGCACTTCCGAATTTCCCCGCTTTTCCGCCTCCAGGAATCGCGCGAT
>DASTGP010000065.1:0-14061 GCA_035605585.1 Gallionella sp. | reverse complement strand
GGGCGCGACGCCTGCTGTCACCGGGACGGTGGGACTGGACAACTATGGCAACCGCTATACCGGAAAAGTGCGCGCCGCGGGAGCGGTGAACTTCATCGACCCGCTGCATCACGGCGACATCCTGAGCCTGAGCGCCCTCAGTTCGGGGAGCGGGCTGGATTATGCGCGCGCCGGTTACGAGTTGCTGCTGAACGGGCAGGGCACCCGCGTGGGCGGGGCATATTCGGCGGTGCGCTACATCCTGGGCGACACCATGGCCGCGCTCAATAGTCACGGCACCGCGCAGGTGGCCAGCCTGTGGGCAAAGCATCCCATCGTGCGCAGCCGGGACGTCAATCTTTACGGACAACTCCAGTACGACCGGAAGCAGTTGCGCGACCGCATCGATGCGAGCGCGATCAGGACCGACCGCCACCTCGGCAACTGGGTGCTCAGCCTGAGCGGAGACCTGCGCGACGCGCTGCTGTCCGGCGGCGTCAACACCTGGAGCCTGGGCTGGACCTCGGGCCGCGTCGGTTTCGACGATGCTGCGGCGCAGGCTGCCGATGCGGGGACGGCGAAAACGCAAGGCAGCTTCTCGAAATGGAACGCGAACTTCTCCCGCCTGCAAGCCCTGACGGCAACGAACGCGCTTTATTTCACCGCGGCGGCCCAGTGGGCGAACGCCAATCTGGATTCCTCCGAGAAGATGGTCGCAGGCGGGCCCTACACGGTACGTGCTTACGACGTGGGGGCCATGTCGGGCGACACGGGCTATACGGGAACCGTCGAACTCCGCCACGAATTCGGCGAAGCCGGGTACGGTCAGTGGCAGGCATTGGCCTTCATCGACAGCGCGCATGTCACGGTCAACAAAAAGCCTTGGGTCGTGGAGGCGAACAGCGCGACGCTGACCGGCGCGGGCGTGGGATTCAATTGGACCGGATCAGGCCAGTGGCAAGCCAAGGCCTACGTCGCCTCGCGCCTGGGTTCGGCTCCGGCACTGGTGGGGGCGTCCTCGGCAACCCGTGCATGGATCGAGGTCGGCAAGGGGTTCTGAGCATCTGTTGCCATAACAAAGGCACGACACAGCTTCGGATTGGGGTAACGCGGCTCGTTTCGAACGAACCCACGCCTCCGCTGGCAGTCTAACTTTTTCCAAAAAAGGAGAACTGCCATGCGTATCTTCCCATACCTAATCGCCGCCGCGTTATTGGCGGGTTGCGCGACCCCGGCCGAAAGGGCGGCCCAGATGCAGCGCCAGGTCAACGAAATGGTCGTGGTCTACGGCCCGGCCTGCGAAAAACTTGGTTACAAGTGGAACTCCGACCAGTGGAGGGACTGCATATTGCGGCTGGATGCGCGGGACGTCTACCAGCGGGGATACCCGCTGACGACAACTTGCATCGATCAGCCGGGCTTTCTGCAGTGCTCCAGCTTCTGAGCGATAACTGATGTGCGGTGGGGCTGCTACTCGGATAACGAGGGCGGTGCGCCTCCGGTTTCTTGTTGCGGTTCTTTTCCTATGCGGAATATATGCATCCGTTGTAATAGAATGCGCCTTTGAATTTTGCAGGTCGTTATTCCATGTCCTGCATATTGCCATCATCGCACCAGAAGGGAAAGGCGTGGGTGTGAGCGCAAGGATTATGTGTTTGCCTTGCTCAGTCTCTTGATGCCCAACGTAAAGTAGACGGCAAAAACGCCGGACATTCTGGAAGTGGCTATAAGCTGGCGCTTTGCTGCTATCTCCGTACTTCCCTATTCGTCGTTGTTAGTTTGGTTTTCGCGACGCTACACGACCCCCACGTCGGAAACAATAGGCCGAAATATATAGGCCTTCTGGCCTATTGACTCGGGGGAGGGGAGCCAAGAGACTGCCCGGCAATAAAGAAATCGGAGCGTTGGGTATGTTCTGCACTGCAAGGGCATGAACATGGTTGCACGGCGCTTGCCATTCGATATTTTGGGCTGCGCGGGCAAGGCGCAATTGAGGGGAATGCATGGACAGGCAGAAGTACGAGATGCTGGTTTGGAGTTTGCAGGGGGAAGCCCTGGATGCGCCGGGTTCGTTCCGTGCTCGGGTACTGATGATCAGCATGACGGCCTACCTGGTGCTGTTCGGGATGCTCTCCTTGTTGCTGGTCAGTCTGTTGTTTTTGTGGAAGGCCTCCAATACCGCCGTATACGTCAAGTACCTGCTGGTGAGTTGGCTCGTGGCCCTTATTCCCATCCTGTGGATGTTGCTGCGCATGTTCTTCATGCGCATCCCTCCGCCGGAGGAGCGCGAGCTGACCGAAGCGGATGCGCCAAAGCTGTTTGAGATGATCGCGGAACTGCGCAAGCGTGTTCATGGTGCGCCGGTCCATCATGTGCTAATTACCAACGAATTCAATGCGAGTGTCTTGCAGCATCCCCGTTTTGGTATGTTTGGCGGCTACCGCAATTACCTGATCCTGGGGCTGCCGCTGCTGTATGCCGTGTCGGCGGAAGAATTCAAAGGGGTACTGGCGCATGAGTGTGGGCATCTGGCGGGCGGGCACAACAAATTTACCCGCTGGATAGGTCGCCAGCGCGACACCTTCGGGTTGCTGTACGAGCACGCGATGAAACGGCGCGAAGACAGCTGGATTAATGGGCTGATTGCCGCCATGCTTGAATGGTTCTGGCCTTACTTCAGTGCCTACACCTTTGTGTTGCGCCGTCAGCATGAGTACGAGGCCGATGCAGTGGCGGCTTCTGTAGCCGGCGCACAAGCAACGGCCTCGATGTTGGTACGCTTCAATCTGCTGGCTGCATGGCTGCATAACAGCTTCTGGAAAAAGATGTATGAGCAGGCGTCGCAACATGCGAAACCTCCATTCATGCCTTATGTTTCCATGGGAAAACTGCTGGCGGTGACGATGGACGAGTGGGCGACCAAGGAACGCCTGAACAAGGCATGGAAGAGGGAATCGGATGCCCAGGATACTCACCCCTGTTTGCGTGAGCGTTTGACGGCGATGGAGCAGCATGCCGCCTTGCCGGGCATGGTAAAGGTCAGTGCGGCCGATGCTTTGCTGGGAAAGTTCGCCCTGACGCTGGCGCGTGAGCTAGACGAGCAGTGGTGGAGTGCGGAGAAGTCGAATTGGCAGAGTCACCATCGTCGTTATACGCGCTCGATCGAGCGCATTGCGGAGCTGGAGCAGAGACCGCTGCAAGAGTTGAGCGTTATGGAAGCCCAGGAATTAGGGGTGTTGCTGTTCGAGTTCCGTTCGCTTGAATCCGCGAAGGTGGTTTTGCAGTCACTGGTTAAGCACTCCGGAGAGCGTTTTCCGAAACCGCTCTTTTACTATGGCCGTATTCTGCTGGGCGAGGATAACGAAACCGGGCTGGATTACCTGAAAGAGGCCTGTACCCTCGCTCCTTCGATGTGGGACGACTGCGCCCGGACAGGCTATCAGTGGTTGTGTGCAAACCGCAGCGAGGCGGCTGCAGATGATTGGTTGAACCGCATGTGCAAGCAGGCCGAAGAATAGCTGTTTGCCGTTCGACGGCACCAGCAAGGGGGAACTATTCTCGAAGTGATTTTCGTTCCTCGCCCGGACAGGTTGAGTCCAAGAGCTCACGCAGAACTCGACCTGCCAGCGCCGGAACGTCGGTTTGCCAAAATGACAGCCGCTCATTCTTTTGAGCAGCGCTTGTGGTAGAATGCGCGCCCTTTGAAATCCCCACAGGTAGCTTTCCATGTCCCGCGCCCTTCGCAATATCGCCATCATCGCCCACGTTGACCACGGCAAGACCACGTTGGTTGACCAACTTCTTCGCCAGTCCGGTACCTTCCGCGAGAACCAGAAGGTGGACAATCGCGTGATGGACAGCAACGATCTTGAAAAAGAGCGCGGCATTACCATTCTCGCGAAGAACACCGCGATCAAGTACGGCGAATATCACATCAACATCGTCGACACACCGGGCCACGCCGACTTCGGCGGCGAGGTGGAGCGCGTGCTGGGCATGGTGAACGGCGTGCTGCTGCTGGTGGATGCGGTCGAAGGCCCGATGCCCCAGACCCGCTTCGTGACCAAGAAGGCGCTGGCGCTGGGCCTGAAGCCCATCGTCGTGATCAACAAGGTCGACCGTCCCGGCGCGCGTCCTGATTGGGTCGTGAACCAGACGTTCGACCTGTTCGACAAGCTGGGTGCGACCGACGAACAACTCGATTTCCCCATCATCTACGCTTCCGGCCTGAACGGCTGGGCTTGCCTGGATCTGAAGGATGCGCCTTCTCAAGGCGGTTCTGCCAACGACATGAAGCCGCTGTTCGAGACCGTGCTCGCGCATGTCCCGACCCCGCCGGGTAGCCCGGATGCGCCGTTGCAACTGCAACTGGCCGCGCTCGACTACTCCACGTTTACCGGTCGCCTCGGTGTTGGTCGCGTGCTGAACGGTCGCATCAAGCCGGGCCAGCAGGTCGTGGTGATGAACCATGAGGAGCAGGTGGCCAGCGGTCGCATCAACCAGGTGTTGGGGTTCCAGGGGCTGGATCGCGTGCCGGTCGAGAGCGCCGAAGCAGGCGACATCATCATCATCTCCGGTCTGGAAGAGATCGGTATCGGCGTGACGATCTGCGACAAGGACAATCCGATCGGTCTGCCCATGCTGACCGTGGACGAGCCGACGCTGACCATGGACTTCATGGTTAACACCTCGCCGCTGGCCGGCACCGAAGGCAAGTTCGTCACCAGCCGCCAGATCCGCGACCGACTGAACAAGGAGTTGCTGACCAACGTCGCGCTGCGCGTGGAAGATACCGAGGACGCTGACGTGTTTCGCGTCTCCGGCCGTGGCGAATTGCACCTGACCATCCTGCTGGAAAACATGCGCCGCGAAGGTTTCGAGATGGCTGTGGCCAAACCGCGCGTGGTTTACAAGGAAATCAACGGCGAGAAGTGTGAGCCGTATGAGAACTTGTCGATCGACCTCGAAGACGGCCATCAGGGCGCAGTCATGGAAGAGATCGGCCGCCGCCGTGGCGAACTGACCAACATGGAATCCGACGGCCAGGGCCGTACCCGTCTGGAATACCACATTCCGGCGCGCGGCCTGATCGGTTTCCAGTCCGATTTCATGACCATGACGCGCGGCACCGGCCTGATCGGCCACGTGTTTGACGACTATGGTCCGGTCAAAGCCGACCTGCCGGGCCGCCACAACGGCGTGCTGATCTCGGCAGAAGCGGGCGAGGCGGTGGCCTATGCGCTGTGGAACCTGGAAGATCGCGGCCGCATGTTCGTGAGCCCCGGCGACAAGCTGTACGAGGGCATGATTATCGGCATCCACAGCCGCGACAACGACCTCGTCGTGAACCCGATCAAGGGCAAGAAGCTGACCAACGTGCGTGCCTCCGGCACGGACGAGGCCGTGCGCCTGACCCCGCCGGTGCGCCTGACGCTGGAGTCGGCGGTTGAGTTCATCGACGACGACGAACTGGTCGAACTCACACCGCAATCCATCCGGATCCGCAAACGTTTCCTGACGGAGAACGAGCGCAAACGCCAAGCTCGTGGTTTGTAATTTTGCGCGGCTTGTAATTCGCCAGTTGGCTTGATGTAAAAAGGGATGCGCAGGCATCCCTTTTTATTTGCACAGGACGGTTGATTTATACTGGGACGCAATTTTTGGGGGGCGGTAGGCATGGAGCAATTGGGCAGCATTCTCGTTTCTTTGTTCGTCGGCCTGCTGGCCGGCGCTGCCGTATTCCGGCTGATTCAGCGCGAGCGCATGGCATCCGCTGTGTCGCAAGCAAAGGCCGAAAGCCAGATCGAACTGGCGCGGCTCGGTGAACGGCTGAGCGCGGCACAGGAGGATGCACGACGATTGTCGGCGGAGCACGCCGCAGCCGAGGTTGCCGGTCAAAAACTGGAGCAGGAACTTGGTGGTCTGCGCGAGAAACTGGGGGCGGCGGAATCGACGGTCGCCGGACAGCTTGAACACATGGCGACGCTCAGGCGCGAGAAGGACGAGCTGGCCGCATTGCGCGACCAGCTTGCCGCAGAGAGGCAACGCTTGAGCACTCAGGTCGCCGAGTTGAATACGACACTCGAAGCGGAGCGCACCCAGACCCAGGAGAAGCTGCAGTTGCTGAAAAATGCCGAGGAGCAGCTGTCCGACCGCTTCAAGACGCTGGCGGGCGAGATACTGGAAGACAAGACCAAGCGTTTCACCGAGCAGAACCAGACTAATCTCAGCCAGTTGCTCGAACCGCTCAAGGTGAAGATTACCGAGTTCCAGGGCAAGGTGGAGGAGGTCTATGTGCAGGAAGGCAAGGACCGTTCCGCGCTGGCCGAGCAGGTCAAGCAACTGATGTCGCTGAATAACCAGTTATCCAAGGATGCGCACAATCTCACCAGCGCGCTGAAGGGCCAGGCCAAGGCACAGGGAAATTGGGGCGAGCTGATTCTGGAACGGGTACTGGAGGCTTCCGGCCTGCGCAAGGGCTACGAGTACGACGTGCAGGAGAGTCATACCCGCGCAGACGGTACGCGTGCGCAGCCCGACGTTGTGGTACACCTGCCGGAAGATCGGCACCTGATCGTGGATGCGAAAGTGTCGCTGACCGCGTATGAGGAGCATGCGAATGCGGAGACGGATCATCAGCGCGAGACCGCGCTGAAGCGCCATCTGGACTCGGTTCGCGCGCATGTGAAGGAACTTTCGGACAAGAACTACCAGCAGCTCTATGGCCTGAAGTCGCTCGACTTCGTGCTGATGTTCATTCCGGTGGAGCCGGCCTTCATGCTGGCGATCTCGCACGACAGCGAGTTGTGGCAGGACGCCTGGAAGAAGAATGTGCTGCTGGTCAGCCCCAGCACCTTGCTGTTCGTGGTGCGCACCGTGGCGCACCTGTGGCGGCAGGAGCAGCAGAACCGCAATGCGCAGGACATCGCCAGCCGCGGCGCCGAGCTCTATGACAAGCTGGTCGGTTTCGTCGGCGACCTGGAGAACCTCGGCGACAAGCTGGATCAGGCGAAGCGCTCCTACGATGGCGCACTGAATAAATTCGCCAATGGGCGCGGCAACGTCATTCGTCAGGCCGAGATGCTCAAGGAGTTGGGTGTCAAACCCACCAAGCAATTGCCGCCTAAGCTGGTCGAGCTGGCGCAGGATGAGGCGCCTGTCGATGTGCGTCTGTTGGGCCAGTAAGTAGGTAAGGTTGCATAGTTGCTTTTTTGCAACAAGGGCTGGCACGCGGGCAAATTTGGGTACAATCCGGCCCGTTCCGGATTTGATTGATATACACCAAGGAGAAAAAGATGAAGAAAACTGGTATCAGTATCGCGTTGACGGCAGCCCTGTTGAGCATGACTGCGGCGCAGGCGAGCGAATTTGATGGCGGCTGGATTGGTGGCAAGATCGGTTCCAACAGTTCCAGTATGACCGGGGTGGATACGCAAAGAGCGACCAGCTACGGCATCGAGGGCGGCTACAACTGGAACATGGGCGGCTACCTGTTGGGGGTGGATGGCTTCGCCGATTCCAACAGCAAGAAGACGCATAATCCGGGTGCCGTCAACTACGGCAGCACGGTCTACGGTCTGGATGCGAAGCTGGGTCTGCCGGTCGACAAGTGGCTGCCTTATGCCAAGCTGGGCTATGCGCACACCGGCGGCAACGGCGCTGCCAGCGCGATCGGCGGCAGCGACGTGCATCTTGGTCTGGGCGTGGAGTACAAGTTCGCCCCGAACTGGAGTGTATTGGGCGAATACACTAGCGGCAGCGGCAAGTCTGGTGCGACCAAGCTGAAGAACAACAATCTCAGCCTCGGTATCAACTACTACTTCGGCGGAGCTGCCGCTGCGCCGGCTCCGGTGGCTGCGCCTGTTGCAGTGAAGGAAGAACCCAAGGCGGCTCCTGTCGTCGCACCGGTAGCGGCACCGGCACCCATCAAGGAAACCTGGAAGACATTGCTGGAAGACAAGCCGGTTCGCATCGAGGGTGCGAACTTCGATACTAATTCGGCAAAGCTGCGTAGCACCTCTTTCCAGAAGCTGAATGAAGTGGTCGAATTCGCGAACAAGTACAAGGATGCGAAACTGGATGTGACCGGTCATACCGATAACCGCGGCTCTAAGGCATACAACCAGAAGCTCTCCGAGCGCCGTGCGGCTTCGGTCAAGGCCTATCTGGTGAAGAAGGGTGTGGATGCCTCGCGTGTCACCACCAAGGGCTACGGTTTCGATCAGCCTGTGGCGGACAACAAGACGGCTGAAGGTCGTGCCCAGAACCGTCGCGTGGAGATCCGTTCGGTGCTGAAGGAAGAGAAGAAGGTGCGCGTGACTGAATAAGGTTGCTGCGTAGCTGATGGAAAAGCGGGCTGGGAACGGCCCGCTTTTTTGTTGCCTGAAACAAGGTAATCGCAATGGTAAGATGAGCGCCTACAACTTTTTTCAAGCTTGACGATGAAACTGGCAATCGCACAAATCAACAGCACGGTGGGCGATCTGGCAGGCAATGCCGAAAAGATCCTGCAGTATGCCGAACGCGCGAAGGAGCAGGAGGCGCGGCTGCTGCTGGCCCCGGAACTGGCGCTGTGCGGTTATCCGCCGGAGGACCTGCTGCTGCGCGACGGGTTCAACCACGCGTGCGCACAGACATTGGTCGAGCTGGCGCGAAAAATTTCCGGCATCGCCGTGGTGGTCGGACATCCGCACGAGCAGGGCGGGAAGCTCTACAACGCAGCGTCGCTGCTGCGAGACGGCAAGGTGGAAAAGACTTACCACAAACGTTTGCTGCCGAATTACTCGGTGTTCGATGAGGAGCGCTATTTCGATCACGGCGGTATGCCTTGTGTCTTCGAGCTCGATGGTGTCCGTTTCGGAATCAATATTTGCGCGGACGTTTGGGAGCCGGGCACTGCCAGCCTGGCTCGAGAAGCAGGGGCGCAAGTATTGCTGGTGCCCAATGCTTCACCCTACGCGCTGGAAAAGCAGGAGGCGCGCTACGAGGTGATTCGCGACCGCATTTCGGAAACCGGCTTGGCCGTGGTGTATGCCAACCTGGTCGGCGGCCAGGATGAGCTGGTATTCGACGGCGGCTCGTTCGCCATGGATGGCAGCGGCACCCTGACCGCGCAAGGGGGGCGCTTCGATGAGTCCCTGATGATGCTGGAGATGGGGGCGGATCTGCGCCCTGTCGGCGAAATGGCGGCGCCGTTGAGCGAGGAGGCCGAGGTTTATCGCGCCCTGTGCGTCGGTGTGCGCGATTACATCGGAAAGAATCGCTTCCCCGGCGTGCTGCTGGGCTTGTCCGGCGGCATCGATTCGGCGCTGACCCTGGCTGTCGCAGTGGACGCGCTGGGCGCAGACAAGGTCCATGCGGTGATGATGCCTTCGCCTTACACCGCGCAAATCAGCCTGGACGATTCGCGCGAAATGGTGAAAACGCTCGGGGTGCGCTATGACGAACTTTCCATCGAGCCCATATTCCAGAACTATCTGACTGCCCTGCACGATGCCTTTGTGGGATGCAAGTCGGATACCACGGAGGAGAACCTGCAGGCGCGCATCCGCGGCACCTTGCTGATGGACCTGTCGAACAAGTTCGGTTCGCTGGTGCTGACCACCGGCAATAAGTCCGAAATGACCGTGGGTTATGCCACGCTATATGGCGACATGGCGGGCGGCTTTGCCGTGCTGAAGGATGTGGGCAAGATGCTGGTATACCGGCTGGCGCGTTACCGCAACACGCTGGGGCAGGTGATTCCCGAGCGCATCATCACTCGACCGCCCAGTGCCGAGTTGCGGGCGGACCAGACCGATCAGGACAGTCTGCCGCCGTATGAGGTTCTGGATGCCATCATGGCCTGCTATGTCGAGCAGAATCTCTCCATTCCGGAGATCATTGCCCGCGGCTATGACGAGGCCGATGTTCGGCGCGTGGTGCGCCTGATCCGCATCAGCGAGTACAAGCGCCGCCAGTCTGCGGTGGGTATCCGCATCACGGAGCGCAGCTACGGCAAGGATTGGCGCTATCCGATAACGGTACGTTATCAAGACGGTTTCTAGGACTCTGTCCTTCTCGGTGAGGGCAATCGGCGTGCGCAGGGTGGTCTGTGCACGCCGTTTCCATATGTTCGCAATCCGATTTCCATTCAACGGCGAGATTTGCTACAATGCGCTGCGTTTTTTGATGGGCCTTGAGCCCGTTTTTTATTTGTGGGCTCGAAAATGGATGTGGTGAAGCTGGTCGAAACGACCGTAAATGGCTTGGGTTATGAGTTGGTGGACTTCGAGCGCTCGGGTCGAGGGCTGTTGCGGGTGTTCATCGACAAGCCGGAAGGTATCTCGGTGGACGACTGTCAAACGGTAAGCAATCAGCTCACGCGCCTGTTTCTGGTCGAGAATGTGGATTACGACCGTCTCGAGGTCTCTTCGCCGGGGTTGGACAGGCCGTTGAAGAAAGAAGCGGATTTTGTGCGTTTTGCCGGGCAGAAGGCGCAGCTCAAATTGCGTATGCCGCTGGCGGGGCGCAAGAACTTCGTCGGTGTGATCGGGGCGGTGAGCGACGGGGTGTTGCAGTTGGATGTGGACGGCAGTCTGGTAGCGATCGAGTTGTCGAATTTGGATAAGGCACGTCTGGTGCCGACATTTTAGTTTTTGGTATCCGTCCCCGCCGGGACGGGCGGGTAATTAGCCGGAGAATGGTATGAGTCGTGAAATCTTGTTGTTGGTGGATGCGTTGTCGCGTGAAAAGAACGTGGACAAGGAAGTCGTGTTCGGGGCGTTGGAGTCCGCGTTGGCTTCGGCGACCAAGAAGCGCTTTGAGGACGAGGCTGATGTGCGCGTCTCGATCGATCGCAATACCGGCGAGTATGAGTCTTTCCGCCGCTGGGAAGTGATGGACGACGAGACGTTCGAGACGCCCGATCTGCACATCAAGCTGGAGGAGGCGCAGAAACGCCAGCCGGGAATTCAGCTCGGCGAATTCATCGAAGAACAGTTGGAGAACGTCGACTTTGGTCGTATCGGTGCGCAGGCGGCGAAGCAGGTGATCTTCCAGAAGATCCGCGATGCAGAGCGCGAACAGGTGCTGGCCGATTTCATGGATCGCAAGGAACATCTGGTTTCCGGCACGGTGAAGCGCCTGGAGCGCGGCAATGCGCTGATCGAGTTCGGCAAGATCGAGGCGCTGCTGCCCCGCGACCAGATGATCCCCAAGGAGAATCTGCGCGTGGGCGATCGCGTCAAGGCGCACCTGTTGCGTGTCGATCGCAGCGCACGCGGTCCTCAAGTGATTTTGTCGCGTACCTCCAATGAGCTGCTGGCGAAGCTGTTCGAGTTGGAAGTGCCGGAGATCGAAGAGAAGTTGCTGGAGATCGTCAGTGCCGCGCGCGACGCCGGTTCGCGCGCCAAGATCGCGGTGGTGTCGCATGATCCGCGTATCGATCCGATCGGCACCTGCGTCGGCATGCGCGGTTCGCGCGTGCAGGGGGTGACCAACGAACTCGCGGGCGAGCGGGTCGACATCATCCTGTGGTCCGAGGATCCGGCTACTTACGTCATCAACGCGCTGGCGCCGGCCGAGGTGAGCAGCATCGTGGTGGATGAGGAAAAGCACAGCATGGATGTGGTGGTCGAGGAAGAGAATCTGGCGCAGGCGATCGGTCGCGGCGGCCAGAACGTGCGCCTCGCCAGCGAACTGACCGGCTGGGAACTCAATATCATGACGGTCGAACAATCGAGCGAGAAGCATGCCGAGGAATTCTCCAAGATCCGCGCCATGTTCATGGAGAAGCTGGACGTGGACGAGGAAGTCGCCGACATCCTGGTGCAGGAAGGCTTCAATACGCTGGAAGAAGTGGCTTACGTGCCGCTGGAAGAGATGCTGGAGATCGAATCGTTCGACGAGGCGACCGTGAACGAGTTGCGCAGCCGTGCGCGCAACTCGCTGCTGACGGCTGCGATCGCCAGCGAAGAGAAAGTGGAACATGGCATCGAAGACTTGCTCAAGCTGGATGGCATGGACGAGCAGACGGCACGTACCTTGGCATCCAAGGGCGTAACGACGCAGGAACAACTGGCGGACCTGGATGTGGACGAGTTGGTCGAACTTTCCGGCATGGATAGCGAGCGCGCCAATGCCCTGATCATGGCGGCACGCGCACCCTGGTTTGAATAAATCGGCGGTTTTTAGAGGACAGTAATGGGAAAAATGAACGTAGCGCAATTTGCGACGGAACTGGGATTGCCGGTTGCCTTGCTGCTGGAGCAGTTGAAGGCGGCGGGCGTCAGCAAGGAGCAGGAGGCCGACTCGATATCCGAGAAGGACAAGGCGCAATTGCTGGAACATTTGCGTCAGGCGCACGGTGGTGAAAAGCCCGCCAAGAAGATCACGCTGACCCGCCGTGAAACCACGGAGATCAAGAAGGCCGACAGTTCCGGCCGCGCGCGCACCATTCAAGTCGAGGTGCGCAAGCGCCGCGTGGTGGCGCCGGTAGCTGGGGCCGAACCTGCTACTCCGGTCGTCGAAGCGCCCAAGGTCGAACCTTCGAAGGTGCTGGACGAGCAGGAGTTGGCGGCGCGCGAACAGGAAGCCCGCTTGCAGGCCGAGTTGGCTGCTCGCCAGGCTGCGGAATTGCAGGCCAAGCAGGAACGCAACAAGCGCAAGGCAGTCAAGGCTGCGGAGCCTGAGCCGGAGGTGGTCGCCAAGAAGGTCGAGGAAGCGGCGCCGGTTGCTGCTCCCGCGCATGCACCTGCACCTGCGCCCGTTGTTGCTGCCGCACCGGCAGCGGACTTGGCCGAAGGCACCTTGCACAAGCCGACGCTCAGGCCCGGCGACAAGGTGGAAAAACCCGTCAAGAAGGCCAAGGTCGAGGCCAAGCCCAGCGCCTGGGAAGACAAGGGGCAGAAGAAGCGCGCTCCGGCCAAGACTGGCGAAAAGACCGGTTCCTGGGCAACCCCGGTGCGTGCACCTCGTCACGACAAGCATAACCACAAGGCGGCGGAAACGGCACATGCCTTCTCCATGCCGACCGAGCCCATTGTGCGCGAAGTGGCGGTGCCTGAGACCATCACCGTCGCCGAACTGGCGCAGAAGATGGCTGTCAAGGCTGCCGAGATCATCAAGGTGTTGATGAAGCTGGGTTCGATGGTGACCATCAACCAGGTGCTGGACCAGGAAACCGCAATGATCGTGGTCGAGGAGATGGGGCACGTCGCCAAGGCGGCCAAGGTGGATGAGCCGGACGCCTATCTCGCTGAAGAGTCCGAACACAAGGACGTGCCGCTGGAGCCGCGCGCCCCGGTGGTGACCGTGATGGGTCACGTCGACCACGGCAAGACCTCGCTGCTCGACTATATCCGCCGCACTCGCGTGGCTTCCGGCGAAGCGGGTGGCATTACCCAGCATATCGGCGCATATCACGTCGATACGCCGCGCGGCATGATCACCTTCCTCGATACGCCGGGCCACGAGGCATTCACCGCGATGCGTGCACGCGGCGCCAAGGCGACCGATATCGTGATCCTGGTGGTGGCTGCCGATGACGGCGTGATGCCGCAGACCAAGGAAGCGATCCACCATGCCAGGGCCGGTAATGTGCCTATCGTGGTGGCTGTGACCAAGATCGACAAACCCGATGCCAATTCCGAGCGCGTGAAGCAGGAGTTGGTGACCGAAGGCGTGGTACCGGAAGATTGGGGTGGCGACGTGATGTTCGTCGAAGTCTCTTCCAAGTCCGGTCAGGGCATCGACCAGTTGCTCGAAGGCGTGCTGTTGCAAGCCGAAGTACTGGAACTGAAGGCGCCGCGTGCGACGCATGCCAAGGGGCTGGTGATCGAAGCGCGTCTCGACAAGGGCAAGGGCCCGGTCGCCACCGTGCTGGTGCAATCCGGCACCATGAAGCGCGGCGATGCCGTGCTGGTCGGGTCGGTGTTCGGACGAGTGCGCGCCATGCTGGATGAGAACGGCAAGGCGATCGGCGAAGCGGGTCCGTCCATTCCGGTCGAGATCCAGGGCTTGTCCGAAGTGCCTGCCGCCGGCGAAGAACTGCTGGTCATGGCAGACGAAAAGCGGGCTCGCGAGATCGCCTTGTTCCGTCAG
>DASTGP010000028.1:0-30888 GCA_035605585.1 Gallionella sp. | reverse complement strand
CGCGATCTTGATCAGCGCCTGCTCCTCGCCCTGATCCGTCATCTGCTGGATCTTGTGCGAGCCGAGATTCGAGGTCATCACGATCACGGTGTTCTTGAAGTCGACCGTGCGTCCCTGCCCGTCGGTCATGCGGCCGTCGTCCAGCACCTGCAGCAGCACGTTGAATACGTCCGGGTGCGCCTTCTCCACTTCGTCGAGCAGGATGACGCTGTACGGCTTGCGGCGCACAGCTTCGGTGAGGTAGCCACCCTCCTCGTAACCCACGTATCCCGGCGGCGCGCCGATCAGGCGCGCAACGGAATGCTTCTCCATGAATTCGCTCATGTCGATGCGGATGAGGTGTTCTTCCGAATCGAACAGGAAGCTCGCCAGCGTCTTGCACAGCTCGGTCTTGCCCACGCCGGTGGGGCCAAGGAACAGGAAGGAGCCATAGGGACGATTGGGATCGCTCAAGCCGGAACGCGAGCGGCGGATGGCATCGGCCACGAGGCGCACCGCCTCGTCCTGCCCCACCACGCGCTCGTGCAGCTTGTCTTCCATGTGCAGCAGCTTATCGCGCTCGCCCTGCATCATCTTGCTCACCGGGATGCCGGTCGCGCGGCTCACCACTTCGGCGATCTCTTCCGCGCCCACCTGGGTACGCAGCAGCTTGTTCTTCTGCGCGCCACCCTCGGCCTCGCGCTGCGCGGCTTCCTTCAGCTTCGCTTCGAGCTGCGGCAGCTTGCCGTATTGCAACTCGGCCACCTTCTCCAGCTTGCCTTCTCGCTGCAGCGCTGCCATTTCGGCCTTCACCTGGTCGATCTCTTCCTTCACCTGCGCTGCGCCCTGTGCCGCGCCCTTCTCCGCCTTCCAGACTTCTTCGAGGTCGGCGTATTCGCGCGACAGGTTGGCGATCTCGTCCTCGATCAGTTGCAAACGTTTCTTCGAGGCTTCGTCCTTCTCCTTCTTCACCGCCTCGCGCTCGATTTTCAACTGGATCAGGCGGCGGTCGAGCTTGTCCATCACCTCCGGCTTGGAGTCGATCTCCATCTTGATGCGCGCGGCGGCCTCGTCGATGAGGTCGATGGCCTTGTCCGGCAGGAATCGGTCGGTGATGTAGCGGTGGCTCAACTCGGCCGCGGCGACGATGGCCGGGTCGGTGATGTCCACGCCGTGGTGCAGCTCATATTTCTCCTGCAGGCCACGCAGGATGGCGATGGTCGCCTCGACCGTCGGCTCGTCCACCAGCACCTTCTGGAAGCGGCGCTCCAAGGCGGCGTCCTTCTCGATGTATTTCCGGTATTCGTCCAGCGTGGTCGCACCGATGCAGTGCAGCTCCCCGCGGGCGAGCGCGGGCTTGAGCATGTTGCCGGCATCCATCGCACCTTCGGCCTTGCCCGCGCCCACCATGGTGTGCAGTTCATCGATGAACACGATGTTCCTGCCCTCGTCCTGTGACAACTCCTTGAGCACCGCCTTCAGGCGTTCCTCGAATTCGCCGCGGTACTTCGCGCCCGCGAGCAGCGCCGCCATGTCCAGCGACAGCACGCGCTTACCCTTCAAGCTCTCCGGCACTTCGTCGTTGACGATGCGCTGCGCCAGGCCTTCGACGATCGCGGTCTTGCCCACGCCGGGTTCGCCGATCAGCACGGGGTTGTTCTTGGTGCGGCGCTGCAGTACCTGGATGGCGCGGCGGATCTCGTCGTCGCGGCCGATCACCGGGTCGAGCTTGCCCATGCGGGCGCGCTCGGTGAGGTCGAGGGTGTATTTCTTCAGGGCTTCGCGCTGGCCTTCGGCTTCCTGGCTGCCGACCGACTCGCCGCCGCGCACGGCGTTGATGGCCTGCTCCAGTGGCGCGCGCGACACGCCGTGCTGCTTGAGCAGCCGCCCGGTCTCGCCCTTGTCGTTGGTCAGCGCCAGCAGGAACATCTCGCTGGCGATGAACTGGTCGCCGCGCTTCTGCGCTTCCTTGTCGGTCAGGTTGAGCAGGTTGGTCAGGTCGCGCCCCACCTGCACCTCGCCGCCGTGGCCTTCCACCTTGGGCAGTCGCGACACGGCGTCGTTGAGCGACGCCTTCAGCGCGTTGACGTTGCCGCCGGCACGCGCCAGCAGCGAACTCGCGCCGCTGTCGCTATCGTTGAGCAAGGCCAGCAGCAGGTGCTGCGGCTCGATGAACTGGTTGTCGGCTCCGATGGCCAGGCTCTGGGCATCGGACAGGGCTTGCTGCAGCTTGGTGGTGAACTTGTCGAAACGCATGGCGACCAACTCCTCATGAATGGATGCGAATGAGCCCTAGGTGGGGAGCACAACCGGAATTTCAACCCCACCCCGTCATCCACTATACTGCGCCCATCTTCAAAGGAACGCACCATGCCCTATACGAGCCTTGCCCGCCACATCCAAGCCAACGTCCGCATCGCCCTCGAAGAGGACGTCCGCGACGGCGACCTGACCGCGCAGCTGATCCCGCCCGCCCAGACTGCGACAGCGAACATCATCACGCGCCAGGAGGCTGTGCTGTGCGGCTCGCTCTGGCTGGAAGAGTGCTTCCTCACGCTCGACCCGAACTGCGAAATCCACTGGTCCGCGCAGGAAGGCGATCTGGTGCAGCCCAACGAGCAGCTCTGCAGGGTGCGCGGCAATGCCCGCGCGCTGCTCACTGCCGAGCGCTGCGCGCTGAACTTTTTGCAGACGCTGTCCGCCACCGCCACGCTCACGCGCCGCTATGTCGACGCCGTGGCCGGCACCCAAGCCAGGATCATGGATACCCGCAAGACGCTGCCCGGCCTGCGAATGGCGCAGAAATACGCGGTGCATACCGGAGGGGGATACAACCAGCGCACCGGGCTCTATGACGGCGTGCTGATCAAGGAGAACCACATCGCCGCCGCAGGGAGCGTCCGCGCAGTGCTGGAACAGGCGTTCCGCATCACTCCGCCCGCCATCCCGGTCCAGATCGAGGTCGAGAACATGATCCAGCTCGACGAGGCGCTCACCGCCGGTGCGCGGCTGATCCTGCTCGACAATTTCTCGCTCGCGGACATGCGCCTCGCCGTCGACCATGCCGCCAAGCGAGCCGAACTCGAAGCCTCGGGCGGCATCGGCCTGGACAACGTGCGCCAGGTCGCCGAGACCGGCGTAGACCGCATCTCCATCGGCGCGCTGACCAAGGACGTGCGGGCGGTGGACCTGTCGATGAGATTCAGCTAAACCTGCCGTAGGAGCGGGCCCTGCCCGCGAATGACACGGTCGCGGGCAGGGCCCGCTCCTACAACGTCACGACATCCAAGGAGCATCCGGAATCATGTGCCAACTGCTCGGAATGAACTGTAATGTCCCGACAGACATCTGCTTTTCCTTCACCGGCTTCCAGAAGCGCGGCGGGGTCACCGACGTGCATGCCGACGGCTGGGGCATCGCCTTCTTCGAGGGCAAGGGCGTGCGGCTGTTCCTCGATCCGCAGCCTTCGGCGCAATCCCCCGTCGCCGAGCTGGTGCGCAACTACCCGATCCGTTCGCTCAACGTCATCTCCCATATCCGCAAGGCGACGCAGGGCACCGTATCGCTGGAGAACACCCATCCCTTCCAGCGCGAGCTGTGGGGACGATACTGGGTGTTCGCGCACAACGGCAACCTGCCGCAGTTCCAGCCCGAGCTCGACGGCAGCTTCCTGCCCGTGGGCAACACCGACAGCGAACGCATTTTCTGCTGGCTGCTGCAAAGCCTGCGACAACGCTTCGACGACATCCCTCCGCCGCGAGACGAGCTGTTCAACGCGCTGCACGAACTCGTCCAGCCGCTCGCGGGCATGGGCATCTTCAATTTCCTGCTCTCAAACGGCGAATGGCTGATGGCGCACTGTTCCACCGAGCTGAGCTATATCGTGCGGCGTGCGCCGTTCACCACCGCGCACCTGAAGGACGAGGACGTCATGGTGGACTTCAACGAGGTGACGACGCCGAGCGACCGAGTGGCGGTGATCGCTACCCAGCCGCTCACGGACAACGAGCCCTGGATCACCATGCCGCCCGGCAGCCTGTGGCTGTTCCAGGACGGCGAGGCCGCGGAGCACCGCCCGACCGCCCCCAGCCCGGTGAAATCGCTCTCGGACAGTTGAATTCGCCGGTATCATCCTCATTTACCGGGGGAGTGCCACCGAAAGGAATGCCATGAACGACGCCCTGCATATCGCCTGCCCGCATTGCGACACGGTGAACCGCGTGCCTGCGCACAAACTGCGATCCCAGCCCATTTGCGGCAATTGCAAGCAGGCGCTGTTCCAGGCGCAGCCCCTGGAACTCACCGCCGCGAACTTCGAGCAGCACGTCACACGCAACGACATCCCCGTGCTGGT
Organism: Gallionella sp.; assembly: GCA_035605585.1. Classification (GTDB taxonomy): domain Bacteria; phylum Pseudomonadota; class Gammaproteobacteria; order Burkholderiales; family Gallionellaceae; genus Gallionella. Next base: position 26,555 of record DASTGP010000028.1, on the reverse strand, counting down.
GGACTTCTGGGCCCCGTGGTGCGGCCCCTGCCGCATGATGGCGCCCGCCTTCGCGCAGGCTGCGCAGCTGTTGGAGCCCGAGATGCGTCTCGCGAAGCTGAATACGGAAGCCGAACAGGCACTGGCATCTCGCTTCAATATCCGCAGCATCCCTACCCTGGCGATCTTCAGTGGCGGGCGCGAGATCGCACGCCAGCCGGGTGCGATGGACGCGACCAATATCGTGCGCTGGGCACGCGCGCAGATTTGATTGGCTTTTTTCGGCTCCGCAGCATGAAAATCTGTTTACTTGCAGTGCCCCCGCGGATAAAGTACCGTCTCAGCAGAATAGCCACTCTGCAAACAAGGTAATTTCCACTAAGGTTCCTCAATGAAATATTCCCGTGAACGCGCCGCAAGCGCTGAGGTTTTGCGCTTGGCTCTCCAAAAGATGGCTAGCCATCCCGCAGCGTTCACGCCCCCGAACTACGCGGTGTGGTACGAACACCTGACCGGCATCAACCCGGCGCTGAGCGAAGCGATGAACAATCGACTCAACAGCGATGCCAGGCTTGATGACGAGGCCGTCGAGAAACTCTACGCGCAATATGTCTCCGAAAGCGGGGCGGACGTTCAGCAGGTATTGCGCAAAGACATCAAACAGTTGCTGACTCAACTGGCCGGATTCACCGCGGAGACCGACCGTCAGGCCCTTCATTTCGGCAGCAGCCTGCAGACCTACGGCGACGCGCTGAAGGGCAACCTGGACCCCGAGGAGCTGGACTCGCTGATCAACAACATGGCGGGCGACACGGACAAGATGCGCAACTCAGTCCAGCAGTTGCAGGCACAACTGGAGGCCAGCAAGCAGCAAGTGGAGAAGCTGAACCAGGAACTCGAATCAGCGCGCGGAGAGGCGCTGACCGACCCGTTGACCGGTGTCCTCAACCGGCGCGGCTTCGAGACCCGGACCCAGCTCATCTTTGCCGACGAGGCCGCACTCTCAAAGGGCCTGTGCCTGCTGATGATCGACATCGACCACTTCAAGAAGATCAACGACACTTACGGCCACTTGTTCGGCGACAAGGTCATCGGCGCCGTTGCCAACACGCTCAAGTCGAAGGTAAAGGGGCAGGATGCCATCGCGCGACTGGGCGGCGAGGAATTCGCCGTGCTGCTGCCGGAAACCAACCTGTCGGGCGCGCATGTCGTCGCGGAGCAGATCCGGCAGGCCATCGAAAACGGCAAGATCCGCCGCCTCGATACCAACGACCAGATCGGCGGCATCACGATTTCCGTGGGCATCGCGGCACATGCCAAGGGGGGCGGCCTCGTGGAATTGATGAACCGGGCCGACAAGGCGCTGTACGTCTCCAAGCAGAGCGGCCGCAATCGCGCCACCGTCTTCGGCCAGTAGCAGCTACCCGGCCGGTCTGCGCGCCACCAGGTCGATCAGCGCCGACATCCCGTGATGTCCCGCGCCCTCTCGAATGAAGTCGTCATGTTCACGCAGGTGCAGGATTTCCATGTCGGCAAACGCCTCGCGAAGCATCGCCTCGGTGTAGAGGTTCTCGACCTGCGACGGCCCGCCGGTCTTGTACTCCAACTGGCGCGGCGTATAACCCTGCAACAGCAGTAATCCGCCCGGCTTGAGGCTGCGCTTGATGTTGGCGAACATCCGTTCACGCGGACCCGGCGAGGCGAACTGGATAAAGATGGCGACGACCAGGTCGAAGCGGCTCGCGCCCCCTTCGACATTGCTCAGGACAGCCCAGCCGTCTTGCAGCAGGTCGGCCTGTTCGAACCGCATTTTCACGCCGCGCCGTTCGGCCAGCCTCTTCGCTTTTGCCAGCGCCACCGGCGAGGCATCCACCGAAAGCACATCCAGCCCCTGCTGCGCCAGCCACACGCCGTTGCGTCCCTCGCCGTCCGCCACCGCGAGACAGCTCATGCCGGGCTTGAGCAACCCATGCTGCGATGCGAGGAAGGCATTCGGTTCGGTGCCGAAATGGTAGTCTTCTCCCGCATAGCGTTCATCCCAAATGTTGTTCGTCATTCGTTGTTCTCTGCAGGCAATCAAGGGGCTGCGGGAATTGTAGCAGGTGCATTCTTGCGTGCGGCATCGTGCACGACGATCGCGCGTCGTGCATAACCCGCCGCTTCCTCGGCGCGCCCCAGATGGGCCGATACGCGCGCCATGCCGTTCAGGTCCTCTTCTATGCGTCCACTCAGGGCAAGCGACTTATCCAGTTCGAGCGCGGCCCGGTAATGCAGCGAGGCCTCTTCCAGCCGAATCAGTTTCTCTTCGGCGGCAGCGACGATCCTCAAGGCGTTGGCCCGCTCTTCCTTGCCGGTCCCCTGAGCCGAGGCGACCGATTGCGCCAGCTCAAGCGCCGCTGCCGCATCGCCCTTGAGCAAAGCCAGGCGCGCCTTCAACACGTCGATACCGGAGCGCAATGGGCAATCTCGTTCACACAGCGTGTCCGCGCTGGACAAGACCGAGCTGGCCTCGTCGGTCCTTCCCGTATCCGCGAGGATGACCGCCTTGCGGAATGCGGCGGTGGCGCGCCATTCCGGCGGATATATACCAGCCCGGTCGAGCAATATCTGATCGAGCAGTCTTATGGCCACCTCATCATCGTGCATCTGGTGCGATACCGTCGCCAGGCTGATCAGGGCGCTTGCCGCACCATCCACGTCATCCACCGACTGATGAAGCGTCAATGATTGGGAGAACAATATCCGCGCATTCTTTGCGTCTCCCATCCGCAGCGCGCGACGGGCATCCTGATCCACAGTCTGCGCCCGCTCCAGGGCGAACGGCAGGCGCGGCGGCGGGCTGCCGCATGCGGCCATCATTGCAAGCGCCATGATCGACAGGAATCGTTTAGTCATGGCTGTCCATCTTCACGGGACCGCTTTCCGGCAGCGGCATCATGTTCTTCACCGGCCAGCTTGTGCTCACTCCATCCACGATGTCGCGCGTCTTTCCGATCAGTCCCGGCACCTGGGGCGCCGATTGCTCCGCTACGCTCCTGATCGTCTCGCTGGTCTGCTTCAGGTTGTCCAGCGTGCTATCCGCCTTATAAACCAGAACCGGCAAGGACTGCTCGAGCTGGCTGGCCGATTGCCGCAGCGAGTGCAGCATGGGTACCGCCTCCCCGGTCACGGCGACATCTGCGTGCTCGAGCAAAGCATCGAGACGCTCGCGGGTCACGCGCATCTCCGCGGAGAATTCCCGCAGATTTTTCAGCGTCTGGCGCAGGTCTCCTTGGGGATCGTTCAGCAACTGCTGCAAATCGCCGAAGATCGGCAGCAGCCGGTCGCGCAGCTCCAGTGCCACATCTTCCACTCCCCCCGTCCGCTCGAAGCGTATGGTGCCGCCGGGCGCCAATGCCCTCTTCCCTTCAGAACCGCGACTGATCTCCAGAATGACATCGCCGCCGATCACGCCTCCCTTTATCAGCCGCGCCACCGAATCCTCCTTGATCAGCGGAAGATATTTTTGCTCGATGCCTGCCTCGACCTGGACGCGCCCGACCTCGTCCAGCGACAGGTTCTTGACGGTGCCGATCTTGAATCCGCTCAATTTCACCGGCATCCCTTCACTCAGGTCCTGCCCGCTTTCGGCGACGAAATATATGGAGGACTTCGCGGTAAAGATGCCCTTCTTCACCCCCGCCATCACAAAGGTCAGCGCAATACCCGATACGGCCAGCACCAGGAAGATGGCGGCCCTGCCGAATAGATTCTTGAAGCGCTTATCCTTGTCCGCCAATAACGTCATGCCGGCCTCACTCGATAATCTTCCAGGGTAATGCGGCTTCATCGTCCGAGACTGCCAGTACTGCCCCGCCCTGTGCCGCGTAGCGCTCCAATGCGGTCTCCCAGACCGCGGCCATGCGCGGGTCGACACCCTTGAACACCGCGGAATCCACCACCAACACCAGCGGGCTTTGCACCAACGCGCGCATCAGTCCCGCCAATTTGCGCTGCAAGGATAACAACCTGTCTGGTGGAGACGCCATGAATGGCTCCCGGTCAGCCTCGACCATGCCCAGCACCGACAACCACTGCGCCACCCTCTGCTCCGTTTCGGCCGCCGTATGTTTTCCGTGGTACCACAATGGCAGCGTCACGTTCTCCCAGACCTTCAGGTTGCTGATCAGGCCGCCGTTCGCGGCGACCCAGCCGATGCAGCCCGGCCTGCTCTCGTCCAACGGCACACCTTGCACCAGGATGACGCCCTCGGTGCATCTTCTTTTCCCCAGCGCCACGCCTATCACCGCGTCCTTCTCGGCCTCAGAAGCCACCTTCAGCAAACGGGCGTCGCCTTCATTCAAAGAGAAAGAATAGGGCCTCGCCAAGTCCGGGCACGCCACTCCGTCAAATTGCAGAAGGACTGTCATGTCAGAAGAACAGCATCGTGATCACGCCGTCACACACGAACACGGCCAATAGACTCCTTATCACCGCGCGTGAAGCGGCTTTGGGTATTTCAGTCAGCGCGCGCTTGATCGCCAGTCCGTAATAGCAGGAAGCCGCAGACACGATCACTCCGAAACAGACGCTTTTCAGAACTGCGATGGTCATCTCGAGGAAGCTGATCATGTCGAAAAAGTTGGCAGCTTCATTCATCAACGCAAGGTCCAGCATCCATGAGCTCACCACCATACCGGTACCGATCGCGACCACCTGAAAGTAGAACGCCAGCGCCAGGCTTGCGAGGGTCATGCCCAGTATTCTGGGCATGACCATATACGAGACGGGGGACACACCCATGCGCCGCAAGCAGTCGATCTCGCCATTGACCTGCATCGCGGCAAGTTCACTCGCAATAGCCGAACTGCTACGGCTAATGATGACGATAGCCGCCAGCAACGGCCCCAGTTCGCGCACGATGACCCAGATCAGTACATGCAACGTCAGCAGCTCGTTGTGTCCGATCAGATTGTGGACTTGAACCACCAGGATCAGTCCGGACAGGATCCCGATGGCGCCTACGTAACCCATCGACTGGATACCGCTGAATAACAACTGCTTGTAGAAGGCGCGGCGAACCGGCAGTTTCGATATCGCGGGGAGACTGCCCAAAGCTTGCCATGTCAGCGCCAGACCGTCCCGGACGAACAGCCCCTGCCTGCCCAGCCTGTACTGCAATCTTTGCAGAGAGTTCCTCATGGATTGCCCCGCGTTCCACAGAGTCAATGATGCCGTGCATCGTCCATCCATCGGACGCAACGGGATGGAGCCCTGCGCCAGTCGGGCAGAAGCACTCGGCGGGGCTAGTAGAGCATAGTGCCCGGTTCGGGAATAGTAGGTATCTCCCTCATATTGAGGGCTCCGGACGAGCGCAAAACCGCTGCCTTGAGCTCGTCCAGGACGTTCATGCGTGCGCGTGCCTGCGTTTGAACCGGCGGCTCAGGAACTGCACCACATCGTCCACATAGGTAAACACCACCGGGATCACCAGCAGACTGAGGAAGGTGGAGGTGATCAGGCCACCGATCACGACGATGGCCATCGGCGCACGGAAGCTCGGGTCGACGCCGATACCGAGCGCGACGGGCAGCATGCCCGCACCCATCGCCATCGTCGTCATCACGATGGGGCGCGCGCGTTTCCGGCATGCGTCGATGATGGCCTCGGCCCGGTCCATGCCGCGCTCGCGGCGCGACACGGTGGCGTATTCCACCAGCAGGATGGAGTTCTTCGTGGCGATGCCCATCAGCATGATGAGACCGATCATCGACGGCATGGACAGCGCGGTATGCGTGACGAACAGCGCGAGAAACGCCCCCGGCACCGACAGCACCAGCGCGGCCAGGATGGTCACCGGCTGCACGAAGTCCTTGAACAGCAGCACCAGCACAATGTAGATGCACAGAATGCCGGTCAGCATCGCCAGCCCGAAGCTTGCGAACAGCTCGGCCATCGCCTCGGCGTCGCCTACCGTTGCGACGGTGATGCCGCGCGGCAGTTCCTTCAGGCTGGGCAGCGCCATCGCCTGCGCCTCGACCTCGCCCAGCGGCTGCTGGTTGAGTTCGATCTCGAAATTGATGTTGCGCATGCGGTCGTAGCGGTCGATCTGCGCGGGGCCGCTCTCGATGCCGATGTCCGCGACGTTGCCCAGCATCACCGGACCGTGCTTGCCGTGCACCACCAGGCGCGACAGCAGTTCGATGTCCTGGCGCGCATCGGCGCGCAGCTTCACCACGACCGGAATCTGACGATCCGAGAGGTTCAGCTTGGCCAGCGCCTGGTCGTAATCGCCCGCGGTGGCGATGCGCAGCGTATCGGCGATGGCGGCCGAGGTCACGCCGAGGTCCGCCGCCTTCGCAAAGTCCGGCCGCACCACCAGTTCCGGACGCACCAAGGCGGAGGTCGAGGTGACGTTGCCGATGCCGGGAATGGTGCGCAGGTCGCGCGCGACCTTCTGCGCATGTTCCTCCAATGCCTGTCCGTCCTCGCCCGCCAGCACCAGCACGTATTTCTCGTTCGAGGAGGCCAGACCGACCTTGACGCGCACGCCGGGCAACGCGGTCAGCGCCTCGCGCAACTGCGCCTCGATGACCTGCTTGCGGATATTGCGCTCCTTGCGCGGCGTGAGGTTGAGCGTCAGCGTCGCCTTGCGCACGTCGCCGCCGGCGCGCGGCGCGAACGGGTCGCCTCCGGAGCTGCCGCCGCCGACAGCGGTGTAGATCAGTTTCACGTGCGGGTTCTTCTCGATGAGATGGCGCGCCTGTTCCGCCATATGGTAGGTGTCCTCGAAACGGCTGCCGGGAGGCATGGTGAGAGTCACCTGCGACTGCGACAGGTCGTCAGGCGGCATGAAGCCAGTGGGCAGCAGAGGTACCAGGGCGAACGAGCCGAAGAAGAACACCGCAGCTCCGAGCGTGGTGAGTACGCGATGCTTCAGGCAGAACGCCGCCCATTTGAGGTAAAGGACGATCCACGACGGCAGTTGGTGCGCGGTGCGCGCCCGCAGGATGTAGGCCGACATCATCGGCGTCAGCATGCGCGCGACCACCAGCGAGAAGAACACCGCGATAGCTGCGGTCCAGCCGAACTGCACGAAGAACTTGCCCGCCACGCCGCTCATGAACGCGGTCGGCAGGAACACGGCGATCAGCGTGAAGGTCGTGGCGATCACCGCGAGCCCGATCTCGTCTGCCGCTTCCATTGCAGCCTGGTACGGTGTCTTGCCCATCTCGAGATGGCGCATGATGTTCTCGATCTCGACGATGGCATCGTCCACCAGCACGCCGACTACCAGGGACAGCGACAGCAGTGTCACCACGTTGATCGAGAAGCCCATGAAGTACATCACGGCGAAAGTCGGGATCACCGCCAGCGGCAACGCGGTCGCGGCCACGACGGTGGCGCGCACGTTGCGCAGGAAGGCCAGCACGACCAGCACCGCGAGCGCCGCCCCCTCGTACAGCAGATGCATCGAACCCTCGTAGTTCTCGGCCACCGGATCGACAAAGTTGAAGGCCTCGGTGATGACGACATCGGGATGGTCGGCCTTCAGGCGCGCCAGCACCTTCGCCACACCTTCGGCGACCTCGACCTCGCCGTAGCCGCGCGCGCGGCTGATCTCGAAGCCGACCACCTCGCGACCGTTGAGCAGCGCGGCGGTGCGCCGCTCGGCGATGCTGTCCCTGACCGTGGCGATCTGATCGAGACGGATGCTGCGGCCGTCGGGCAGGTGTATCTGCATGGCTGCGAGCTGTTCCGCCGTTGCGACCGTCGCGATGGTGCGCACCGACTGCTCGCTGCCGCCGATGTCGACGCGCCCGCCGGAGGCCTCCTGCTGGATGTCTCGCAGCTGCTTGGAAACGTCCGCCGCAGTCGCGTTCAGCGCCAGCAGCCGTGCGGGGTCGAGCTCGACGCTGATCTCACGCGTCACTCCGCCGACGCGGCTGACCGCACCGACGCCGCGCACTGCGAGCAGCGATTTGGTCACGGTGTTGTCGACGAACCAGGACAACTCCTCTTCCCTCATGCGCGGCGACGAGATGGTGTAGGTCAGGATGGGCAGGCCGCTCATCTCGACCTTGGCGACGGTCGGGTCGCGCAGGTCGCGCGGCAGGTCTGCACGAACACGCGTCACCGCGGCACGCACATCGTCCACCGCCTCCTGCGTGTTCTTCTCCAGCCGGAACTCGGCGGTGATGATGACGGTGCCGTCGAGTATCTTGGTGTACAGGTGCTTCAGCCCCTGCGTGTTCGCCAGCGAATTCTCAAGCTTGCGCGCGACCTCGGTCTCCATCTGCACGGGGGAAGCACCGGGCAGCGACGCATTGACCGTGACCATCGGCAGGTCGACATCCGGGAACTGCTGAATCTTCATCGCGTTGAAGCCCATGATGCCCATCAGCGTGAGCATCACGAAGGCGAGCACCGCCGGGATAGGGTTGCGTATCGACCACGCGGAAACGTTCATGGATACCTCGTCAAATTCATTTTGCGGGCGAATCGCTGCGTCACGTGTTGGTTGCGACTAACCTGAAGGTAAGTCTCCACCGCAACGCCGTTGTCGCTCACTCCTCACCTACCGGCATGGTATGTGGTTCCGACATAACCTGAAGGTTAGTCTCACCGAAACATGGTTTTCTCGTCGTTCGCTGCGCGGCTCCTTGCGCTCCATCCCGCAAAAGCGAATTTTCCGAGGCATCCACCAGTTTTATTCCGTGACGACCCGCACCAGATCACCGTCGGCCAGGAACGCACCGCCCGACTCTGCAACGGGGGCGCCGGGCTCCAGGCCGGAGGTGATCTCGATGCGGTCTTCGAAGCGCGGGCCGACATCGACCTGGCGCTCGTGCACCTTGCCGTCCGCGCCGATGACATAGACATACGCCGCGCCATTGCGCTGAACCACGGCCGACTGCGGCAGCGTCTGCGCGACGGTGTGCGGCGCTCCCAGCATGATCTCGCCGCGCGCAAACAATCCGGCGATCAGGCCGGCATTGTTCGGCAGATCCACCAGCGCATGGCCGTACCGGGTCTGCGGGTCGACCGCGGGCGAGATCGCGCGCACGCGGCCCTTGACGGTACGTCCCTCGCCCACGGTGATCTCCGCGGCCATGCCCTTGCGCAGCGTCATCAGTTCATCGGCGGTCAGTTCGGCGCGCCATTCCAGGCGGCCCTTGCGGATCAGCCGGAACAGTTCGGTCCCGGGTTGCACCGTCGAGCCGACGCTGGCATTCGCTGCCGAGATCACGCCATCGTCCGGCGCAATGACGCGCCCCTGTATGTAGTTCCCGCCCGTTGGCGTCCGGTTGCCCAGCGTCAGCAGCACATCGCCCTGCTTCACCCAGTCGCCGATGCCGGCCTTGACCTCCATGATGCGCAATCCCGGCAGCTGCGCGCCGATCACGGCCTCCTGCCAGGGCAGCACGCTGCCGTTGGCGGAGAGCGTCCGCGCCCACTGTGCGGGCGCGGTCTGCACCGCACGTACCGTCAAGGCGGGTTTCGCAGCGGGCTTGGGTGCAGCCTGCGTCTGTTCCTTCTTCGAACAGGCGGACAGTGCGCCCGCTGCCAGCAGGGCGAGCAGTGCCCCGGTACCGATGAATCGGCTCATCTTCGAACCAGTCGTTGTCAGCATTTCGTCTTCCTTCCCTCACTCATGCAGCGATACGCGTCCCGGCTCAAACGCCGGAAAGCCACCGCCACCAGCCATACAGCGTGACAAATGAAATCAGCAATCCCACCGCTACCATCAGGTTCGCCAGCGGCGGGTCGAGGTCGTGCTCCGACGCCACGATGGCCGCAGTGATCATCGGCGGCATCGCCGCCTCGAACAGCGTCACCTGGATCGCCTGTCCCTGCGCACCGAATACCTGCACATACAAGAGATATATCGCCAACGGCGCCAGCAGCAGCTTGAAACCGAGTCCCAGCGCAAGATTGCGCCCGTGCTCCGCGACGTGCCCGAGCCGCAGTTGCATACCCACCGACAGCAAGGCCAGCGGGGCCAGCGTGTCGCCGAGGCGTTTCAGCAAGGCGGTAAACCACGGCGCATACTCGACCGGGATCAGCGCAAAGGCAACGACCAGTGCGATGAACGGCGGAAAGCGCACGATGCGCAGCACGATCTCCGCTGCAGTTGGCCGCCCTGATGAATAGATGCCGGCGACCGCAATTCCAAGAATGGACAAGACAAAGAAAGAACCGAGCTGGTCGGCCACAATGGCCGTGGGGAGCCCATCTGCGCCATAGTAGGCCTCGACCATCGGCAACCCGAAGAATGAGGTGTTTCCCAGCCCGCCGACCACGACCAGCGCCCCAGTCGTGGCGCGCGGCAACTCCAGCCAGCGTCCGATGAGCCAGAAGCATCCCGCCGACAGCCCGAACACCAGCCAAGCCATCGCCGCGACCAACAGCACGTCGCCGGACAATCGCAGCCCGTGGATGTAGAGCAGCGTCAGCGCCGGCAGCGAGACGTGGATGATGAAACTGTTGAGCGTCGCGGGCGCATTGTCCGGCATGCGCCTGAAACGGCGCAGCAGCATGCCGGCGACAAAGCAGAGGATAAGCAGGATGAGATTGTTCATGCCTCTGCCTCGTACACGAAAGGGCTAATTGGGAACGTGCGCGGCGATGTAAGCCTTGAGTTTCACCACATCCGCGTCCATCACTTCGCAGCGTTGCGGCAGGTCTTCGATGCCGTCCAGCTTGGCGGGACGCTCCGGCTGGCAACCCAGCGCCTCCTGGATGGTCTCGGCGAACTTAGCGGGCAGCGCGGTCTCCAGGCAGACCAGGGGCAGGCTGGGGCGGCGCTGCTCCAGACCGACCTTCAGGCCGTCGGCGGTGTGGGTGTCGATCATCACGCCGTACTCTTCCCACACCTCGCGGATGGTGTTGAGACGGTCGAAATGCGTGCTCTTGCCGGAGGCGAAATCGAACTTCGGCAGGTCGTTCCAGTATTCCGTACCCTTGATGTCGAACGAGCCGCCCGCGTCCACCTTGCTCCAGAACTCGCGCACCTTCGCGCCGTCGCGCCCGACCAAGTCGAACACGAAGCGCTCGAAGTTGGAAGCCTTGGAGATGTCCATCGACGGGCTGCTGGTCTCGTAGGTGTGCTTGGTGTCGCGCGGACGGTACACGCCGGTGCGGAAGAACTCGTCCAGCACGTCGTTCTCGTTGGTTGCGAGGATCAACTGACCGATGGGCAGGCCCATCATGCGCGCGATGTGGCCGGCGCAGATGTTGCCGAAGTTGCCGGACGGCACCGAGAACGCCACCTGCTCGTCGTTGGATTGAGTCGCGGCGAAGTAGCCCTTGAAGTAGTAAACGATCTGTGCCGACACGCGCGCCCAGTTGATCGAGTTCACCGTGCCGATCTTGTACTTGGCCTTGAACGCGTGGTCGTTGGACACCGCCTTCACCATGTCCTGAGCGTCGTCGAACATGCCTTCGATCGCGATGTTGTGGATGTTCGGGTCTTGCAGCGAATACATCTGCGCGCGCTGGAAGCTCGACATTTTCCCATTGGGAGACAACATAAAGACCCGCAGGCCCTTCTTGCCGCGCATCGCGTATTCGGCAGCGGAGCCGGTATCGCCCGAGGTCGCGCCGAGAATGTTCAGCTCCTCGTTCTGCTTGCCCAGCGCATACTCGAACAGGTTGCCCAGCAACTGCATCGCCATGTCCTTGAACGCCAGCGTCGGGCCGTTGGAAAGTTCGAGAATGAACACGCCGTCATCCAGCTTGCGCAACGGAGTGATCTGGGTGGCATCGCTGTCGGCGCGGCCGTTGCTGTATACGGTCGCCGTGTATGTCTTGTCGATAATCGCCTTCAGGTCGGCCGCCGGGATGTCGGTGGCGAACTTGGACAGCACCGCGTAGGCGAGCTCGGCATACGACAGCTTGCGCCACGCATCCAGCTCGGCGCGCGTCACCTGCGGGTATTGTTCGGGCAGGTACAGGCCGCCGTCGGGCGCGAGGCCGCCCAGCAGGATTTCGGTGAAAGTCTTTGCGGGCGCATTGCCGCGTGTGGAGATGTATTTCATTTAAAACTACCTCATCAGTTCCCTCTCCCTTGCAGGGAGAGGGTTAGGGAGAGGGTGGAATCTGCGCCCCTCTCCCCCGCCCCCTCTCCCGCAAGCGGGCGAGGGGAGTTGTTAAATATCTTCAACCAGAAACAACAGAACAGATGGCGTTATCGAACGTGCCTTATGTCCACTTTCCGCGCCGGCTGGAATAAAGATTCCAGAGCCCTCCGGGTAGCGCACAAGATGTCCGTGAAAATCGATCTCAAGTTCACCCTGAATCACAAATCCGACATGCCCTTTTTCGCACCAGTCAGGCGACAAATTCGGAGGTGAACTCAAGCAGACGAAGCTGTTTTGCACCATCGCGAAATGCCTTGAACCTTGCTCCATGAATCCCGTCCTGCCATTCCAGAGAATCGAACAGGATTCGATATTGCTCCATGTTATTTTCCGAGCTCTTCCATCCGCAGCTTGGTTACTTTCCCTGCCACCACGCCCAGCGCCTCGATCTTCGCGATCGCGGCGTTGATGCGCTTCTCGCGCGTCTGGTGGGTCAGCATGATGAGGTCGGTCTGCTCTTCGCCTTCGCCCGGTTCCTTCTGGATCACGGCGTCGATGGAGATCTGCTCGTCGGCGAGGATGCGGGTGATGTCGGCCAGCACGCCCGGCTTGTCCTGCACGCGCAGGCGCAGGTAGTAGCTGGTCGTCACGTCGTCCATCGGCAGGATCTTCAGGTCGGCCATCGCATCCGGCTGGAACGCGAGATGCGGCACGCGGTTCTCCGGATCGGAGGTCTGCATGCGCGTCACGTCCACCAGGTCGGCGATCACCGCGCTGGCGGTCGGCTCGGCGCCCGCGCCCTTGCCGTAGTACAGCGTCGCGCCGACGGCGTCGCCCTGCACCAGCACGGCGTTCATCGCGCCTTCGACGTTGGCGATCAGGCGCTTGGCCGGGATCAGCGTGGGATGCACGCGCAACTCCACGCCTTCCGCAGTGCGCTTGGTGATGCCCAGCAGCTTGATGCGGTAGCCGAGCTGTTCCGCATACTTGATGTCGGCGGCATCCAGTTTGGAGATGCCTTCCACATGCGCCTTGTCGAACTGCATCGGGATGCCGAACGCGAGCGCGGACAGGATGGTGATCTTGTGTGCCGCGTCCACGCCTTCGATGTCGAAGGTCGGGTCGGCCTCGGCGTAACCCAGACGCTGCGCCTCTTTCAGCACGGTGTCGAAACTCAAACCCTTGTCGCGCATCTCGGACAGGATGAAGTTGGTGGTGCCGTTGATGATGCCCGCGATCCACTCGATGCGGTTCGCCGTGAGGCCTTCACGCACCGCCTTGATGATGGGGATGCCGCCTGCGACCGCCGCCTCGAACGCGACCATCACGCCCTTGTCCTGCGCGTCCTTGAAAATCTCGTTGCCGGATGTGGCGAGCAGCGCCTTGTTCGCGGTGACCACGTGCTTGCCGTTGGAAATCGCCTTCAGCACCAGCTCTTTGGCCACGCCGTAGCCGCCGATGAGTTCGACGACGATGTCCACTTCCGGATCGTTCACCACCGCGAATGCATCGTCGGTCACGCGGCAGGCGCCGCCCGTGACGCTCTTCGCCAGATCCAGGTTGCGGTCGGCCACCACGGTGATGCGGATGGGACGGCCGGCGCGGCGCGTGATTTCCTCTGCATTGCGCTGCAGCACGGTGAAGGTGCCGCCGCCCACAGTGCCGATACCCAAGAGTCCTACGTTGATTGGCTTGATGCTCATATTTCGTTTACCTAGTTAATTGGTGCCGTGCTTCTTGCGATAGTTTTCCAGGAAGCGCGCGATGCGCCCCATGGCGTCGGTCAGGTCGTCCGTATTGGGCAGGAACACCACGCGGAAGTGGTCGGTGTTCGGCCAGTTGAAGCCGGTGCCCTGCACTACCAGGACCTTCTCCTCTTCCAGCAATTCGAGGATGAACTGCTGGTCGTTCTTGATCGGATAGACCTCGGGATCGAGGCGCGGGAACAGGTACAGACCCGCCTTAGGCTTGACGCAGCTCACGCCGGGGATCTCGGTCAGCAGCTTCCAAGCCAGGTCGCGCTGCCTGCACAGGCGTCCACCCGGCGCCACCAGGTCGTTGATGCTCTGGTAGCCGCCCAGCGCGGTCTGGATCGCGAACTGTCCCGGCACGTTGGAACACAGACGCATCGAAGCGAGGATGGTCAGGCCGTTGATGTAGTCCTGCGCGTGCTTCTTCTCGCCGGAGATCACCATCCAGCCGACGCGGTAGCCGCAGGCACGGTAGTTCTTCGACAGGCCGTTCATGGTCACGAACAGCACGTCGTCCGCCAGCGAAGCCATGGAAGTATGCGTCGCGCCGTCGTACAGCATCTTGTCGTAGATCTCGTCGGCGAAGATGATCAGCTGGTGCTCGCGCGCGATCTGGATGATCCCCTTCAGCATCTCGTCCGAGTACAGCGCCCCGGTCGGGTTGTTCGGGTTGATGACGACGATGGCGCGGGTGTTCGGCGTGATCTTGCTGCGCATGTCGGCCAGGTCCGGCATCCACTCGTTGGCTTCGTCGCAGATGTAGTGGCGCGGCGTGCCACCCGCCAGCGTGACCGCCGCCGTCCACAGCGGATAGTCGGGCGCCGGCACCAGCACTTCGTCGCCGGTGTTGAGCAGCCCCTGCATGGACATCACGATCAATTCGGACGCGCCGTTGCCGATGTAGATGTCGTCCAGCCCCACGCCCCTGATGTTCTTCGACTGGGTGTAGTGCATGATCGCCTTGCGCGCCGCGAACATGCCCTTGGAATCGGAATAGCCGGACGAATTCGGCAGGTTCAGGATCACGTCCTGCTGGATCTCTTCCGGCGCCTCGAAACCGAACGGCGCGAGGTTGCCGATATTTAGCTTGATGATGCGCTGGCCTTCCTCCTCCATCTGCTTGGAGCGCTCCATCACCGGCCCGCGGATGTCGTAGCACACGTTGGAAAGCTTGTTCGATTTCAGGATGGGTTTCACGATCTCTCACTCAAATTGGTCCGGGGCAACGCGCGGCCGCCCGGTGTAGAATCCGGCCATGCACACAATCCCCGCAAGGGGCGGGATTTTACCTGTCCAGCCCCCCATGCGGCAAATCGAATGGAGAACGGCCTTGAAGATGCATTTGACCCGTCTGGGCGACACCAAAATGTTCACCGCGCACGGCACCGGCTACGTGATGGTCAGCGGCGAACGCTTCGACGCCAGCGTCGTGGTGCTTGCCGATGAAGTGCGCAGCGACTGGAAGGTTGCCGATTTCGACGCCCTGACCGAGGACGATTTCGCCTGGTTCCTCGCCCTCAAGCCGGAAGTGCTGCTGTTCGGCACCGGGTCGCGCCAGCGCTTCGCCCACCCGCAGCTCTACCGCGCGCTGACCAACGCGGGCATCGCCGTCGAATTCATGGACACCCCGGCAGCCTGCCGCACCTACAACATCCTGGTGGCGGAAGACCGCCATGTGGTCGCGGCAATTTTGATTTGAACCGCAAGGCGATATTAATGAACCAGTCCCTCGAAAACGTCATCCGCCAGGCCGAGCAGGTCATCGCCGGCAAGCCGCGTCAGATCCGCCTGGCACTCGCTTGCCTGCTGGCGCACGGCCATCTGCTGATCGAGGACATGCCGGGTGTAGGCAAGACCACGCTGGCCCATGTACTGGCGCGCACGCTGGGCCTGCAATTCCAGCGCATCCAGTTCACCAGCGACCTGCTGCCCGCCGATATCCTGGGCGTCTCGGTGTATCAACGCGACGCCGCCAGTCCCTCGGGAGGCGAATTCAAGTTCCACCCCGGGCCGATCTTCGCGCAGATGATCCTCGCCGACGAAGTGAACCGCGCTACGCCCAAGGCCCAGAGCGCCCTGCTGGAGGCGATGGAGGAACGCCAGGTGACCATCGAGGGCTCGACGAGGCCGCTGCCCGTGCCGTTCTTCGTCATCGCCACGCAGAATCCCGCCTACCAGGTCGGCACCTTTCCGCTGCCCGAGTCGCAACTCGACCGCTTCATGATGCGCATCCATATGGGCTACCCCGACGCGCAGGCGGAACGCGGCCTGCTCTCCGGCGTAGACCGCCGCGAGCTCGTCGCCCAGCTCAGGCCCCGCATGGAAGGTGCGGAATTGCTCGCCCTGCAACAGCGCGTCAGGGAGGTGTTCGTCTCGTCCGCGCTGCTCGACTACATCCAGGCCATCCTGCGCCATACCCGCGAAGCGACGCGCTACGCCCACGGCCTCAGCCCGCGCGCCGGACTCGCCCTGCTTGCCGCCGCGCGCGCCTGGGCGCTGATCGACGGGCGCAATGCCGTGCTGCCGGAGGACGTGCAGGCCGTGCTGCCTGGCGTGGTCAGCCATCGCCTGCAAACCACCGGCGAACGCGCCAACCAGAGCGGCGATGCGCTGGCGCGCGAACTGATCGAGGCGGTACCCATCCCGTAACGGATATGGCCGCCGCCCTATCCGCCCCCTCTCCTCAATCCTCTGGTGAAACAACTAGCCAGTCGACTAAGCCCGCGAGCGGGCAAGTCGCTGGTTATCCCGCGTGCGGGAGAGGAGGCAAACGTTCCGCTGTGCGGAATCATCGCTGACGGCGTGATGAACGCGCTCGAACAACGTTTTACCGCCTGGGCGTTGCGCCGTCAGCGCATCCATGACGGGACGTTGATCCTCACGCAGCGCAGCATCTACATTTTGCCGACGCGGCAGGGGCTGGCGCTCGGCTTCCTGCTGGTGCTGATGCTGCTCGGCGACATCAACTACAGCCTGAGCCTGGGTTATGTGCTGACCTTCCTGCTGGCGATGATGGCGGTGATGTCCATGCTGCACGCCTTCCGCAACCTGGCCCACCTGGAGATCCGCGCCGGACGCACTGCCGCCGTGTTCAGCGGCGAGACCGCGCGCTTCGTTTTCCATTTCCGCAATCCCGGCGCGACGGATCGTTACCAGCTCACTCTGCGCAACGACAGCGGCAACACGGTCAGTTTCGACGTGCCCGCCCAGCAGGAGCGAGAAGTCATCCTCCCGCTGCCCACCGCGCGACGAGGCTGGCTTCAGCCGGGAAGATTGACGCTGTACACCGAGTTTCCGCTCGGCCTGTTCCATGCCTGGTCATACCTGCATTTCGACGCGCGCTGCCTGGTCTATCCCAAGCCCTTGCCGGCAGCGCCACTCCCGGCAGGCAATGTGCCGGACGGCACAGGCAGGCGCCCCATTGCGGGCGACGACGACTTCGCCGGTCTGCGCGTCTACGTCGAGGGCGACGCCCTGCCGCGCATCGCGTGGAAAGCCTATGCAAGGGGACAGGGCCTTCAGGTCAAACAATTCTCGGCGCTGGCCGGCGAGGAGCTGTGGCTGGATTTCGCCGCCGCCCCCGAACCCGATACCGAGGGCAAGCTGGCGCGCATGGCGCGCTGGGTGCTGGACGCCGAATCGCAAGGCCTGCGCTACGGATTGAAACTGCCCGACGGCGAACTCCCGCCCGGCAGCGGCAGCGCACAGCACGACGAATGCCTGCGCCGCCTCGCGCTGTTCGGACTGGATGAAAAGCCATGAACAAGCCGCTCATCTACGGCCTGCTGCTCAGCATCCTGATGGTCTCGGCTCCGCATGCCGATCACCTGCCGCCATGGGTCAACGCGCTCTGTGCAGCCCTGCTCGCCTGGCGCGCCTACCTCAACTGGAGTGATCAATCGCTGCCCCCGCGCTGGCTGCTGACGTCACTCACTTTCGCCAGTGTGGCCGGCCTCCTGGTCCAGTTCCACACACTGTTTGGCCGCGAGGTCGGCGTCACGCTGCTGATCCTGCTCACCACGCTGAAGTTCATGGAGCTGCGCGGCGCGCGAGACGCGATGGTGCTGGTGTACCTCGCCTGTTTCATCGTCATCACCAACTTCTTCTACTCGCAGAGCATCCCCACCGCGCTGTACATGCTCGCCACCCTGCTGACCATCGTCACCACCTGGGTGCATATGTACGCGCCGGGCATTGCGCTCAGGCCGCGCTTGCGCGTCGCCGGCACATTGCTGCTGCAAGCGATCCCGCTGACGCTGGTGCTGTTCGTCCTGTTCCCGCGCGTACAGGGGCCGCTGTGGGGGCTACCCCAGGATGCCTTCGCCAGTAGCGGGCTTACGGACAACATGGCGCCGGGCAGCATCAGCAGGCTGTCGCTGTCCGACGAAGTGGCATTCCGCGTCACCTACGCAGGCTCACCGCTGCGCCGCGACCAGATGTACTGGCGCGGTCCGGTGCTGATGCAGTTCGATGGACGCACCTGGACGCCCGGCCCGGCGACTCCCGCTGACGCTCCGCAGTTCACCGAGACCAGCCAGCCCATCGACTACAGCGTGACGCTCGAACCGCACAACAAGCGCTGGCTGTTTGCGCTGGAGATGCCCGAGCGCATCTCCATCCCGGCTCGGCTAACCTATGATTTCCGGCTGCTGCGCCAGGAACCGGTGAAGGCGCGACTGCGCTACGAGGTGCGCTCGTTCCTGAGTTATCGCGCCAATCCGTCGGAACCGGAACGCCAGCTGAAGCGCGCCTTGCAGCTGCCGCCATCGACCAACCCGCGTGCGCGCGAACTCGCGCAGCAATGGCGCGCAGTCGCCGCGAACGAAGAAGCCGTCGTGCGCCGCGCACTCGACTACTTCAGCCACGAAAACTTCCGCTATACGCTGGAGCCGCCGCTGTTGCCAGGCATGAACAGCATCGACGAATTCCTCTTCACGACACGCCAAGGTTTCTGCGAACACTATGCCTCCAGCTTCGTGTTCCTGATGCGGGCCGCGCACATCCCCGCACGCGTGGTCACCGGCTATCAAGGCGGCGAATACAACGACGTGGGCGACTATTACATCGTGCGCCAGTCCGATGCCCACGCCTGGGCGGAAGTATGGCTCGCCGGACAAGGCTGGGTACGCGTCGACCCGACCGCGGCCATCGCCCCGGCACGCGTCGAACGGAACCTTGCCGCGGCGGTAACGGACGCCGCCGCGCTGCCTTTCATGGCGCGCAACCCGCCGCAATGGCTGCGCGAGCTGCGCCTGAACTGGGACTCGCTGGCCAACCGCTGGAACCAGTGGGTGCTGGGCTACGACAGCGAACTCCAGTTCGCCTTCCTCACCCGCCTCGGCATGGAAGACATCACCTGGCAGAAACTCGCGCTGAACATGTCGCTCGGCGTGGGGCTGGTGATCACGCTGTTCGCCCTGTTCATGCTGCGCCATCTCATCAAGCGCCAGCCGGACAAAGTTCAGGCCTCCTGGCTCAGACTATGCCGCAAGCTGGCGAAGTCCGGACTGCCCCGCGCCGCGCACGAAGGGCCGCAAGACTATGCCGTACGCATCGCCGCCGTGCGCCCCGACCTCGCCGAGAGCATCCGCGACCTTGCGGTGCGATACAGCGCGCTGCGCTATGGCGGGGATCACGACGAAGCGATGCTGCGCGAATTCCTGCGGCGCGCCGCGACCTTCAAGGGCTGACGGGGTATAATCCGCACCAGTCAAATAATCGTACCCATCATGTTCATCACCCGCCGACTGGAATTCGATGCCGGACACCGCATTCCCAACCATAACAGCCAGTGCAAGCACCTGCACGGGCACCGCTATGCCATCGAGATCACGCTATCCGGCAATATCATCACCACCGAGGGGCAGTCGGAACAAGGCATGGTGATGGATTTCTCGGACGTGAAGCGTATCGCCAAGGAGAAAGTGGTGGATGCCTGGGACCATGCGTTCCTGGTGTATCGCGGCGACCGTATGGTGAGCGACTTTCTCGCGAGCATGCCGGGACACAAGACCGTCGTGCTCGATGTGGTACCGACCGCCGAGAATCTCGCCCAGACCGCGTTCGGCATCCTCAGCGTCGCCTACCGCGACGTGTACGGCAACAACCTGCGCCTTGAGCGGGTACGCGTCTACGAAACACCGAACAATTGGGCAGACTGCGTACGCGGCTAAAACTACTGCGGTGACCACCTGCGGCGTTGCGCGGTGCTCGGAATCCTCATGTACATAAAGTACATTCCGGTTCCTGCGCTCCGTGCGCCTTGCATCTGGTCATCCTCGCTACGTTTTAGGAAGATCATCGCTGGACACCCCGCGCGGCTTGATTCAGAATGCGCGCCTCTCGGCAGAAAAAACTGTTCCGAGCACGAGGTAAATACACAAGGAAGCTTGGGTGAGTGGTTTAAACCAGCAGTCTTGACCATACGCTGCGTAGCAGCTTATGGCGGTGAAGGCTCATATTGGCGTAGCCAATGTGATGCCGGAACCAAAACTGCCGCCCGAGTGCGAAGTAAATACAATCTGGAAGCTTGGGTGAGTGGTTTAAACCAGCAGTCTTGAAAACTGCCGAGGATGCGAGTCCTCCGTGAGTTCGAATCTCACAGCTTCCGCCAATTCCCCTTATCCCTCAAGGCCTCTGCGGCCGCAATAGGCTCCCACCCATCGTCCTACCCATCGTTTGGCTTGGCATGTAGTGAGACAACCTGAGCAGCCTTCAGTGTGAAGCTCTCTTTGTTAGCCTCCCACTTTGTTACCTCTTCAACAAATACTTCGATCATTTCAGCAATGCATTGTTGAAGGCTACTGGACTTGTTCTGAAGTGTTTCGGCCAATGTTCTTGCTGTGCCTCCTGGCAAGTTCAGATTTTCCCCTCCGCCCACCAGCACAACGCCTCTAGTGTTCAGATTGAAGCACCCAGCCTGGACAAATTCGTAGTGCGCAATGCGGTCACGCACCGAAGTGACTCCACCTTCTGATAGGACAAATTCGAAACTGTTTACATACTTTGCGTGAACATCGGAGAGCCTCTGGGCGACCTCTCTCGGTTTTCGATGTCCTAGGAAGTGGGGTAGCGTTCGAAACGAGCTGTACTTATTCTTGAAGAATGCAGCTAAAGCGCAGGCCAGTTGATCAAGACACCTACGGAATGCCAGCACATACGCTTGATACTCAAAGTCAAGTACCGAAGTACCGCCAAGGCCCAAAGAACCGTTCTCAGGCAATCTTTTAATTTTGTAGTCTTGAAGGACTTGCATCAGCGCTCGTTCTGTGTGAGTTACGCGCTCTTGATGATAAAGCACGCAGCTAAATGAGCCTTGAACATTCCCAAGAATGCCGTTCACCAAGGCGTGATACCAGTGCTCTTTTTGGGGATCCGCGCGAAGCCTAGAAATGAAATCGGGCTGAGGATCGGTTATGAACTTGTGGAAAGCCAAGAAGGGGACTTTATGCTCTGAAGAGAGGTCGTACCCGGCGGTCTCACGTACTTTGGCAAGGCAGGCTTGCATCTCTGAGCTAAAGAACATGCCCAACGAGTTGATCAAGAAGCCTTGCATTTGCTCATCCATTTCTTGTTGCCTAACGTGGGGCTAAGAGGCGCTGCGCGCAAAACGTGGAAGGGAAAACCGCGCCGTTCACCGCGTCCCGCTTGAGCGTAGGGTTAAGCATGATGCCTCCAGCCTGCACGGTGACTAAGCAGCGGCGGATGGAATAGCGTGTCATTGACAACACCAAACAGATAATTGGAGTTTACGAGCCCCCCACAAAATTCTGGCTCGGTAGCGATAGTCATGCCTGACATGCGAGGAAGAACCCAAGACATCAACTCTCCGTTAGGGCTTAAGCAACGTTCAATATCCTCACGCGCCACAAGTTTCAGGTCTTTACCACCACCGCAAGAATCTGAACTATCGGTAAAGTAATCGAGGTCGATATCAAAGAATACAGATGGATATCTTTGAGAGGAAACCACCTGCAAGAGAGCTTCGGTGGACTCATAGCAACGCACAGCGTGTATTCTTCCCTCTAAATCTTCAAAATGCTCAATGCACTCGTCTCGTTGCTTCTGTACTACGTGAATGTCACCAATGATATTTAGATAGGCTGCCGCCAAAATATGGCCGTCGTTAAGACAGTGAAGTTTGTCCCAACAGAAGAACGAAACCGCCTTGTAGTCATTTGTATCCAACTCCCCCAACCATTTGCGCTCCAACTCATCTGGAGCCGCAAGGTCTTGATGCCAGTCTAGAGATACAAGCGCCGGAGGTGTGAGCAATCTATTCTGCTGCTTCCACTTCAGCCAATAGTAGAACGCAAATCGATGATCTTGGACGATTGCGACCTCAATCGCTCGTTCGGCATCTGTCGGATGCGCAACTATGTCGTAGTACGTTCCAGGAGGCCGCATATATTCGTCAGAGTCCATAGCTGAAGCGTGAAATGCCTAACGTCAAAAATAAGCGGCGCGCAGTAGCGCATCCGCCTTGATTGAATTGTTACGAAACTCTAAGTTCACCAAGCCCCAACCCGGATATTCACAGGATCATCGGGCATCACTTTATATTGCGCGTATCCTTTAAGACCGATACCGAGCTTTCCATTACTTAATTTGGAAACACCAAGTACCAAATAGGACTCTTCTGTCAACATGCCTGGGAGATGGACAAGATCTCCATCTTCTACTTCCTTAGCCTGCTTTCGTATCAGCACAATTCTGGTGCCCGTCTCTAGGTCCTCCGCATACACGGAGATGTAACCTCCACATTTCGGGCACTTCCATGCATTTCTGACTTCATCATCGTCAAAGGCCTGCTCGCAACTCGGGCATTCATATCGTTCGCTTGGCAGCCTGTTGACCCCACTCATTTTGTTCATGCTCTTCTGGTACCGAATGTAAACTAGACGACAAAAATGTCGGATAATCTGGCAACATAGAGCTTATCTTATGCTTCCGAAAGAAGCACCACTCATACCCCCTGCCTTACCAGAAAAACGACATCATAATTTTTCGCAGCTCAAACTAACGTTTCGTAGTGCGAAACCTAACACTGGCTTCCTATCATTCCAAAGACCTTCGACGAGTAAATTTCCGCACGGCAGCGTGCCATTCCCACTGAAATGACTAGTCCGAATTGCATAGATATTTCGGTCTATGTTCATAGCACAAAGGGTGTGATTCAATGCGCCCATCTTATTTGCATATATTGGGATTGGCTTAATTCTATTGATGCCCCCGGTTAGGCTGAATAATAAACGCTTCATCAACCGTAGCACTAACAAAAGGAGCACCAAAATGGATAAATGGGAATTTTACAAGGACCCTAAAGGCGAATGGCGCTGGCGTAGGACAGCCCCCAACGGAAACATTGTCGGAGCATCCACTCAAGGCTATGTCAATAAATCCGATTGCGTCGCAAACGCACAGCGAAACGGGTACAAAGGTGCTTGATAGAACCGACACGAGGATGCCAACAATTTCACACCCTTGTTCTTTGGCTTTATTTGGGTATTCTCAGCTTCAATGTTTCCCCCACAAATTGTGATTTTCCTGTAAGGAAAGTCCTTTTGATTCTAGTTAACGTTAGTATTCTTAAGGTCTATTATTTTGCAGTCATTGGTAACTTGGTTTAATGATCCACTTGTTCAGAGCGTCGTCATTTCGCCACTTGTCGGCGCGATTCTCGGTGTCTTGTTTGCTGGATTAAATAGCCCTCCATCTTCCGCAGCACCAGCAACGGTGCAACAAACGGTTGTAGTTTTCAAACAAACCGTCATAGTGAATCAGCGAAAAGGGAAGCCTACTTCGTCCGATGATGGGTGGGTTTATCTATTTGCACTCGTTGCAGTCGTAGCAGGAATCACATGGGGCTACAGCAGGTATGCGAATGAAATATTGGAATATTGGCTGAGTGGATTGTTTTCCTGTACCGCCTTTATTTTCTCGGCAGGTGCGGCATCTGCCATACGCGGTCAATACAACAATTCTGAGTGGGTCTGGTATATCTTTGCACCCGTAATGGCGGCGAGTTTTTCATTCTATCTCATCCATCTCGCCCAAATGGCGATTGTTCCTGGGGCGCGCGAGGCCGCACAGAGTCACGGATTTATTGATTTCTATTTTAGGGTGCTTAAGGACGAGCACCGTACGTGGCTGCTATTTCAAGTCGTAGGTGTCTTTTTAGGGGTTGTTGCAACGATAGCCGCGACATTACGCTCGGTTCATTATCTTGCGCTTATGAATCAGCGAGCTAACGGTGGGTTATCTTCTTTATGGTACTTTCTTACCCGTATGACGCTCTTCTCGGCGCGTACCGAAGGCATCTTTCTTCTGGTGTTCGCGGCGGGCATCTCCTACTTCTTGCTTTCTGGTGATGCCTACGAGTTTTTTCGGAACAAGAGCTAAAGCCGGCAGTAAATCGGATGCTGCGCAATGAAGCCGCGCAGGCCTGCATATTGGTATTCGAACTAGGAGGAAGAGTGGAAACTGGGACCAAAATTGGACTTGGAGTTATTTTGGCACTTGCCGGTATTGGTGGGCTTTACGGGAAATATCTAAAAACTGCTGTGCCGGCAGCCAGTGATCAAGCGACTGGAATTACCATGTTTCAAGAATGCATGTCCTATAATATTTCTTTACAAGCTGTGCAGGCTGACATGCAAAAAGTTGGGCAATTTTTGGATGCAGCACAGAAGAGGCTACCGGATGTTACAAAATCAGATGGGGTTGTAGCTGCCACTGCAGCAGTTGCTGGGGCGAAACCGACGACTAGTTCGGGAATTGGGGAGGGGCTGTCGGCATGCGTCAAGGAATTGTCAGTCAAGTACACTGCTGCACGAAAATTGGAAGCTGGGGCATCCGCCGTGCCTACTGCACCGATGCCTAATTGAGGCAAATTTTCGTCGCTAACTACTGGAAGGCAGTCACTCCCGTTTCCCGCTCCCACCCTCCCCCTTTAAGGAGGCGGGGAAACCGGGAGTTCACTTGACACCGACCTAAAGCCCGCTCGCATAAACCCAGACGCACTCCAACATAGTGTTATCGTGAATGTCTAGCACCGGCCGAATTCCACCACTCGCATCCTCTTGATACCCACCCGCAAGATTCCACGCGATTGGAACAGCCAACTTCTTGGCAGTCGCAAACACTAGTCGATCCCGAAGCTGCAATTGTTCGGTCGTCAGAAAGCCGCCCAGAGGATCATTCACGTGCGGGTCTGCGCCGGCCTGATAGAGGATCAGGTCGCAATCGCGCATTTCCGAAACCATCTCAGGAATCCGTTCCAGAAACTCCGTCGCTTGGTACCGCGACTGATACTCCCTTCCCGCCGTGTAGTGCTCTATCCAGTCGGCAGCATGATGTTGCTCGATTAACTGCGCCGTCCCGTCGCCATAGTGCATATCGAAGTCGAGAATGCCGATCCGATCAATCCGCCCGACTTGCTTCAACTTCATTGCGGTAATCATCAAGCCATTGAAAGTACAAAATCCCCGTCCCACTCCATAACTCGCATGGTGAAAACCGGAACACGGGGCGACAGCCACCTTGCCGTTGTCGAGCGCCCTCATGGCTGCATCCAACATCGAGCCGACCGTAAATGGGAAGGTGTGCGCCACCTCAAGGGAGTTGTTACCGAAAGCGTTCCGGGTCTTACCGCTAAATATGGCATCAACATAAGCCGGGTCATGCACTAGCTTAATATCCGAATCAGCGACCGCCCTAGGTTCAATCAGCTCTATCTGAAACTGTTTCTCCAGCCAAGAGGCGACCACCAAGGCGGGCTTGGCCGCACTTGGTGACAGACTATCCACGTTCGCATTCATACGGCCGGAATAGAACACCGGGATCGTCATCATTGAAGAATCTGACATCTCACTCATTTAGACCGAGATTCAATATATTTTCGAGTCTCTTCCAACGCACAGCGCTCGGCCTCCTCTCGGGGAATTCTGCCCATGTATTCCATGATGGCAGCACGTTCCTCGAAGAACTCGCGTGCTCCCTCGTCTAGCTGAACAAAGGCCTCCGCGACCTTGCGGTCAACCGGCAGAGCCACTTAGGAGCCCTCGTTAGCGACACCATGCGGCACATGGCCGGTAGCGACATGCTGGCGGGCAGACTCGCAATGCTTCTGCTGGTCATCGAAGAAGATGTCCGCCCTGAACGCCTTAAGGAACTCGCCCTTATCCTTGCCGCCAAGGAAGAGAGCCTCGTCGATGCGGATGTTCCATGCGCGCAGGGTGCGAATTACACGTTCGTGAGCGGGAGCACCACGAGCCGTAATCAGGGCCGTACGGATGGGGGAGGAATCCGCCGGATAGTCCAGTTGTATCTGGTGCAACATCGCGAGGAAATTCTTGAACGGCCCGCCGGGCAAAGGCTGCTTGGCGGCCTCCACCTCGTTGGCCTCAAACGCCCCCAGCCCTTCCTGCTTGTAGATGCGTTCCGACTCGTCCGAGAACAGCACAGCGTCCCCATCGAAAGCGATGCGCAGTTGGGATGGATGCCCCTCTATCACAGCCGCCTCCGACGGCAGGATCGTGGCAGCCGCGAATCCGGCCTCTAGCGCTTTCCGCACGTCGTCCGGCTCGGCTGACAGGAACAGGTGCGCGCCAAACGCCGAAATGTAGGGGTGTGTGCTCTCCCCTCGGGTGAATGCCGCTCGCCCAATGTTGAGCCCGTGATGCTGGATAGAGTTGAAGATACGCAGCCCAGTATCAGCACTGTTGCGCGACAGCAGAATCACCTCAACACGAGGGTTAGAGGG
>DASTGP010000018.1:0-6634 GCA_035605585.1 Gallionella sp. | reverse complement strand
GCCGATGCTGCTGATCGATTCGGTCAGCGGCAGCATCGTGGACGCGAATCTGGCTGCGTCGGAATTCTACGGCTACACGGTGGAGCGGATGCGGCAGATGAATATGTCGCAAATCAACACGCTGCCGCCGGGCAAGATTGCTGAAGAGCGGGACAGGGTGTTGCGCGGTGAATGCAAACATTTTGTTTTCCCGCATCGTCGTGCCGACGGGGAGTTGCGCATCGTGGAGGTGCATTCCTCGCCGGTCGTGGTGGAGGGGGAATCGCTGCTGTTCTCCATCGTCCACGACATCACCGAGCGCCATGCCGCCGAGGCGAAGCTGCACCTGCGCGACGCGGCCCTCAATGCGGCGGCCAATGCCATCATCATCACCTCCACCAGCGGCGAGATACTCTGGGCAAACGAGGCATTCACCGCACTGACCGGATATGCGAGCGGGGAAACGCTGGGCCACAAACCCAAGGATTTACTCAGGTCCGGGCTGCAGGGCCAGTTGTTCTACAAGACCTTGTGGCAGACGGTGCTGGATGGACACACCTGGCACGGCGAACTGGTCAACCGGCGCAAGGACGGCTCGCTGTACAACGAAGAAATGACCATCACGCCCCTCAGGGACGAGAGCGGGAAGGTCGCCTATTTCATCGCGGTGAAGCAGGATATCTCCGAGCGCAAGAGTGCCGAGGCGCAGATGCATGACTTGGCGTTCTACGATCCACTCACGCATTTGCCCAACCGTCGCCTGTTGCTCGACCGGCTGGACAAGGCCCTGGCCGCATCCAGCCGCAGCCGC
The DNA here is from genome assembly GCA_035605585.1 of Gallionella sp. Classification (GTDB taxonomy): domain Bacteria; phylum Pseudomonadota; class Gammaproteobacteria; order Burkholderiales; family Gallionellaceae; genus Gallionella. The sequence continues at coordinate 5,844 of DASTGP010000018.1, read as the reverse complement.
ACGCACGGCGCGCTGATGTTCCTCGATCTCGATCACTTCAAGAAGCTCAACGATGTCCACGGCCACGATGTCGGGGACTTGCTGCTGGTCGAAGTGGCGCAGCGCATCACTGCGTGCATCCGCGAGGAAGACAGCGCCGCCCGTTTCGGCGGCGACGAGTTCGTGATCATGCTCGAAGACCTCAGCCAGAACGTGCAGGAAGCTGCCCGGCAGGCCGAGACCGTTGCGGAAAAGATACGGGTTGTCCTGGCGCAGCCCTATCGTCTGAAACGAACCTCCGCGTCGGACAACGGCGACGTCATCGAGCATCACTGCACTTCCAGCATCGGCGTGACCGTGTTCTGCGATCGCGACAACAGTGTGGACGAGCTGCTCAGGTGGACCGATATGGCGATGTACCAGGCCAAGACCGCCGGACGCAACCTCATCCGCTTCTTCGATCCCGACATGCAGGCCGACATCGAGGCGCGCGTGGCGATGGAGGATGAGCTTCGTGCCGCCCTGGAGACCGGGCAACTGCGCCTGTATTACCAGGTTCAGGTCGACAACTCGCGCCACGCACAGAGTGCAGAAGCCTTGCTGCGCTGGGTTCATCCGCGGCGCGGGCTGATCCCGCCGATGCAGTTCATCCCGCTGGCCGAGGAAACCGGCCTGATCCTGCCGATCGGGCAGTGGGTGCTCGACACCGCCTGCGCGCAACTGGCAAAGTGGCAAGCGAGCCCGGAGACTCGCCACTTGACGCTGGCGGTCAACGTCAGCGCGAAACAATTCCGCCAGGCGGATTTCGTCGAACAGGTGACGGCAACAGTGAAGCGCCACGGCATCAATCCGCTGCTGCTGAAACTGGAGTTGACCGAAAGTACGGTGCTGGAGAACGCCGACGATGCCATCGCGAAGATGAGCGCCCTGAAGGAGTATGGCGTGAAGCTCTCGCTGGACGATTTCGGCACGGGATATTCGTCGCTGTCGCACCTGAAGCGGCTGCCGCTGGACCAGATCAAGATCGACCAGTCTTTCGTGCGCGACGTCACCACCGATAACGGCGATGCCGTGATGGTGATGACCATGGTGGATCTCGGCATGAACTTCGAGGTGGAGGTGATCGCCGAGGGCGTCGAGACGGAAGAGCAGTTCAAGGCATTGCAGCGCTATGGCTGCGCCAGTTTGCAGGGATACCTGTTCAGCAAGCCGTTGCCGATCGATCAGTTCGAGGAATTGCTGTATCAAGGTCCGCGACGAATGGATGATAATTTCGCGGGTAGTTTCCGCGGCTGACGTTTGTATGGATATAATCCGCCCGTGCTGTATGGTTTTTGAATAGATAACTAGATCTGGTCAAGGCTGTGGAGGAGGGGATGAGCAAAGCGGATACGATGCGTTATCTTCCGGCAGTGGATGATGCCGCTATCGACGAGGTGCTGACCGAATGGCGGTCGCGTTATCCTCAACTGGGCGTATGCGCCTTGCTGAGCGAAGCGGAAAAAGATGGTGTCGCCGTGCTGCAGTCGGTGTGCGCGCGCCATTCGGTTCCCCTGGCGGGAGGGATATTCCCGGCGCTGGTCGATAACGGCGAATTCCAGGCTGCGGGCGTCTGTCTGCTGGCCTTCGAACAGATGCCTTACACCGCCCTCTACGAAAACCTTCCGGCGGATGCAGAAGGCGTGGAGCGCGCCGTGACCGGGATCTCTGCGGGTATACGCGCAGCGATCGGCGACACGCCGGATGCCACGCTGTTCATGCTGTTCGACGCCATGGTGCCGAACATCAGCACCTTGCTGGACAACCTGTACCTGAAGCTGGCGAACCGGGTCCACTATGCCGGCGCGAATGCGGGCAGCGAGACTTTCCAGCCCATCCCCTGTTTGTTCGACAGCGAGCGCATCATCCAGCACGGCGTGCTGATCATGCTGCTCAAGCCGCATAAAGGCGCCATCCTCGAGCATGGCTACAGCGCGCCCGAACATACCGTATATGCCACCTCCACCGAAGGCAATCGCATCGCACAGATCGACTGGCGTCCCGCCTTCGAGGTGTACCAGGAGCTGGTGCGCGAGCAGTACGGCGTCGAGATCACGGCGGAAAACTTCTATCAGCACGGCGTGCATTTCCCCTTCGGCATCGTGCGCGCCAACCATCATGTGCTGGTGCGCATCCCGGTGATGCTGGGCGAGGACGGTTCGCTGTTCTGCGTCGGCGAAGTGCCGCCGAACTCGGTGCTCACCCTGCTGGAGCGCCCGTCGGTGGATACCAACCATACCTTACAGACCCTGGTCGACGGCCTGCTTGCGCTGAACGGTGATCTCTCCGATGCGGAACTGCTGCTGTTCTACTGCGCCGGGCGGCGTCTGCATCTCGGCAACGATGCTGCGACCGGGGAGTTGCAGGAACTGCGGCATCGCCTGGGCGAGCGGCAGATCGCCGGCGCGGTCTCGCTGGGCGAGATCGGAGGATCGACGACCTGGGGATACCCGCTGTTTCACAACGCCACGCTGGTGGCTTCGCTGTGGCATAGGGATTAGCGCTTGGACCGCCAGAATATTCTCCCCATCATGTATGACCTTGCCGTCGTGATTGGCGGCGAGACCAGTCTCAAGCCCCTGATCGACCGTACGCTGCAGCGCCTGCTCTACTACACCTCGTTCCCCGCCGGTTTCATCTGCCTGGATCTCCCGGATTGCAGCGATGATTCCGGCGAGATGACGGTGCGCATCGATGCGGCTGTGGGCGATTACGACCTGATCGGACTGGTCGGCAAGGAAGTGAGGCTGCCTCGCACGCTGCTGTGCGGCAATGCCGTGCGCGAGGCGGATCAACCGGGCCTCTTGGCGTCCGTGTCAAGTGCACACGCCCCTTACAGCTCCTATCTCAGGCTGCCGATCGACGGCCAGGGCGTGATCATCCTGCTCGCCCAGCAGATGCCGGAGACCCAGTTGCCGCTGGCACAAATGTTGCAACCGGTGATGGCGATCCTGTCCAAGGCTATCCTGTTGTGTCGCAGCAACGATGCCTATGCGAAGAGCCTGATCGATGCTCGGGATCAGGCGGAGGCGAGGGTACATCAGCTCGCCTTCTATGATCCGCTGACCGGGCTGTCCAACCGGCGCATGTTGATGGAACGCCTGAAGCAGGCTTTTTCGTCGAGTGCTCGCACGGCCCTGCATGGAGCGTTGCTGTTCCTCGACCTGGATAACTTCAAGGTGCTCAACGACACCAAGGGGCACGATATCGGGGACCTGTTGCTGATCGAAGTGGCGGAGCGCCTGAAGTCATGCGTGCGCGACGGGTACACCGTGGCCCGTCTGGGCGGCGACGAGTTCGTGGTGGTGCTGGAATCGCTGAGTACGCTTGCAGCCGAGGCCGCGACGCAGGCGGAACAGGTCGCCGAAAAGGTGCGCGACAAGCTGAACGAGCCGTATATGCTCAGGGAGCACCTCCACTACACGTCGCCGAGCATCGGCATTGTGATGTTCAGGGGGCATCAGGACAGCCTGGACAATCTGGTCAAATATGCCGACGCCGCCATGTACCAGGCCAAGATGTCGGGGCGCAATGCCATCCGTTTCTACGACCCGGAGATGCAGGCAGCCATCGAAGCGCGCGCCGACATCGAGGACGAGCTGCGACAGGCACTCGACAAACAACAGTTCCGCCTCCACTACCAGATCCAGGTGGACAGCCTCGGGCGTCCGTTGGGTGCGGAAGTTCTGCTGCGCTGGGAACATCCCGTCCGTGGCCTGGTTTCGCCCGCGCAGTTCATCCCGCTGGCCGAGGAAACCGGCCTGATCGTGCCGATCGGACTGTGGGTGCTGCAGACCGCCTGCGCCCAGCTTCGTGCATGGCATCATGATGCCGTGACTCGCGACCTGACTCTGGCGGTGAATGTGAGCGTGGGGCAGTTCCGCCAGGCGGACTTCGTGGCACAGGTGCAGAACGTGCTGCTGGAGACCGGGGCGAAGCCTTCATTGCTCAAACTCGAATTGACCGAGAGTATGGTGCTGAAAAATGTCGAGGACACCATCACCAAGATGCGCGAACTCAAGCTGCTCGGGGTGAGTTTCTCGATGGACGACTTCGGCACCGGCTATTCGTCGCTGCAATACCTCAAACGGCTGCCGCTGGACCAGATCAAGATCGATCAGAGCTTCGTGCGCGACGTCACCAGCGACCCCAACGATGCCGCGATCGTGCAGACCATCATCGCCATGACCCAGGCGCTGGGCCTGAACGTGATTGCCGAAGGGGTGGAGACCGAAGCGCAGCGCGAGTTCCTGGACAAGCATGGCTGCCATGCTTTTCAGGGCTATCTGTTCAGCAAGCCGGTCCCGCTGGAACAGTTCACCGCATCGTTGCGCTAGCAGTCAGCCAGGCAGAGCAGCGCGCTGCCGTAGGCCGCTTCCGAGTGAGCCGCCGTCCAGACGGGCACGCCCAACAGCCTCTCGCGCATTTTTCTCCATGCTATGTTCTTTGCGCCGCCACCGTTCGTTATCACGCGCCTGAGCGGCGGCGTGCCCAGTTCCGCAAGTTTGGCGTAACCTGCCGCTTCGATGCGGCTCAGTCCTTCCAGCAGGCCGAGCAGGAACTGCGCATCGTCCAGCGGACGCGGAGCCATGCGCGGCGACAGGTGCGGGTCGTTGACGGGGAAACGCTCGCCGGGCTTCGGCAGCGGGTAATAGTCCAGCGCGCTGTTCTGCATGGGGTCGATCTGAGCACTCAGTTCGGCGAGTTGAGCATCGTCGAAAAATTGCCGCAGCACGCCCGCCCCGGCGTTGGACGCTCCGCCCACCAGCCACAGGTCGCCGTATCGGTGGCTGTACACACCGTATTCAGCCGCATCGATGCGTGTTTCAGAGAGCTGCTTGAGCACCAGCGTGGTACCGAGCGAAGTCACACCGACGCCGGTCTCGTTTACGCCCGCGGCGATGAAGGCCGCGGTGCTGTCGGTGGTTCCCGCATGGATGCGGCATTGCGGCGCGATGCCGAAATGCGCCGCGATGTCCGGGCGGATGGCGCCGACGACCGTGCCGGGTGCGAGCACCTCCGGAAGCAGGTGGGCGTGCGGCAGCGTCATCACCCAGTCCGGCCAGCGCAGTTGCTCCATGTCGTAGCCGGTCTTCAGTGCGTTGTGCCAGTCGCTGAGGCCGGGCCTGCCGCTCAGCAGTGCGGCGAGCCAGTCGGCCTGGTGCAGGAAATAAGCGGCGTGTTCCGCTCCGGGCTGTTGCGTCAACCACAGGAACTTGGCGAGGCCGGAGCTGGGGCTGCACACGGCACGCGCCTCAGGCGCGATGCGCTTCAACTCATCGGCCTGCATCTGTGCGCGGCTGTCGTTGTATAGGAGTGCGGAGGAGGCTGGCGCAAGGTTTTCGTCGCACAGCAGCACCGTACCCGACGTGCCGTCGATGGCGATGCCGCATAAGCCCGCGGCGATCTCTTGCGGTAACGCGCCCAGCAGGCCATGCAACGCAGTACGCCAGCCCAGGGGTGTCTGGTTGTTTGCTTGCGGGTAGTCGATGCGCAGTTCCCAGGCGATGGACTTGTCCTCGCGGATCGCGCAGGCGCGTGCGCCGGAGGTGCCGAAGTCGAGGCCGAGGCAGAAGGGCATGATCGATTGATGTCGTATGTGCTTGTGATGACCGGAATATACCAAAACAGGAATCGCCGGTAGCGCACCGCGGATTTGGGGCCAGAGTCGTTGGTCTCAACGAAGGCGGCTCGGTGTTGCGTGATATCATCGCGCGCCATGAAAATCCAATCCGACTCCCTACACCGTTTCCTGTTTGAACATGCGCCGATCCGAGGCGAAAGAGTGCACCTCGATGCTTCCTGGCGCAGCGTGCTGGAGCGCCA
>DASTGP010000010.1:0-3364 GCA_035605585.1 Gallionella sp. | reverse complement strand
GAAGGCTCGGAACTCGACCTGGATGTGGCCATCCGCTCCCTGATCGACTACAAGAGCGGCAGCTCGCCCGATCCGCGCATCAATATGTCGCACCGCACCGATGGCCGCAGTTTCGCCGTCACCTTGCTGCTCGACCTGTCGCAATCGCTCAGCGAAAAAGCGGCGGGCAGCAATCAGACCATCCTCGAGCTCAGTCAGGAAGCGGTATCGCTACTGGCCTGGTCGGTACAGCAGGTCGGCGATGCGTTCGCCATCGGCGGCTTCCATTCCAATACCCGCCATGATGTGCGCTACTACCACCTCAAGGGTTTTAGCGAACCGTGGGGCGACGAAGTGAAGTCCCGCCTGGCCGAGATGCAGGCCGGCTATTCCACCCGGATGGGTGCAGCGATGCGTCATGCTGGCCACTATCTGAAAGCGCAACAAGCGGACAAGAAACTGTTGCTGATCCTGACCGACGGAGAGCCGGCGGATATCGACGTACACGACCCGCAGTTGTTGATCCAGGATGCTAGACAGGCCGTGAAAGAATTGGATCGGGACGGCATCTATGCCTACTGTATCAATCTTGATCCCAAAGCTGATGAATATGTGGCGGACATCTTCGGTAAGCAGTACACCATCGTCGATAACATCGAGCAATTGCCGGTAAAACTACCGGAGCTGTTCATCTCGCTGACCAAATAGCGCACCGAATTTGAAACGAAACCTCTCAAGGAGAACTAACATGAATCAAGTTACGAACGGCAACGTGCTGGTAGGCATACTCACCGGCAGTCCCAACGACCTACCCACCGTGGTCAAGGTGCGCGACACCCTGACTGAGCTCGGTATCGCCAGCGAGATCGTGGTGGCGTCGGCGCACCGCACGCCGGACAAGGTTGTCGCCTACATCGACCGCGCGCACAAGGAAGGCGTGCAGGTGCTGATCGGCTGTGCCGGCATGGCCGCGCACCTGGCCGGCGTGATCGCCGGCCATACCCATCTGCCGGTGATCGGCCTGCCGCTGTCCGGCGGCGTGGTGTCCGGCCTGGACGCGCTGCTCGCTACCGTGCAGATGCCGCCCGGCGTTCCGGTCGCGACCGTGGCCGTGGACGGCGCGAAGAATGCCGCGATGCTGGCCGCGCGCATCCTGGCGCTGAAGTATCCGGAGATCAATCAGGCGCTGGAGGATGCGGCGAAGAAGGAGCGCGCCCGCTACGACCAGACCGCCGACGAGGCGCTCGCCAAGTTCGGCGCGAAATAAAGCAAATGATCCGCTCCCGCGGCCAAATAGCCGTGGAGAGCCGGACGGAAAACCTGTAAAATCCGGCAGTTGATAATTTCTAATGTGAGGAGAGCAGTAATGAGCAAGAGTTTGATCCAGTTCATCATCGAAGAACAACGCGCGATCCCCGGCGCCACCGGCGACTTCACGGGTCTGATCAGCGATGTCGTGTCTGCCTGCAAGCAGATCGCGCATGACGTGAACAAGGGCGCGCTGATCGGTGTGCTGGGCAGCGCGGGCAGCGAAAACGTGCAGGGCGAAACCCAGAAGAAACTGGACATCATCACCAACGAAGTGTTTATCAAGGCCAACGAGTGGGGCGGTCACCTGGCAGCGATGGCATCCGAAGAGATGGACGACATCTACCCGATCCCGGCCAAGTATCCGAAGGGCAAGTATCTGATCACCTTCGATCCGCTGGACGGCTCTTCCAACATCGACGTGAACATCTCCGTCGGCACGATCTTCTCGATCCTGCGCTGCCCGGAAGGCGTGGAGAACCCGACCGCCGCCGACTTCATGCAGCCCGGCACCAAGCAGGTCTGTGCCGGTTACGCGCTGTACGGCCCGAATACCATGATGGTGATCACCACCGGCAACGGCGTGAACGGCTTCACGCTGGACCGCGACGTCGGCGATTTCTTCCTGACCCACCCGAACATGACCATCCCGGCCGACACGCTGGAGTTCGCGATCAACGCCTCCTACGAGCGCTACTGGGAAGCGCCGGTGCAGCGCTATGTGCGCGAGTGCATCGCCGGCAAGACCGGTCCGCGCGGCGTGAACTTCAACATGCGCTGGGTCGCCTCGATGGTTGCCGAAGTGCACCGCATCCTGACCCGCGGCGGCGTGTTCATGTACCCGAAGGACACCAAGGATCCGACTAAGGCCGGCAAGCTGCGCCTGATGTACGAAGCGAATCCGATGTCCTTCATCGTCGAGCAGGCGGGCGGCATGTCCCACACCGGCTACGAGCGCATCATGGACATCCAGCCTTCCGGTCTGCACCAGCGCGTGCCGGTGATCCTGGGCTCGAAGAATGAAGTCGAGCGCCTGATCGCTTACCACAAGGAAGCGTAATTACCCGACAAACGCCCCCGCTTGCGGGGGCGTTGTCACGTCCGCAGGGACACGGTGCGCCGTGCTCCTGCCTGATAGAGGAAATACCATGGCCGCATTACACGAATCCAATCTGACCAGCCTGAAGTTCCTGCACCGCGGCAAGGTGCGCGACCTGTATGAGGTCGATGGCGAGCACTTGCTGATCGTGCAGACCGACCGTCTGTCCGCGTTCGACGTGATCCTGGACGATCCGATTCCCGGCAAGGGCGAGGTGCTGACCGCGGTGTCGAACTTCTGGTTCGATAAGCTGGGTCATGTCATCCCGAATCACCTTTCCGGCATAGCTCCGGAATCAGTGGTGAAGACCGAAGAGGAAAAAGCGCAAGTGCGCGGCCGCGCCTTCGTCACCAAGAAGCTGAAGCCGTTGCCGATTGAGGCCATCGTGCGCGGCTACCTGGTGGGTTCCGGCTGGAAGGATTACAAGAAGACCGGCGCGGTGTGCGGCATCGAACTTCCCGCAGGCTTGCAGGAGGCGCAGAAGCTGCCGCAGCCGCTGTTTACCCCGTCTACCAAGGCTGCGGTGGGTGATCACGACGAGAACATCTCGTTCGAAGATGCCAAGAAGTTGCTGGGTGAAGAGATGGCAGAAAAGGTGAAGAACGCCACCTTGGCGCTGTACACCCAAGCCGCAGAGTATGCGCTGACCCGCGGCATCATCATCGCCGACACCAAGTTCGAGTTCGGCACCGACGCCGACGGCAAGCTGTATCTGATCGACGAGGCACTGACGCCGGACTCTTCGCGCTTCTGGCCCGCGGATCAATATCAGGTCGGCAGCAATCCGCCCAGCTTCGACAAGCAGTTCGTGCGCGACTGGCTGGAGTCTTCCGGCTGGAATAAGCAGCCGCCCGCGCCGCGCATCCCGGCGGACGTGTTGCAGAAGACCGCCGACAAGTACCGCGAGGCGCAGCAGCGCCTGATCGGGGCATGACCAGTCCCCGCGACCTGATCGAAGGATTCCATCGCTTCCGCGAA
>DASTGP010000006.1:0-4721 GCA_035605585.1 Gallionella sp. | reverse complement strand
GGCGATGCACTCGGCATTGCGCTGTTTTCGCCCTTGATCCTCGCATGGCTGCGTGGCGATGCGATCGAGTGGACGAGGGATCGTGTGCAGCGCGCGGCGTTGGCCTCTGTGGTGCTGGTGATCGCGAGTATGCTGATATTTTCCGATGTGGAAAACCGCTTGCTGGAAGTTGGCCTGTTTTTCCCCATCCTGATCTGGATCGCGCTCAATTTTAACCTTCGCTTCACCAGCCTTGCGCTGACGCTGGTTTTCGTCGGCTCCATCATCGGATTGTTGGCGCAGGGCAACTTGCATGGCGACAGGATGGATGTGCTGGTCGACTACGTCTGGCTGTACAACCTGCTATTCGGCGTGACAGCCTTGAGTGTGGCGGTGCTGAACAGTCGGCGCGATCGTGTCGAGCAGGCGCTAAGGCGGAGCGAGGAAACGCTCAAACGGGCACAGGCTGTGGGCGGGGTGGGAAGCTGGCATTTCGATATTCGCAAAAAGCTGCTGGAGTGGTCCGGAGAGACTTACCGGATCTTCGGTATCGACAGCAACAAGCCGGTCAACTACGAAATATTCCTGCAGCACGTCCATCCGGAAGACCGTGAGATGGTCGACCTGGCTTGGCGCCATGCCATGAAGGGGGCTCCCTATGACGTCGAGCATCGCATCTGGGCGGACGGCAAGCTGAAATGGGTGAGGGAGCGCGGCGAGATGACTTTCGATGCTCGTCGCCGCGCCGTATCCGGCACCGGCACGGTGCAGGACATTACCGACTGGAAGTCGGCCCAGGAGGACATCCAGCGGCTGGCTTACTACGATGTGCTGACGGGATTGCCGAACCGTGCCTTGCTGTACGACCGGCTGCACCAGGCGGTTGCCGCTGCGCATCGCGACCACAGCCAGTTCGCCCTGATGTTCCTCGACCTGGACCGGTTCAAATACATCAACGACACGCTGGGCCACCAGGCCGGCGACGAGATGCTCAAGGTGATCGCGGCGCGTCTGGTCGGAGAGGTGCGCGAGGGCGATACCGTGTCCAGGCTGGGAGGCGACGAATTTGTCATCCTGCTGCGCGAGGCGGGCGAGGAGGGGGCGTTGTATGTCGCCGAGAAGTTGCTCGCGTCAGTTGCGCAATCGTTCGAGGTGGGCGGAACCGTTGTGAGCACCGAGGCCAGCATCGGTATCAGTCTGTACCCGCATGACGGCGCGGATGTCGAGACACTGATCAAGCACGCCGACGTGGCGATGTATCACGCCAAGGCGGCGGGCCGCAATAATTTCCAGTTCTATACCGCACAGATCAACGAGCGGGCCATGTCGCACTTCAATATCGAGCGAGACCTGCGCGTTGCGCTGGAACAGCAGCAACTGATGGTGTACTACCAGCCGCAGATCAGGATGTCGGACAGGAAACTGATCGGCTTCGAGGCGCTGCTGCGCTGGAATCATCCTCAAAACGGCTTGGTGCCTCCGGCCACCTTCATTCCGATTGCCGAAGAAAGCGGCCTGATCGTGCCGGTGGGCGAATGGGTGTTGCGCGAGGTGTGCCGCCAGGCGCGCGCTTGGCATGGTCAGGGGTTGTCGCTGGTGCCGATCGCCGTCAACCTTTCCGCGCGCCAGCTCAAGGGGGACAGGCTGGTGCGCTTCATGCGCGGGCTGCTGGCTGAAACCGATCTGCCTGAATGGACGCTGGAACTGGAGTTGACCGAAAGCATGATGCTGGATGACGAGAAGGCGGCGATGCAGTTCATCGGTGAGATGCGCGACTTGGGTGTCGCGTTGTCGATCGACGACTTCGGTACCGGCTATTCCAGCCTGAGCCATCTGAAAAAACTGCCGCTCGACAAGCTCAAGATCGACCAGTCGTTCGTGCGCGATCTCGCGGTAGACGAAGACGATGCCGCCATCGTGCGCGCCATCATCAGCATGGCCCACGGACTGGGATTGACGGTCATCGCCGAGGGCGTGGAAAACGTCCAGCAGATGGAGTTCCTGGAGGTGCTAGGCTGTAACGAGGTTCAGGGATATTACTACGCCAAGCCGATGCCCGCGATCGAGGCCGAGGCGTTCATCTCACGCCTGCACTGACCCAAGAGGCGGCGGGCACCGAAGCGGTCGCCGGAAAATGGGGCAGTGCCGGGTTTCTTTCCGTCAACGCTTGTTGTAAGCGACGTGCAGCCGCTTGGAAGACTTGCTTGATGCGTACTTGTTGCCGTGGCTGCGTTTCGCCAGCTTGCTGGAGCGGCTGCCGGCTTTGGCCAAGCGGTCTTTGTGTGGCGCCGCTTGCACGATGGTCAACGTCTGTCCCACCCTGACTTGCCGGATTTGGCCGTTGCGGCTCTTCAGGCTGGCGATGCTGACGTGATAGCGGCGTGCGATGCTGGCTAGCGTCTCGCCCTTGCGCACGGTATGGCTGAGGGCGCGCGTGCGGTCATCGACGATGGGGGAGAGGTGCATGTTGAATGCTTCAAAATCGTTCTCCGTGTCCGCCTCTACGCCGTTGATCGGTACCAGCAGGGTTTGCCCCGTGCTGACTTGGGCGCGGCCGGACAGGCCGTTTACCGACTTGAGCTTTTCCACCGACAGGCCGAAGCGCGGCGCCAAGTGGTCAAGGCGTTCGCCCTTCTTGGGCTGGTAGGCCTGCCAGCTGACCAGAGGCTTGTCGTAGGCCTCCAGGTTGGCGCGGAAGGCCTCGACCTTGTCCATCGGCAGCAGGATTACGTCGCTGTTATCCTGCAGGATCACCGGGCGGTTGTGTGCCGGGTTGAGCGCGGTGAATTCTTCCATCGAGATGTCGGCGAGCTGTGCGGCGAGCTTCACGTCGATATGCTTGGCGGTCGAAACAGCGGCGAAATAGGGTTCGTTCGGAATGGCCTGGAGCACCAGCCCGAAGCTTGCCGGGTTGGTGATGATGTTCTTGACTGCCAGCAGTTTCGGCACATAGTTGCGCGTCTCGTCCGGCATCTTCAGGCTGGCGTAGTTCACGGGCAGGCCGCGCTTGCGATTGCGCGCCTGGGCACGCTGTACGGCACCTTCACCCCAGTTGTAGGCAGCCAGCGCCAGCTCCCAGTCGCCGAACATGTCGTGCAGCTTCTGCAGGTAATCGAGTGCGCCGTTGGTTGCGGTGATGACATCGCGGCGGCCGTCGTACCACCAGTTCTGCTGCATGCCGAAGTTCTTGCCGGTGGAGGGGATGAACTGCCAGATGCCGGAGGCGCGACTGGTGGAGTAGGCTCCGGGATTGAATGCGCTTTCGATCATCGGCAGCAGCGCGATCTCGCTCGGCATGCCACGCCGTTCCACCTCGCCGACGATATAGTAAAGGTAGCGGCGCGCGCGATCGGTCATGCGCGCCACGTAGTCCGGGCGGCTGGCATACCACTTCTCGTGATTGGCGATCAGCGGGCTGTCCAGATCCCGCATGGCGAAGCCGCCGCGGATGCGCGTCCACAGGTCGTTCATCGCCTTGTCGTCTTCGGGGATCAGCTCCAGCTTGATGTTGCGCGCGGTCGAAAGCGTCAGCGGGTCGGCCGGCGCGGTCAGCGAAGTGCTGAGGGCGAGTTTCTCTTCGGCGTGAGCCTGCGGGAGGGTGAATGAAGCACCGGCGGCGAGCAGTGCGGAAAAGATTAATCGAATCAATGACACGGGCGCGCCTCCTGCAACTTCAAAAATTCCCGCGATGGTAGCCGAGGTATGTAGTTCGGGTCAATCTGAATAGTAGATGTGAATGGGGGAGTGTGTGTATTTTGCAACATACTACCCTCTTGGCAGGGGGTGTTGGACAACTCATTGAAATTATTTGCTAAGCCGGATTGTTGTTGTGGCTGGATTTTGCTGTCCGCACACTTGGTCAGCGACTTGTGGCGTTAGCCGAATGGCTATGCAAGACTGCCTGCCACGCGTGGTCGAACCGGTTACGCAAGACAAACAAGGCGCCGGTGCGCCTTGTTTGTCTTGCCGCTTTGTGGAATGCGCGATGTGCGTGAAATTAACGCACGACCTCTTTCAGCTGTTCCAAGATGGCGGGATTTTCTAAGGTCGACACGTCCTGGGTGATCTCCTCGCCCTTGGCGATGGCGCGCAGCAGGCGGCGCATGATCTTGCCGGAGCGGGTCTTGGGCAGGTTCTCGCCGAAACGGATTTCGTCCGGCTTGGCGATGGGGCCGATCTCGTGGCCGACCCAGTTGCGCAGGTCTTCCGCGAGTTTCTTCGCGGCAGCCGCATCGGCAGGACGTGCGCCCTTGAGTACGACGAAGGCGACCACGGCCTCGCCTTTGATCTCGTGCGGCTTGCCCACAATGGCGGCTTCTGCCACCAGCGGGTTGGCGACCAGCGCGGATTCGATCTCCATTGTGCCCAGGCGGTGGCCCGAGACGTTCAGCACGTCGTCGATGCGGCCCATGATCCAGAAGTAGCCGTCTTCATCGCGGTGCGCGGAGTCGCCGGCGAGGTAGTAGCCGTGCATCTCGTGCGGGAAGTAGCCCTTCTTGTATCGTTCCGGATCGCCCCAGATGGTGCGGATCTGCGACGGGAAGGGGCGCTTGATGACGAGGAAGCCGCCGTGCTGGTCGTGCACTTCGTCGCCGTTCTCGTTGACTACGGTCGCCTGGATGCCGGGCAGCGGCAGCGTGCAGGTACCGGGCTTGATCGGCATCGCGCCGGGCAATGGGGCGATCATGTGGCTGCCGGTCTCGGTCTGCCACCAGCGGGTTGGCGACCAGCGCGGATTCGAT
>DASTGP010000209.1:0-7904 GCA_035605585.1 Gallionella sp. | reverse complement strand
CGACTTCAGCTACAGCCACCTGTTCATGAAGAATGCGGCGGTCAACCAGAATGCGGCCGTCAATACCGACCTTGCGGGCAAGGGATATTTGTCCGGCTCATTCAAGGTCAGCGCCGATATTCTGAGTGTGCAATACACTTACGGCTTCTAAGCCGTACCCAAAGGGAAGGCGCCGCCTTCCCTTTTTTGTTTGGAGGATGCGATGTCGAATGATTTCCGGATTCGCAAAGTGGCCGTGCTCGGTGCGGGCGTGATGGGCGCGCAGATCGCCGCGCATCTAGTCAACGCCAACATCCCGACGCTGCTGTTCGACCTGCCCGCGAAGGAAGGCGAGCCGAACGGCGTTGTCAACAAGGCGCTGGAAGGGCTGAAGAAACTTGAGCCTGCGCCGCTGTCGAGCCCCTCGCGCGTGAGCTACATCTCAGCCGCGAACTACGACCAGCATCTCGACAAGCTGCGCGACTGCGACCTGGTGATTGAGGCTATCGCCGAGCGCATGGACTGGAAGTCCGACCTGTACCGCAAGGTCGCGCACCATCTGAACGAGCACGCCATCTTCGCCAGCAACACCTCCGGCCTTTCCATCAACCAGCTGGCGCAGGCGTTCCCCGAGCACCTGCGCCACCGCTTCTGCGGCATCCACTTCTTCAATCCGCCGCGCTACATGCACCTGGTCGAGCTGATTCCGTGCAACGAGACCGAAGCTCCGCTGCTCGACAGTCTCGAAGCCTTCCTCGTGTCAGGCCTGGGCAAGGGCGTGGTGCGCGCGAAGGACACGCCCAACTTCATCGCCAACCGCATCGGCGTGTTCTCGCTGCTCGCCACGCTGCACCACTCTCAGCGCCTGGGCCTCGGCTTCGATACCGTGGACGCGCTGACCGGGCGCTATCTCGGCCGCCCCAAGAGTGCGACGCTGCGCACGCTGGACGTGGTCGGTCTCGACATCTTCGCGCACGTGGTCGGCACCATGCGCGACAACCTGCTGGACGATCCATGGCACCGCTATTTCGCCGTGCCAGACTGGCTGGACGGACTGGTCACACAGGGCGCGCTGGGGCAGAAGTCCAAGCGTGGCGTGTACCAGAAGATCGGCAAGGAGATCCACGTGCTGGACCTGCACACCGGCCAGTACCGCCTCTCGCACGGTGAGGTGGACGACACGGTGAAGGCCAACCTGCGCGAGCGCGACTGGGGTAAGAAGCTGCACGAGCTGCGCATCAACGCCCACCCGCAGGCGCAGTTCGTGTGGAGCGTGTTCCGCGACCTGTTTCATTACTGCGGCGTGCACCTGCCGCGCATCGCCGACAACGCGCGCGACCTCGACCTCGCGGTGCGCTGGGGCTTCGGCTGGGACAGCGGCCCGTTCGAGATCTGGCAGGCTGCGGGCTGGCAGCGCGTCACCGGGTGGATCGAGGAGGAGCGCGCGCACGGCAAGACCATGAGCGACGCGCCGCTGCCTCAGTGGGTAACCGATCCGGAACGCACTGGCGTGCACACGCCGCAAGGCTCTTTCACTTCCGCTCCCTCCGCTTCGCTCCCCCCTCTCCCGCACGCGGGAGAGGGGATGGGGGAGAGGGCTGGTGTCTACCAGCCCCGCTCCACGCTGCCCGTGTACAAACGGCAGGAATTCCCGGACCGGCTGCTGGGCGAGGAAGCGCGCTACGGCGAGACCATCTTCGAAAACGACAGCGTACGCCTGTGGCACGGCGACGACGACATCGCCATCCTCAGCTTCAAGAGCAAGATGCACGTCATCGGCGACGAGGTGCTGGACAGCATTCAGCGCGCCGTGGCGGAAGCCGAGGCCGACTGGCGTGGCCTCGTCATCTGGCAGACCGAACCGCCGTTCTCTGCGGGCGCCAACCTGCTGCAGCTGATGCAGGGCGTGCGCCCGCAGACGGAGGAGGGCGGCCTGTTCGGCAGGCTCGCGCAGGCCGCCGAGCGCGTCAAATACACTGTCGCGGGTGGCGGCGGGATAGGCGGTGTGCTGAACGCCGCGATTGGCAACGTGCCCGAGGTCGAGGCCGTGGTCGCGAAGTTCCAGCAGACCACGCAGCGCATCAAGTACGCGCAGGTGCCGGTGATCGCTGCAGTGGACGGCCTGGCGCTCGGTGGCGGCTGCGAGATCATCATGCACGCCGCGCGCGTGGTCGCCTCGCTCGAAAGTTACATCGGCCTCGTCGAAGTCGGCGTCGGCCTGCTGCCCGCGGGCGGAGGCTGCAAGGAAGCAACGCAGCGCGCCTCGCAGGAAGCCAAGGCCATCACCACCAACGGCAATGCCAACGACCCGTTCCCCTTCCTCAAGCGCTACTTTCAGAATATCGCCATGGGCGAGGTCGCCAAGAGCGCCGAACTCGCGCGCGAGATGGGCTACCTGCGCCATGGCGACCGCATCGTGATGAACCGCTTCGAGGTGTTGCACGTCGCCAAGCAGGAACTGCGCGCGCTTACCGCCACCGACTACCGCCCGCCGCTGCCGCCCGCGCAGATACAGGTGGCCGGCCGCACCGGCATTGCCACGCTGCAGATGGCGATGGTCAACATGTTCGAGGGCGGCTTCATCTCCGAACACGACTACAAGGTCGGCCTCGCCGTTGCCGAGACGTTGTGCGGCGGCGACGTGGACGCCGGCAGCCTGGTGGACGAGCAATGGCTGCTCGACCTCGAACGGCGCAACTTCATGGCGCTGCTCGCCACCGAAAAGACCCAGGCGCGCATCGAGCATATGCTGAAGAACGGGAAGGCGCTGAGGAATTGAGCCGCTTCCTCGGCATTAATGAGACAACCATGGCGATAATCGTAACGAAATGAAGATCTGTCCCAAATGCCAATCTGCGCGGCTTCGCTATAGCTCTACACATTCGCCGCTTGAAACCTCGTTGTGCGCGATCCTGGGCACTCGATACTATCGGTGCCGGGATTGTGACTGGCGGGGCATGAAGCTCCAGACCGCAAGGACAAGCAGGTATTCCGGAAAGGTAAGCAAACGTTTCACGGTCGCGCTCTACATCGCTACCATAGTGGCCGTGCTAGTCATCGTCTATATCGCGGCAGGCGCAGGTGGCAATGCATCGACACCGCCTCCTACGCCCCAATAGTTGTGCTGTCCTTAGCTAGGTTTTGCGTGTTAATCGATAGGCTCATCTGTTCATGGTTTTCAGTTCGCCATGAAGAGATGAATGTGATTGTTCTGTGATGGAGAATCGAATGAGCAAACAAACCCAGGAAGCCTACATTGTTGCCGCGACGCGCACGCCGGTGGGCAAGGCGCCGCGCGGGATGTTCCGCAACACGCGGCCGGACGATCTGCTGGCGCATGCGCTGAAGAGCGTGCTGAGGCAATGCCCCGACCTGGAGCCGGGAGCGGTCGAGGATGTGATCGTCGGCTGCGCGATGCCGGAGGCTGAGCAGGGCACGAACGTGGCCCGCATCGCGCTGCTGCTTGCAGGGCTGCCGCACGGCGTGCCGGGCGTGACGGTGAACCGCTTCTGCGCCTCTGGGTTGCAGGCGGTGGCGATGGCCGCGGACCGCATCCGGCTCGGCGAGGCGGACGTGATGATCGCGGGCGGGGTCGAGAGCATGAGCATGATCCCGATGATGGGCAACAAGGTGGCGTTCAATCCGGAGATTTTCGCGCGCGACGAGAACGTCGCCATCGCGTACGGCATGGGCATCACCGCCGAGAAGGTGGCGGCGCGCTGGAAGGTGTCGCGCGAGGCGCAGGACGAGTTCGCGCACGAGAGCCATCGGCGTGCGCTGTGGGCCATCGACGAGGGCGCGTTCCGCGACGAGATCACGCCGTACACCATCGCGGAACACCGGCCCGACCTCGCGACGCGCGAGCTGCGTCTCGCGACGCGTGAAGCGGCGCAGGACGAGGGACCGCGCGCCGACACCTCGCTGGAGGCGTTGTCGAAGCTCAGGCCGGTGTTCGCAAAGGAGGGTTCGGTGACGGCCGGAAACAGCTCTCAGATGTCGGATGGCGCGGCGGCCGTGGTGTTGTGCAGCGAGGCCGCGCTGAAGCGCTACAACCTCACGCCCATCGGTCGCTTCCTCGGCTACTCTGTCGCCGGCGTGGAACCGGAGATCATGGGCATCGGTCCGAAGGTGGCCATCCCTCGCGTGTTGCGCCAGACGGGCCTGAAACTGCAGGACATGGACTGGATCGAGCTCAACGAGGCGTTCGCCGCGCAGTCGCTCGCGGTGATCGGCGATGTCGGGCTGGACCGCGAGAGAGTGAACCCGCTCGGCGGCGCAATCGCGCTGGGCCACCCGCTCGGCGCGACCGGTGCGATCCGCACCGCGACGCTGCTGCACGGTATGCGGCGACACAAACTCAAGTACGGCATGGTGACCATGTGCATCGGGACGGGCATGGGTGCCGCAGGCATTTTTGAGTCTCTTTAACTGAATCGGGCGGGACGAAATGAGCGACCGTCCCTCCTCGACGAGCATCCCCCGCGGCGTGTGGGTGCTCGGCTTCGTCAGCCTGCTGATGGACGTCTCCTCGGAGATGATCCACAGCCTCCTTCCTCTGTTCATGGTCACGGTGCTGGGCACCAGCGCGCTCACGGTCGGGGTGATCGAGGGGCTGGCCGAATCCACTGCGTTGATCGCGCGAGTGTTCTCCGGCGTGCTGAGCGATTACCTGGGCAAGCGCAAGGCGCTAGCCGTGTTCGGCTATGGGCTGGGCGCGCTGACCAAGCCGCTGTTCGCCATCGCGACGAGCGCTGGCATGGTGCTGACGGCGCGGCTGCTGGACCGCGTGGGCAAGGGCGTGCGCGGCGCGCCGCGCGATGCATTGATCGCGGACATCGCGCCGGAAGCGGTGCGCGGTGCGGCCTTCGGACTGCGCCAGTCGCTCGACACCGTGGGCGCTTTCCTCGGCCCGCTGCTGGCGGTGGTGCTGATGCTGCTGTGGTCGGACGACTTTCGCGCGGTGTTCTGGGTGGCTGTCATCCCCGGTCTGCTCGCCGTCGCACTGCTGGCGTTCGGTGTGCGCGAGCCGCCACTGCGCGACGGACACAAGCCGGTCAACCCGATCCGCCGCGAGAACCTCAAACGCCTTGGCCGCGCTTACTGGTGGGTGGTCGGCATCGGCGCGGTGTTCACCCTCGCGCGCTTCAGCGAGGCCTTCCTCGTGCTGCGCGCGGAGCAGGGCGGCATCCCCATCGCGCTGGTGCCGCTGGTGATGGTGGCGATGAACGTGATCTATGCCGGAACGGCCTATCCCTTCGGCAAGCTCTCCGACAGCATGAGCCATATCAAACTGCTGGCGCTGGGTCTCATGGTGCTGATCGCCGCCGATCTGGTGCTGGCCATCAACGACCACTGGTACGTTGTTCTGGCCGGCGTTGCGCTGTGGGGAGTGCACATGGGTATCACGCAAGGGCTGCTGGCGCGCATGGTGGCCGATACCTCACCTGCCGACCTGCGCGGCACGGCCTATGGTTTCTTCAACCTGATGAGCGGGCTGGCGATGCTGGTCGCTAGCGTGGTGGCCGGGCTGCTGTGGGACCGGCTCGGAGCGTCGTTCACCTTCTATGCGGGCGCGGTCTTCTGCGTGCTTGCCCTGCTGGGGCTTGCTTGGCGGCCGGCCTCCAAACCATAGCCTCATTTCCACACGACCTATGGGTTTATCGAGCGCCGCCCACTGCCGACGGCATGGCCGCACTGTTAAACTAGCCGCCTTGTCATCGTTCTGGATTTTGGAGTTGAGCATGAAACGTATGTTGTTGGCCTGTCTGTTGTGTCTGTTCAGCCTTTCCGCATCGGCGCTGGAGGTGAAGGGCGTGATGGTGAATGAGCAGGCACAGGTCGCGGACCAGAACCTGGTGCTGAACGGCACCGGGGTGCGCAGCATCTTCTTCATCAAGATGTATGTCGCGGCCCTGTATCTCGCGGGCAAGCAGACTTCCGCGGCAGCGGTGATGGCGGATGCCAATGCCAAGCGCATCGCGCTGAATGTGCTGACGGAAAATGCCGAGCCCGAGCACTTCCTCAACGGTATCCGCAAGGGAATTGAAAAGAACCACAGCGAGAAGCAGATGGCGGATCTGAAGGAGCGTGAGGACGCCTTCATGCACCTGTTCGACAACATCAAGGCGGTGAAGAAGGGCGACGTGATCGCCTTCGACTGGCTGCCGGGCACCGGCACGCGCGTCACCTTCAACGGCGCGGAACTGGGCAAGATCGCCAGCGAGGACTTCTACCGCGCGCTGCTTTCCGTCTGGATCGGCGATCGGCCGGTGAGCGACGACATCAAGAAGGGGCTGCTGGGTGGCTGATGCCGCAGACGGGAAGCCTCACTTCGACGTCGACCATGCGCCGATCGAGCACCTGAACGGCGAGTGCGTCGGCCGGGCCGGCATGGACCTCGAGGCGCTCGAGCGCGCGCTGCGCGCGCAGGGCGAAGAATGGTACGGGATGGTCGCGGAGCGGTGTCCGCACCTGTTTGCCGCATCGCCCGTGTTCGTCACCACCGCGCAGCTGCAGCAGATGCAAGCTGTCATTGCCGCGGTGGAGCGGGTGGTCGCGCTGCCGGGTTGGCATGAGGGCAGGTGTGAGGCGAGGGGCGTGTTCTACGGCTACGACTTCCACCTCAACGAAGAGGGCGCCCACCTGATCGAGATCAACACCAATGCCGGCGGCGGCTTCGTCAATGCACTGCTGATCGACAGCCAGCGCGAAGCGGAACTGTATGGCGCGGAGGCGGCGGAAGCAAACCTGGAGCGGCGGTTCCTCGACATGTTCCGCAATGAATGGAAACTCGCGCGCGGTGATGCGCCGCTCGCGTCCGTCGCCATCGTGGACGAACAGCCCGACACACAATATCTCTATCCCGAGTTCCTGCTGGCGCAGCGCATGTTCGGGCGCGCGGGCATCGCGGCGTACATCGCCGATCCCTCGGCATTCGAGGCGCGCGGCGATGGACTGTATCTCGGCGGGCAGAAGATCGACCTGGTATACAACCGCCTCACCGATTTCTCGCTGCAGCAGCATCCCGCCCTGCGGCAGGCGTATCGCGATGGCACTGTAGTGGTGACGCCCGGTCCCGCGCACTACGAGCGCTATGCCGACAAGCGCAATCTCGTTCGGCTGAGCGATGCGGATGCGCTGCGTGCGCTGGGGGCGAGCGAGGACGACATCGCGACGCTGCTCGAGGGCGTACCCCAGACCCGGCTGGTGTCGGGTGAGGACGCCGAGCACTGGTGGCAGGAGCGCAAGCACTGGTTCTTCAAGCCTGCGACGGGCTATGGCAGCAAGGGCAGTTACAGCGGCGCGAAGGTCACCAAGCGCGTGTTCGGCGAGATCATGCACGACGGCTATGTCGCGCAGCGCATGGCCGCACCGGGCGAGCGGAAGGTGTGCCTGCCGGGCATGGAACCCCAGTCGCTCAAGTACGACGTGCGCTGCTATGTCTACGACGGCCGGGTGCAGCTCGTCGCCGCGCGCCTGTATCAGGGGCAGACCACCAACTTCCGCACGCCGGGCGGCGGCTTCGCACCCGTGCGCGTGGTCGAGTAGAATGCCTGCATGATGCTCTATTCCTTCCTCGCTATCGGTATCGGTGCGGCGCTCGGCGCATGGGCGCGCTGGGGTCTGGGGCTGTGGCTCAATCCGGCGTTGCCGGACCTGCCGCTCGGTACGCTGTCGGCCAATCTGGTAGGCGGTTACCTGATCGGGCTGGCCATCGCGTTCTTCCTGCAGCATCCGGGCATCTCGCCCGAGTGGCGCTTGTTCATAGTTACCGGCTTCCTGGGTGGGTTAACGACCTTCTCGACATTTTCCGCGGAGACTGTCACGCTGTTGCTTCGCGGTCAGTATGCGTGGGGCGCCGGCATCATCGCGGCACACCTCGGCGGCTCGCTGCTGATGACCGTCATGGGGATTCAAACCGTCAA
>DASTGP010000171.1:0-2393 GCA_035605585.1 Gallionella sp. | reverse complement strand
GAATGTCCCTTGCGTCGCTCGACTCTGGATTGATCTCCCCGCTGTATTCCGCACGGAACAGCCCGCCTTGGACGGCCCGCATTCGTGCATGTAGATCCCCGAGAGACCCTCGCTTCTCCAACATTGGGTTGACTCCTACTATGGCACCGCAGCGAGCGACAAACGGTCGCGCAAAGTCCTAGTTCCCCGTCACTTACAGACGAGGACTGAAACCCGGTCATAGTTCGTGCGTAGGGCGCTTTGGTTAAGCTGAAGTTTTTACCTTGCATGACTTGAATGCTGAGTCTGTTCAGCCGGTTGTAGCCGGATAGCCTTGGGTTTTGTGTCCATGTAGGGATTCCCAAATCGCCGGTGATGTGATCCGATTCGCGGATGTTCATCGAGAGCGTGCCCAACCGGACCTCACCGCCAGCGGTACTGCTACGGGAAAGCTACCGTGACGACCAGGGTCGTGCGCAGAAGCGTACTCTCGCCAACCTGAGCAAGCTGCCGGGCGACGTTGTCGACGGGCTGAAGGCGCTGCTCAAGGGCGGCACAGTGATCGGCACCGGGCCGGATGAGATGCGGATCGCGCGGTCGCTGCCGCATGGCCACGTGGCAGCGGTGCTGGGAACGCTGCGCCGGATCGCGCTCGACCGGCTGATCCTGAGCACGGCGAACGACGCTGCGTCCCGTCGGCATTGCGATTTGGTGGTGGCGATGATCGTGGATCGGTTGATTGCGCCACGGTCCAAGCTCGGCTTCGTCCGCGCGGTGGACGAGGAGACCGCAAGCACCACCTTGGGCGCGGTGTTGCGGCTGCGTGCTGTGAAGGAGTGGGAGGCATACGAGGCGCTGGACTGGCTTCTCTCCCAGCAGACGCGCATCGAGAACGGCCTGGCGCGACGTCATCTGCATGACGGCGTGCTGGTGCTCTATGATGTTAGCTCATCGTATTTCGAGGGCCGCTGTTGTCCGCTGGCACAGCACGGCTACAGCCGGGATCATCGTGGTGATCGGCCACAGATCGTCTACGGGCTGCTATGCACCCGGGCCGGGCTGCCGGTTGCAGTCGAGGTGTTCGAAGGCAATGCCGCCGATCCCGCGACGCTGAGCGCGCAAGTCAGCAAGCTCAAGCGGCGCTTCGGCCTCAGCCGCGTGGTGCTGGTCGGTGACCGCGGGATGATCACTTCGGCGCGGATCGGCGAGGAGCTCAGGCCGGCAGGCCTGGACTGGCTCACTTGCCTGCGCGCACCAGCCATTCAAGCGCTGGCCACCGAGACAGGGCCGTTGCAACTGTCGCTGTTCGATGAGCGCGATCTGGCCGAGATCTGCGCACCCGAGATGTTTCCTGATGAACGGCTGATTGTCTGCCGCAATCGCGAGCTTGCCGCCGAACGGCAGCGCAAGCGCGAGGCGCTGCTGGCCGCGACCGAGCGCGATCTGGCCCGCATCCAGGCGCAGGTGCGGCGTAAGCACGCGCCACTGCGCGGAGCGGCGGCGATCGGCATGGCAGTTGGCGCAGTCGTCAACAATCGCAAGGTCGGCAAGCACTTTGCCATTGAGATTGGCGATAGCCATCTCAACGTCCAGCGACGGACCGAACAGATCGAACAGGAAGCCCGCCTCGACGGCATCTATGTGATCCGGACGTCCGTGCCGGCCGAACAACTCGATACCGAAGAAGCGGTCCAGGCCTACAAAGATCTCTCGCGGGTCGAGCGCGCTTTCCGCAGCCTGAAGACCGTCGACCTCGATATCCGCCCCATCCGCCATTGGACCGCGGACCGTGTGCGATCCCATGTCTTCCTTTGCATGCTCGCCTACCACGTCGAGTGGCATCTGCGCGACGCGCTGGCGCCGCTGTTGTTCCACGACACAGAGCTTGCTGCCGCCAGAGTGGAACGGTCTTCGCCGCTCGCCAGCACGGAACCGTCAGACGCTGCCAAGGCCAAGAAGGCAACCAAGCGGTCCGCCGACGGTCATCGCGTTATGTGCTTCGGCGATCTGATCGACCACCTCGGCACGCTCACATGCAACACCATGCAGCTGTCGTTGCGCGGCACCCACCGCTTTACCCTCTACTCCATCCCTACCCGATTGCAGGAGGCCGCCTTCAGGTTGCTCCAACTCGAACCCTTGCGTGTCCAGTAGCCGAAAAAGCTGACCACCAAATAGGCGAGTCAGATCAGCCACTTGCGTTTGTTCATCAATAAAAACTTCGGCTTAAAATTGCCGCGCGCACCGTTGGGCGGTTGCCAGCATACCTTGCATCTGGAGAGCGGCGCTGTCGGCTTCGAGCGGGCTGGCAAAGGGAAGATACAGTGCGGCGTCGTTTATCTCGTCATAGATTACGAAGCGATAGGTCTTACCGTCCGCAGATCGTTGAATTCTGCTGATGAAGCCTGCCATCG
>DASTGP010000150.1:0-16722 GCA_035605585.1 Gallionella sp. | reverse complement strand
AATGACTTCGAGTGCACAAGCGGCCTGGAGCGGGCATCCGCCGTGCCAACGCCTGATTTATACCCAATCCTGACGAAGGGGATGTTCGCAAAATCGCGCCCGACTGACAGTCGGGCAATCTTGATTTTTTTGTAGGAAGTACAGGAGGGGGAAGAGATTTATCTAGGAGAAATTCCGGCCAGTAGGAATTTCCCTACAAGCCAAGACGAACATGCAGCGTCCCGGCAACTATTCGCGGGACGCGGGATCGTGCCCAGCGTCGGGGCTCGCTCCCTCGCAGGGATATCCAGGCCGCCCCGGTGTCTTGCGGCGTCAGATTCTATTCAAGCCGTTTTCCGCGACATAGATCGCCAGTTCGGCCGTGCTGCCGAAATTCATCTTCAGCATGAGGTTTTTCTTGTGGGCGCAGACGGTCGTGATGCTGATGAAGAGCTCTGCCGCAATTTCGGTAAGGGTCTTTCCCTGTGCGATCAGTTTCATGATCTGCACTTCGCGCTCGGAGAGGCGGCCAAGGGCCGTTTCTCCTTGTGCCCGCTTCTCGAAGATCGATTGCTCGACGATGGCAGGATCGACGAATCGCTCGCCCGCGGCAACCTTGCGGATGGCGGAAATCAGGAGATCCTCTTCCCCGCCCTTGGTGATGTAGCCGGTGGCCCCCGCCTTGAACACGCTCTTGGCAACCTGCAATTCGCTGCGCATGCTGAAAACGAGGATGGGCAGGTTCGCATCGTGTTTGCGGACGCGTTCGACCAGATCGGTCCCGCTCGCACCGGGCATGGTCAGGTCGAGCAGCACGAGGTCGAACTTCCGGCCGCTGTTCAGGAGCCCAAGCACGTCATCGGCATTCTTGGCCTCCCCTGCCACCTCGATGTCCCCCATGTCGCCGCACAACTGTTTCAGGCCGTTCCGCATGATGACATGGTCATCGGCAATCAAGACTCTTATCACGATTTCTCCACAACTTTCTGCACGGGTATACGCACGGTGATTTCCGTCCCTTTTCCCGGATGGCTATCGACAACGACCGAGCCGCCCAGCGCGGCGGCGCGCTCCCGCATGCCGGTCAACCCGAACGATTTCGGCTTGTTCACGCCGGTATCGAAGCCGATGCCGTCATCGCGCACGTAAAGGATGCAATACGGCGGCTCCATGCGCAAGCCGATCTCAACTTTGCCGGCCTGCGCATGCCGGGCGATATTGGTCAGCGCTTCCTGGGCGATGCGGAACAGCGCAAGCTTGCAGTCCTCTCCCATCGAGACCATGCCGTCCCCTGCGTGCAGCTCGCATGAGATGCCGGCGTATGCGCCAAAACGCTCCAGGTGGCTGGCCAGCGCGGAACGGATATCCATTTCCAGTTCAACGGGCCTCAATGCGGCGGAGATGTTGCGCACCTCCTGCACGGCGAGATCGACCAGTTCCCCGGTATCCCGGAGGTGGTCCTGCATCTCCGCCGAATTCGCCGCATAAAGGCGGGCGAACCGGGAAAGGCTCATGCGCAGCCCGCTCAGGATCTGCCCCAGGTTGTCGTGTATCTCGCGCGCAACGAAACAGCGCTCCTCTTCGCGGGCTTCCTCCCGCTGGGCGATCAAGCCGCGCAACTGGATGCGGGAATCTTCGAGCGCCTGCTCCGCGCGCTTGCGTTCGGTGATGTCCTGCACCGTGCCCACCATGCGGACGGGCTTGCCGCTCGCATCCCTGAATACCCGGCCTTGCGCGTGAACCGTGCGCACGCCCTTGCTGGCGGAAACGACGCGATGGTCGAGGTCGAACGGCGTATCGCGCTCGAATGCCGACTGGACTGCCGCGACCACCCGCTCAACATCGTCCGGATGGAGCGACGACTTGAAATCCTCGAAGCCCGGTTCGGCGGGCCGATGGTCCGGCGTATAAATCTCGCAGGCCATCTCGGACCACTCCACGCGATCGCCGACGACATCCCAGTCCCAACTGCCCAACCGGGCGATTTTCTGGGCATCGGCCAGCACTTCCTGGCTGCGGCGCAAAACATTTTCGATGCGCTTGCGCTCGGTGATGTCGAGCATGAGGCCGTACCACAGGATGCTGCCGTCCGGCTGCGCCTCGGGCACGGAGCGCACGTCCAGCCAGCGCTCCGGCTGGCCGGGACGGCAGACCCGCGACTCGACCCTGAACGGCGCCATCGTGCGCGCGGATTCGGCGATGGCCGCCTCGATGAGCAGCCTGTCTTCCGGATGCGCCAGCAGATGGATGGACGAAAAATCGCCCCGCGCCGCTTCGGGCTTGAGCCCGTAGATTTCTTCGACCGCCTGGCTCACGTAGGGGAAGCTGGCTTGCCCCTCTTTCGACAAATGGAAGGTGTAGGCCAGCCCCGGCAGGTTGTCAAAGAAATGGGCCAACTGGTGCTCGGTCTCGCGGATGGCGGTGACGTCCCGGCCGAAGGCGATGGTGCCGGCGAGGCCGCCGCTCGCATCGCGTTCCGGCACCACGAAAATCTGATGATAGAAAATCCTGCCATCGCCGAATGGCACGGACAGTTCGATGGTTTGCGGTTGTTCCTCCTCCACGGCCCGCGCGGCGGCCTGCTCGAGTTGGTCGAAGCGTCCGTCCGGCCAGACCTCGCTCGGGCGCAGGCCTGCCACCTCACCGATACCGCCCCCTCCCAACAGGCGCAACAGCGCGGTATTGAGGTAGCGGTGCCGCCCTTCGAGGTCGTATCGAACAATGAAGTCCGGCGAGCTTTCCGCCAGGCTGCGGAACTCCTGCTCGCGCGCGGCAATGGTTTCCTGCATGCGGTAGATGTCCGTCATGTCGCGGCCCAGGCCCAGCACGCCGGTCACTTTTCCATCCGCATCGAACTCGGGCACCAGCTTGACTTCATGCTGGCGCATTTCTCCGTTCTCTCCCGGCACCAGCACCTGCGCCAGCACCTCGCCAACTCCGCTGGCGACAATGCGCGCCATGGTCGCCTCGAATTCCGCAAACCGGCCATCCGGAAAGAGTTCGCCATGGTTTTTTCCTGTCATCTCGGCCGCCGACTTGCCCAATGAGCGCTGATGGACCGGGTTGCTGTAGCGGAGACGTCCCTCCCTATCCCAGCGCGCGATGTTGTCCGGCGAATTCTCGGCCAGGCTACGGAACTCCTGTTCGCGCGCCCTGATGATGCGTTCGCTGCGCTCCCGCTCCAGCTCTGCGGCGACGCGGGGTCCCGCCAGTTGCAGGATATTCACCAGCGCCTGCGCATCGCCGATGGGCGCATCGTCCATCACCGCGATCAAGCCGATCGGCTTGCCCACAGAATCCCACAGCGGAATGCCCGCGTAGCTTTCCGCCCCCATTTCGACCAGCAATTTGTCTTGCGGAAACAGCGCCTGCACGCCCTGCGGATAACAACAGACGCGTTGGCCGATGACGTTGTCGCACGGCGTATCTTTCAGCGCATAGCGCATGTTGGGGACGATGCCGCCGCCGGCGTAAAGCGCGACGGTTTCGGCGATGCCCGGATCGCCGTCCAGCCGGTCGATGAGGACGTAGCGCACGCCGAGCTCTTCGCCCAGGAAACGCGCCAGTGCCGCAAGGAAGCCCTCCGCATTTTCGACATTGCCGGGATCGGCGATAAAGCGCAGGACGTTTTCGATGCGCTTGCGCTCGGTGATGTTGATGGCAAAGACCGTCAAGCCGACGATCTCGCCGCCATCGCCGTAGATCGGCGAGCCGTAGTTTTCGTTGTATTCGTAGACCGGGTGGCCATCCCTGACGACCGCCTCTTTCGATTCGACGAAAACGCTCTCGCCGGCCAGCACCCGGTCGAAGCCGCGCCGGCAAAACTCCCGGAACACCTCGTCGCCGATGCTTTCAACCATATTCATTCCGATGGCGATGTCCGTGCCCCTCAAGCGCTTCGCCCCGTCGCGATGCCGTTTATTGAAGGAAAGGTAGCGGTACTCCCGGTCGAGCGCGAAAACGCTCACGCGGGATGCGCTTTCCAGCATCGATTGCAGCAGGTTGAAATGATGACGATAGCGGGCCTCGCTTTCTTTCAGCGCGGCTTCCATATGCTTGCGCGCGGTGATATCCCGCGCCGAAACGAGCGAAAATTTCTCCCCCTCCCTCTCGAAGGAGATGCCGGATACCTCAACCGGGAAGAAGCTGCCATCCTTGGCGCGGTGGCGGGTTTCGAAAACCCGTTTCGCCCCCGTTCCGCTTCGTGTCATGTCCCGGCACTGTTCCAGCGTGACATCCGGATCGATATCCGGCGGCGACATGCCGGTCAGTTCTTCACGGCTGTAGCCCAACATGCGGCAAGCCGTCTCGTTGACGTACTGGAAGCGCGCCTCCGCATCGAGGAGCAGCAGGGCATCGCCGGCCTGATCGATGGCGCGTTCCAGCAATTCCAGCCGCCGCCGGGCCTGTTTCTGTTCCGTTATGTCGCGCACAGCCGTCACGGCATGGCGCACGCCATCCGCCACGAAAAACGATCCCGTAAGCTCGACGTCGAAAATGCGCCCGTCCTTCGCGCGGTGACGGGATTCGAACTTGTACACCCGGCCGTCTTCCGCCATCCGGAAGGAGCGCTCTATCGCCTCCCGCGTGGCATCCGGATCGATGTCGAGCGGCGACATGCCCAGCAGTTCCTCGCGCGGATAGCCAAGCATGCGGCAGGCCGTATCGTTGACATCGACAAACCCTCTGGACAATTCATGGAGGTAAATCGCTTCGCCAGTCTGGTCGACGGCATGCCGGAACATTTTCAGCTCGGCCTCGGCGCGTTTCCTTGCGGTGATATCTGCCGCCAGCGCCACCCCGATGACCTTACCCTGATATTCCAGAGCGGACGCCCGAACCTCCACCGGAAGCAGGCTGCCGTCCCGCCTGACGTGACGGGTCTCGAACGTATAAGCGTCTCCATCTAAAACTTTTCGGTGGACGTCCATCGATGCCTCGACGGAGTGGTCGGCATTGATATCCATCGTGGTCATCGTCAGCAACTCTTCGCGGCTGTATCCGAGCGCGCGGCAAGCCTCGTCGTTGACGTAGGTGATGCGGGCATTGTCTCCGATCAGGTAGACGCCGACCCGCGCCTGATCCAGCACGAACTCCTTCAGCCGGAGTTCGCTCTCCATGCGCTTGCGCTCGGTGATGTCGCTCACCAGCGACAAGGCCAGCATCCGCCCCTGATACTCGAACACAGAGACATTGACTTCCACCGGGAAGCTGCTGCCATCGCGCCGCTTGTGGCGGGATTCAAAACTGTCCGCGCCACCTTCGGCAAGGAGTTTTTCCGGTATGTTCGCATCCTCCGGAGGAAGGTAGGGATCAATATCCGGCAGGGTGAGGGAAAGCAATTCGTCTCGGCTATATCCCAGCGAACGGCAAGCAGCGTCGTTTACATAGACGAAATGCAGGCCATCCTCCGCCATGAGGTAGGCCGCCGTATGTGCCCGGTCGAGCGCAAATTCTTTCAGCTTGAGCTGCTCCTCGATGCGCTTGCGCCCGGTGATGTCGTGTACATAGCCGTACCACACGACACCGCCGTCCGGATGCGGCTCGGGCCTGGTATGGCTCTCCATCCAGCGCTCCCCACGCGTGGGATGAATGATCCGGTACTCCTCGTGCCAGACCGTCATGTCGCGGGCCGATTCCGCGATGGATTCGCTTACCCGTTGCGCATCGTCCGGATGGCTCAACGCCAGCAGCGGCGCGGCATCGTCGGCCACATCCTGCGGCCGCAGGCCGAATAGTTCCTCTATGTTCGGGGAGACATACGGCATGCACACGGAGCCGTCCGGACGGGAATGAAACGCGCCCATCATGCCCGGCGAAGAATCGGCCAGTGCGCGGAGCTGCCGCTCGCGGGCGCCGATTTCATCCTGCAAGCGGTAGAGTTCGGTCATGTCGCGGCCGATGCCCAGCACGGAAACCACGTTGCCGTTCGCATCGCGTTCCGGCACCAGGTTCACGTCGTGAATCCGCGTCTCGCCGCTCTCCATCGGCACGGGCTGGCGCACGAACAGCACCGGCTGACCGGTGGCAACCACTTGCGCGATGGCACGCTCGACCGGCGCGTAACGCCCGTCCGGGAACAGTTCGCCGAATGTCTTGCCGAGCATCTCGGCAGCCGGTTTGCCCAGCGAGCGCTGGTGGATGGAATTGCTGTAAAGCACACGACCAGCGGTATCCATGCGGGCGATGTTGTCCGGCAGGTTTTCTGTCAACGAGCGGTACGCTTGTTCGCGCAGCGCCAGTTCGGACTCCATGCGCCGGTGTTCCGAAATGTCGCGCGCCACCGTCAGCACGCTGACCGCTTCGCCGCTGCTGTCGAATTCGGGAATCGCCCTCAACTCGAAGTTCACCGGCTTGCCCGCTTCGTCGCGCCAGTTCAGCACCATCGCATCGGGCTGACCGGTCTCCATCACCCCGCGCAGCATCCGCTCGAAATCGGCGGAAATCGGCTTGACCCGTACCGACAATTCCTGCGGGGATTTGCCGAGCACATCCCGCACAGGAATGCCGTTCACCCGCGCCCATGCCGGGTTGACATAAGTGCGGCGGCACTCGCGGTCGTAGCGCACCACCACGTCGGGCGTATTCTCCACCAGGGTGCGGAATTCGCGTTCGCGACGCTGCAATTCCAGTTGCGCGCGCTTGCGCTCGGCGATGTCCAGCGCCAGAAGCTGCGTCTGCGGAGGATCGGTATCGGGAACGAGCGTGACGTGGAACTCATACTCGCGCCGCGAGCCATCGCCCCCCAGCGCGCCGATCTCGTACGAACGCGGCATCGGCTTGCCTGCCAGGCGGTCGCGGTGCATCTCGGCGATGCGCGGCCTATCGTCCGGGTGGATCAATTCAATGAAGCTGACCGTCTCGGGCAGTTGCCCTTCCGCATAACCCAGATTGCAACCGACGTAATGATCGTTGGTGTACACGAAATGGCCGTTTTCCACCACGACCAATATGATGCCCGCATCCCGCATCCCGGACAGCAACGACTGCTGGAATTGCGCCTGCTGGCGGGCTTCGCGCTCGCGAACGGCGAGCGTCTCTTCCATTTTCTTGCGCTCGGTGATGTCGTGCATGAAGCCGTCCCACCGCGTGCCGCCGTCGGCCGTCCGTTTCGGCAAGGCATGGGCCTCGATCCAGCGCTCACCCTTCTGCGGCAGGACGATACGGTATTCGGCATGGAAGGGACTGAGGTCGCGCTCCGATTCGTCGAGCTTGCGCTGGCGCAGCACGGCATCGTCCGGGTGCACCAGCGCCAGCAGCGCCGGATAATCGTTGACCTCGGCTTCCGGCCCCAGGTCATACAGGTCGCGGATGGCATTGCAGGCCAAGGGCATGTCGTAGCTGCCGTCCGGACGGTGCAGCAACGTATAGAAATAACCGGGCATGGCATCGAAAAATTGCGGGCGGCGGCGCTCCAGCCCATTCCATGCCTGCCTACAAGAGGCCTCGCACTCCCGTGCGCGGAAACCGGCAGCCAGGATATTCAGGGCCGCCGCGTAGTTGCCCAGCGTCCACGCGTCGTTGCCGCCGCGCCGGAGCGCGGCATTGAACCGGCGCTCCACCTCGAACGAATCGCCGCGCAGCGCGGCGGCCATCCCCAGCACGTTGCAGGCGTCGATGGATTGCCCGGCCTCGTCCATGCGATGGGCCGTTTCGACGACTTCCTCGAGACGTGCGGCATCCGTTTTCCTGGCGGCCATTTCCTTGAGTTCGTCGATAAATCCGGCCGCCTGGCTTCTCGTTACGGTATTCGGCATATGTGCAGTGTGAATCCGGTCTATATTCCCTGGTGCAGCTCCGCTGCGCGGACGCTTTGCCCTCGCGTTGGCTTTTTACGTATATCACAACTTCCCGGCGTGCATCAGGTGATCTAAGGGAGGGCGAAACATGAAACAAAATCTTCGTAACCCATGCGTTCGTCCAACGAAATGGATGCCGGGCGTGGTGAAAAAGGCGAACGGGAAGGCTTTCTGCAACCGGAAATCCCCTCCCCTGTGGTATATTCCGCGCCGCTGAAATTCTTATTCCATTCATAGCCATGACCATCGAACAGTCCCCTGTCCAACAAGACGAGAATCAAATTATCGCGGAGCGCCGCGCCAAGCTGAACGCGATCCGCGAGAAAGGCGTCGCCTTCCCCAACGACTTCGACCGCCAGCATTACGCCGGCGACCTGACTGCCGAATTCGGCGAGAAGTCGCACGATGACCTGGAAGCCGCGCAGATCCACGTGGCGGTAGCCGGCCGCATGATGCTGAAGCGCGTGATGGGCAAGGCCAGCTTCGCCACCATCCAGGACGTGAGCGGCCGCATCCAGCTTTTCGTCAGCAACGGCGACACCGGCGAGGAGGCGCATGCCGAGTTCAAGCGTTACGACCTCGGCGACATCCTCGGCGCAGAGGGTGTGCTGTTCAAGACCAAGACCGGCGAGCTGTCGGTGCGCGTGACGAAGATCCGCCTGCTGACCAAGGCGCTGCGTCCGCTGCCCGAGAAGTTCCACGGCCTCACCGACCAGGAGCAGAAATACCGTCAGCGCTACGTCGACCTCATCACCAACGAGCAGACGCGCAACACCTTCCTGATCCGTTCGAAGATCATCCAGGCGATCCGCGAATTCTTCGCGCGCCACGATTACCTTGAAGTCGAAACGCCGATGATGCACGTCATCCCCGGCGGCGCCTCGGCCAAGCCCTTCATCACGCACCACAACGCGCTCGACATGCCGCTCTACCTGCGCATCGCCCCCGAGCTGTACCTCAAGCGCCTGGTGGTCGGCGGGTTCGAGAAGGTGTTCGAGATCAACCGCAATTTCCGTAACGAGGGCCTGTCGACCCGGCACAACCCAGAGTTCACGATGATCGAGTTCTACGAGGCCTATCGCGACTATCGTTACCTGATGGACTTCACCGAGAAGCTGTTCACCGAGGTGGCGCGCAAGGTGCTGGGCACCACCGTCATTTCCTACCAGGGCAAGGAACTCGACCTGGGCAAACCGTTCCACCGCCTCACCATGGTGCAGGCCATCCAGAAATACCACCCGCAGTTCACCGACGCGCAGCTGAACGACCGCGAGTTCGTCATCAGCGAACTGGAGGACCTCAAGGCCAAGTACAAGCCGGAAGACGGCATCGGCGGCCTGCAACTGTCGCTGTTCGAGGAACTGGCCGAGGGACACCTGTTCGAGCCGACCTTCATCGTCGACTATCCGGTCGAGACCTCGCCGCTGGCGCGCGCTTCCGACGCCCGCCCCGGCATCACCGAGCGCTTCGAGCTGTTCATCGTCGGACGCGAGATCGCCAACGGCTTCTCCGAGCTAAACGATCCGGAAGATCAGGAGCGCCGCTTCGACGCACAGGTCGCCGCGAAGGAAGCAGGCGACGAGGAGGCGATGTTCAAGGACGCCGACTACGTCCGCGCGCTGGAATACGGCCTGCCGCCGACCGCCGGCGAAGGCATCGGCATCGACCGTCTGGTGATGCTGCTGACCGATGCCGCGAGCATCCGGGACGTCATCCTGTTCCCGCACATGCGGCCGGAGTGAAAAAACTACTGCGCTCGGCATGACTGTGTTGCTCATGGACTCGAAATGCTCATTTACTCATTTGTAAACTCCGCTTTCTCGTCCATTCGCGCCTTGTCCTGCCTTCGCTCGCGACGTTTTTCCGCGCCCTGTTGAGAGTTTTCGTATGATGACCGGAGGCACCAGGGCACGCCTGCTGCAGCATTACCCGATGCTGCGTGAGCTCCCCGCCGGCGAGCTGGATGCGCTGCTGTCCACGGCAAACGTGATGCAGCTCCCGGCAGGCACGACGGTGTTCGACGAGGATCAGCCCTGCATGGGCTTCCCGCTGTTGCTTTCCGGCAGCATCCGCGTCATCAAGGCCGCGCCGAACGGACGCGAACTCCAGCTGTACCGCGTCGTCCCCGGCGAGAGCTGCATCCTCACCAGCAGCTGCCTGCTGGGGCATACGCGCTACCAGGCGCGGGGCGTCGTCGATCATCCGCTGGAAATGGCGCTGTTGCCGGCCACCGCCTTCCATAGCCTGCTCGGCAAACACGAGCCATTCCGCAGCTACGTGTTCAACCTGTTCTCCGACCGGCTCACCGACCTGATGCAGCTGGTCTCCGCCGTCGCTTTCCAGAAACTCGACCAGCGCCTCGCCGCACTGCTCGTCGGCAAGACCAGTCCGATCCACACCACCCATCAGGCCTTGGCCGACGAGCTCGGCAGCGCGCGCGAGATGGTCAGCCGACTGCTCAAGGGCTTCGCCGAACAAGGCTGGGTCAAGCTCGGCCGCGAGCAGATCGAGGTCATCGACGTCGTCGCGCTCAAGAGATTCTCCGAGCTCTGACTGTGACTTTTGTCACTGTGTGAGTTTCGTCACAGACGGTTCCGTTCGACTTCCGTATTCTGGCCGCTCCTGACAACTCTCTTCGAGGAGCATGCAATGAAAATCAACGTTGGCGGTGTCGACCGCATCCTGCGTATCGTGGCCGGTCTGGCCCTCATCGCCCTGGCCGCAACCGGAACAGTCGGCGCGTGGGGCTATGTCGGCGTGGTTCCCCTGCTGACGGGCGTCTTCAAGTTCTGCCCTGCCTATACCCTGCTCGGCATCAGCACCTGCCCGATGAACAAGAAATAATCATAGTCTCATCCCCAGTTGCGCCCGGTCTTCATCGGGCGCTTTTTTATCGACTTCACCAGGAGTTCACATGAAGAAAAGACTCGCACTGACTGCCCTGCTCGCATTGTCTTCCACCCCTGCGTGGGCCGACGATGCAGCCAAATACACCGAAGAAAGCCGCGCCGTCGTCGCACCGTTCATGCAGCAGCTGATGGCCGAGAACAAGAAGGCCGTGATGGAAGGCGGCCCCGACTCCGCCATCGGCGTCTGCAAGGAGATCGCACCGAAACTCGCCGGTGAAGCCTCGCGCAAGAACGGCTGGAAGCTGACTCGCGTCTCCCTCAAGGTGCGCAACCCGCTGCTGGGTACGCCCGATGCGTGGGAACAGAAGGTGCTGAAGGACTTCGAGGTGCGCGTAGCCAAGGGCGAGAAGCCCGAGACGATGGAGTTCTCGGAGACGCTGCAGGAACCTGCCGGCAAATCGTTCCGCTACATGAAGGCCATCGCGCTGCAGCCCGGCTGCGTCACCTGCCACGGCTCGCCCGAGCAGATCCCGCCTGCCGTGAAGGCGCGCCTCGCCGAGGACTATCCGCACGACCAGGCCACCGGCTACGTACCCGGCCAGATTCGCGGCGCGGTGAGCATCAAGCGTCCGCTCTAGCAATCGTGGTAAATTCGGCGTGATATGGAAACCCAGACCGGTCACGCCGAACTTCAGATCACCGGGATGCACTGCGCATCCTGTTCCGCACGCCTAGAAAAGGCGCTGAACCAGTTGCCCGGCGTCACCGCCGTGGTCAACATCGCCACCGAGAAGGCCAGCATCGCCTTCGACCCAATTCAGTCCGACGTTGAGCGCCTGATCGCCGCCGTGCGCGACACCGGCTTCGACGCGCACCCCGCGCGCGACTTCGCCGCCGAGAAAGAAGCGCGCATGCAGGCCTGGCGCCGCGAGCTGCTGCAATTTTCCGTCGCTTTGCTGCTCACCCTGCCGCTGGTGGTCGAGATGGTGCTGATGTTCTTCGGCATCCACCTGATGATGCCCGCCTGGCTGCAATGGCTGCTCGCGACGCCGGTGCAGTTCTGGACGGGGGCGCGCTTCTACCACGGCGCATGGGGCGCGCTGCGCTCGGGCAGCAGCAACATGGACGTGCTGGTCGCGCTGGGTACCAGCGCGGCGTATTTCATGAGCTGCGCCGTGGTGCTGCTCAGCCTCGACCAGCCGCTGTACTTCGAGGCCAGCGCCACGCTCATCACCCTGGTGCTGCTCGGCAAGCTGCTGGAGGCACGCGCCAAGGGCAAGGCCTCGGCGGCGCTCGAAGCACTGGTCAACTTGCAGCCAAAGATGGCCCATGTCGAACGCAACGGCCAGATGCTCGAAGTATCCGCGGGCCAACTGCGTCCCGGCGAAGTGTTCTTCGTGCGCCCCGGCGAGAGCGTGCCGGTCGACGGCGAGATCGTCGAAGGCGCATCCAGCCTCGATGAATCCATGCTCACCGGCGAGAGCCTGCCGCAGACGAGGCAGGCCGGCGACAAGGTGTACGCCGCCACCATCAACCAGCACGGCCTGCTCAAGTGCCGCGCCATCGCGGTCGGCTCGCGCACCCAGCTCGCCGCCATCATCCGCTTGGTGGAACAGGCGCAGGGCTCGAAGGCCCCGATCCAGAAACTCGCCGACCAGATCTCCGGCATCTTCGTCCCCGTCGTGATGGTCATCGCAGCGCTCACCTTCACCGGCTGGTGGCTCGCGGGCAGCGGCTTCAGTACGGCGCTGATCGACGCCGTGTCGGTGCTGGTCATCGCCTGCCCCTGCGCGCTGGGCCTCGCCACCCCCACCGCCGTGGTCGTCGCCACCGGCCGCGCCGCCCATGCGGGCATCCTGGTGAAGGACGCTGCCGCGCTGGAGAAGGCGCACAAACTCTCCGTGATGGTGGTGGACAAGACCGGCACGCTGACCGAAGGCAGACCCGCGCTCACCGACCTGCTGCCCGCCGACGGCGTCGCGCCCGACGAGCTGCTGCGCATCGCCGCTGGCATTGCTCAAAGCTCCACCCATCCGCTGTCGCGCGCGCTGCTCGATCATGCTCAAGCACAACAGATCGCACCAGCCCAGGTGCGGGATTTCAGCGAGCGGTCCGGCAGCGGCGTACAGGCTTCGATGGGCGGCGCAACCTGCCTGCTCGGCTCCCCCGCCTACATCGCGCAATCCGGCATCGCACTCGACCAGTCGCAACCGCGCGCGCTGCAGCAACAAGGCAAGAGCGTCATCGCCGTTTCGCGCGGCGGCGAACTGATCGGTCTCGTTGCCTTCGCCGACCGCCTGCGCGACACCAGCCGCGACGCCGTCGAAAGGCTGCGCGGCATGGGCATCCGCGTGGTGATGCTGAGCGGCGACAACGCTGCCACCGCGCAGGCCATCGCGATACAGGCGGGCATCGACGAGTTCCGCGCCGAGGTGCTGCCGCAGGACAAGGCCGCGGTGGTGGAGTCGCTGAAAACGGAAGGCAGGCTTGTGGGCATGGTCGGCGACGGCATCAACGACGCCCCCGCGCTCGCCGCCGCCGATGTCGGATTCGCCATGAAGAGCGGCAGCGACATCGCCCTCGAGGCCGCCGACCTCACGCTGATGCGCAACGACCTCGCGAGCGTCGCGGACGCCATCTCGCTGTCGCGTGCAACGCTGAAGAAGATACGCCAGAACCTGTTCTTCGCCTTCGCCTACAACGTCCTCGGCATCCCCCTCGCCGCCGCCGGGATGCTTAACCCCGTGATCGCGGGCGCCGCAATGGCGATGAGTTCGGTGTCGGTGGTGAGTAACGCGCTGCTGCTGAAGCGCTGGCAAAGCTCGCTATAACCGATTATCTAGATAATTTGGTCTATTGTTCCGGGCATTCGCTTCGAGTAAGGTGGCGCGCAACTCAATTCGGGAATCGTTTTTCGCGGAGTCTTTTTCGGAAAATTTCGGGTGTGCCAAAATTTTCCCTCCATTACAAAACAATGCGTTACAAATTTTCAACCATTTTATGCACCTCGAAGGTGTCTTTCTCGGCATTTTTTAGGGTGTCTACTTAACGTTATATTTTTCATCACCTATGAGCATTTACGACGACGCTAAGACACATCCCAGTCTTGTTGCTGCTGTTGCCATCGCATCCGTTGGCATTGCGTGGGCCTCATTTGAGGCTTACGGGAAACTCGCGGGAATTGATCGCGTCTCGGCCAACACGTACGTACTCCTTAAGGATTTAAGGGATACTCATGTGCTAAGGGCCGAGCATGACAAGGAGATTGAGGTTCTGCAAAAGCAACTTGCTGGGGCGAGAGAGTCGGCAACGCAGTTTGAACTTTGTTCCACATCTTTACAGAACTGGAAAACAGGGCTCGGGCAATGGAAGCAGGCATCAGAGGACTGTCAGGCTACATTGTCGGCTACGAGCAACAACTGCTCGATTCTTCGCGAGGTAAGGCGCCTTGAGCAGCAGAAGGAATTCCTAGAGCGGGATTCGTGGGCATTGAGTTCTTCCGGTGTAAACGGGAACCCGAGCGATGGAATTTCGAAGAACAACCAAATAAAACTAGAAAACGTCCAGCACTCAGTCCGTGACTTGGAGGCTCGAATTCTTGAAGTTACGAAACGCCTCTCCTGTGAACGAAAAATCTAACCTTTCGGTCATCACAGACCTTGCGCATAAAGCCCGCGCAAGGCCGGCTACCTTCACGTTAGCCACGACGAGGAAAATGCACGACTTTGATGTTTGAATATTTTTGGAGAAGCTATATGGAAGTATTCGTGATAGTTACACATTACATGAACGGCATTGGTGAATCTGGAGTTTTCGCCTCAATGGGCGACGCTAATGCCCATATTGCCAAGCAGCAAATGGGCGGCGATCCAATGGTTGTAAAGTGTAACGTGGTTGGCGAATTGGATGATAAAAGCACAGTGTTTACGGCTTCAACTTATGATCATTCGAACGATATACACAACTTCAAAGGAGTGTTCGGAAATTTTGAGCAAGCCAAAATCGCTGCTGGCGAAAAAGGGTTGGTTTTGAATCGAACAGTTCAATTGCCTTCCAATCATGGCTAACCTTGCATTCAAGAGGGACGAGCTGAAGCGCGCCCCTTAATTTAACGTTAGACAATATGGCCCCACTCGGACGTTATTCAGCTGTACTCGGCCGCGCCCCTTTCACTGAAAGGAAACTCGTCGGGACTTGGAATATTTGCGCATACGGCTTTCCTCCGCTTCCCAGAAGCTTTTGGACGAGTTTGATGTCAGAGGCTCACGACACCACGGTCTATGTAACGGCTGGAATGTCGGAATACGCCATGCCGGTTCCGCCATCCAAGCAGAAGCTTTATTCGCCCAGGATAGAGCTAATGGCAACGTTAGCAGGTCAGAGCACGGCCGGCCCTCCAGATCGCGAAGACGACATATCCGCTTGGCTCCTTGCCATTGCTGATAACGTGCTTAACAGTCATAGCTTCATCGGTGTAGGTCACACACTCGACTTTGAGGAACGCTTGGCGCCGGATACGGAAATGACCGCTTTTTTGTTCACGCCTCCCGTGGGTGTTGACGAACGGCGCCTATGTCGGTGCACAAATGCAAAAGCCATCCTGAATGTTGTTCCAATAACTGCTGCAGAAATCAATCTGGCTAGACAGGAGAGTGTAGAAGCACTTATCGAGTGTCTCGCAGACTCCGGCGTGGATCCAGTGTTTGATTGCGCACGAAAAAGCGCCGTATAAATATGATGCCTAACCCTGCGCTCAAGCTCGCTCTCTTTGGTCGCTGGGATCGCGCCTTCGGCGCGCCCATTAGCTCCACGTTAGATTTTTCCACTCTATGACACGCCTGCTCAAAGCCTCAGTACTTGCAACCTTGCTGGTGACTCCATGCGTTGCCTTTGCGAATGCTGGCGTTCCAATGCTTGCTCTGGCTTGGCCTGCACAGTGGCTAGCCCTTATTCCCATAGTTCTTTTGGAGTGTGCGGTTTCAAGTCAGTCGATTCAGATACCTTTTCGGCAGCTGATTTGGCCTGTTGGAAAAGCCAATCTAGTTTCAACCTTAGTGGGCATTCCACTCGCTTGGGCTGTCATGCTCATCCCTTTGTTTGGTGTCGGCCTGGGGTTAAGCCTTATGCCAGAGTCCGCTGAGATGCCAACCTATTTGGAATATGTTCTGCTGCCACTAACGGCCGCGTGGGTGAGCGGCGAAAGCATTTGGAAAATCTACTTTGCGTTCGTTATTCTTACCGTTCCCTTTTGCGTTATTTCCATTTTCATTGAGGGACGCATTCTTCGTCGATCATTCCCCAAGCAAGATCATGCAGCCATTCACGCATTCACTGTACGCGCTAATGTTTGGTCGTACGTTCTGCTTTCGGCATTGGCGCTTATCTTCCCTTTGACGGCATAGACTATGGAATCTAATCTTTCATTCGAGCAGGACGCGCTAGAGCGCGCCCCTTAATTCAACGTTGGGCATAAACACATAAGGAAACTCATCGCGTGTCCATTTCTAATCCATCCCTGTTTATCCGTGTACTGAAAATAGTGCTGTCCCGATTTGGGAAGGTCATGGTTAACGGTATCGAGCACTTGGACGGCGCGGAAGGGAAAGTTGTGGTGTGCAATCACGTCGGCTGGGCAGATCCGTTATGGGTTGGTTATTCAGCCCTGCCGCATACCTTGCATCAAATGGCCAAAAAGGAACTGTTCGATAACCCGGTTATCGGTTGGTTCGTGCGGAGTGGCGGCGGCTTCCCCATCGACCGTGGCCGGCCTTCTGCTGCGACGATCAAGCAGGTGATTTCACTCGTGCAACAAGGGAAACACGTTCTTATATTTCCCAATGGAACGCGCACCCGCAATCAAACGGAAGCAAAGCGCGGCGCGGCAACTATCGCGCTTCATGCTAACGCAACAATTGTTCCGGCTCATTATGAAGGGCCAGAACAGATCCGGTTAATTCATCTATTTCGTCGCCCGACTATTCGAGTCACGTTTGGTACCCCGATAGTTCCCCCATTGGACACCCCTGTTGATAAAGAGACATCGCTAAGACTCACGGAGCAACTCGATAATGCCATGAGCACTTTGGTCAGCAGTC
>DASTGP010000137.1:0-11895 GCA_035605585.1 Gallionella sp. | reverse complement strand
TCTCCTCGATCTCGCAGTTCATGAAGCGCTTCGCGCCTGCCTCGTCGCATTCGCCGCGCAACATAGCGATAATCGCCTCGGAGCCGTCGTCACAAAACAACTGGCCGAGCGTCTTTTCGTGGAAGGCGATGTTGTGCTTGTACAGCAGCACGATGAAGTCCTGCGGCTTGTAGCGCGCCAGCGCCGAGCGGCAGAAATCCGGATTGCCGGAGATGAAGTTCTCCGGTTTGGTATCGAGATTGGTGAAATTGCAATTCCCGCCGCCGGAGATTCGGATCTTCTCGGCGAGTTTTTTTGAATGGTCGAGCAGCACCACGGAACGCCCGCGCTGCGCCGCCTGCATGGCACACATCAGGCCGGCCGCGCCCGCACCGATAATAATTACATCTGTCTTCATAATGGTTCCGTGCCGCCCGTGACGGGCGTTAATCTGGTTAGTGAGAGTATTGCCTGATGAAAGCCGACACCGTGTCGCGGTACTCGACCCAGGCTATCGCGCCGCTGTTGCTGTGTTCGCCGCCCTCGATCAGCAGCAGTTTTTTGGGCTGAGGCGCGGCATCATACAGTTGCTGTGCCATCGCCACCGGGACCTTCTCGTCCCAGGTGCCGTGGATCAGCAGCACCGGGATCTTCAGCTTGGGCATCTTCTGCAGCGATTCGAAACGCTGGTTCAACAGCAAGCCGACCGGCAGGTAATCGTATTTCAACTCGGCCATCGCCTGCATCGAGGTGAAGGTGCCTTCGGTGATCAATCCAGCCGCCTCGGGATGGCGCACCGCTAAGTCGATGGCGATGGCGCCGCCCAGCGAATGGCCGTAGATGAAGGCGCGCTGCGGCGGCACGCCGCGCACCTTGAGCAGGTATTGCCAGGCCGCCTCGGCATCTTCATACACCCTTGCCTCGGTAGGTTGCCCGTCGCTGCTCTTGCCGTAGCCCCGGTAATCGGGGAGCAGTACGTTGTAACCCATCTCGTGCAGCCGCTTGGTGTAGTCGAGGTTGTGTCCGATGTTGCGGAAATTGCCATGCAGGTACATCACGGTGGGTGCATCCGCCTTGCCCGAAGGCACCCACCAGGCGTATAACTCGCCGCGCTCCGCGCCTGAACCCACGGGGATGCGCAGCTCCTCGAACGGCATGCCCATCCGGTCCGGCGTAGTCTGCAGTACCGGCGACGGCTCGAACACCTTCTCGAGCTGCTTGGTCTGGACGTAGCCGCAGGCACCAAAATAGGAAACGGCGACGGCAGCGGCAACAAGGGCCGCGAGGCGCTTCCAGAAGACGTTCATATTGCTCCCTCCGGCGTCATTCCCTCTTCCAGTTTCTTCCACAGGCAGGCGCCCTTGCTGGCCTTGTCGATGTCGGCGAGCTGCTGCGCATGTGCGGCCAGTTCCTCGGTGGTCGCCGGCAACACGCGCAGCGCGGGGCGAGAGCCGTCCAGGTTCAGCACCACAGGCTGACGCGCCGCGGGAGCCTGGTCGTCGCCGAGCAGGCTATCCTGGCCGCGTGTCATGGCGAAGTACACCTCGGCCAGCAATTCGGTATCCAGCAGCGCGCCGTGCAGGGTACGGTGCGCGTTGTCGATCTCGTAGCGGCTGCACAACGCATCGAGGCTGTTCTTCTTGCCCGGATGCATCTCGCGCGCGACCTTGAGCGTGTCGGTCACCGGGTTGGTCAGCGGCGGCAGCCCGAGCAGGTTGAGTTCGTGATTCAGGAAGCCGATATCGAACGGGGCATTGTGGATGATCAGCTCCGAGTCGCCGATAAACTCGAGAAAGCTGGACGCGATGTCGGCGAACTTCGCCCGGCCGCGCAGCATGTCCCAGGTGAAACCGTGCACCCGCGCCGCGTCCTCGTCCACCTCGCGCTCGGGGTCGAGGTAATGATGGAAGTGGCTCGTCGATACTTTTCGCCCCTCCAGCGCGATAGCCGCCACTTCGATGATGCGGTGTCCTCCGGCGGGACTCAGGCCGGTGGTTTCGGTATCCAGTACGATCTTACGCATTGCCATTCCCCTGTACCGATTCGACGCCGCGGTTCGCCAGCTCGTCGGCGCGCTCGTTGCCGTCGTGCCCGGCGTGGCCCTTGACCCACACCCATTCGATCTCGTGCTGCGCCGACACCGCATCCAGCCTGCGCCACAGGTCCTCGTTCTTCACCGGCTTCTTGTCCGCCGTCTTCCAGCCGCGCTGCTTCCAGCCATGTATCCACGTGCTGATGCCCTGCTGCACGTATTTGGAATCGGTATGCAACCTGACCTTGCAATGACGCTTCAGCGCCTCCAGCGCGGAGATCGCTCCCAGCAGCTCCATGCGGTTGTTGGTGGTGTGCGCCTCGCCGCCGAACAGTTCGCGCTCCTTGCCCTTCGTACGCAGCAGCGCGCCCCAGCCGCCGATGCCGGGATTCCCTTTACAGGCGCCATCGGTAAAAATCTCCACTACTTCATTGCTCATTCTGTTTCCGTCTTCTGCGTAATCTTGTTGTTCACCTTGGGCGCGACCGGCAGCAGCTTGCTCACCAGCCCCTCATTCCACTGCGGCTTGATCAGTCGCATCCCCGGCACGCGCTTCACCGCGTGCAGCAGGTACACCCCGCCGCCCACCGCCCACCAGCGGTCGCCCGCTTTTTCCATGAAGGCATAACGGTCCAGCCACTTCCCTGTCTGGAACGGCGGCGCATACGCGGCAAAACGTCCGCCCGCCACCTCGAAACCCAGCAGTGCCAGCCAATCCTTCAAGCGCAGCAAGGCGATAAAGTTCCCATTCCAAGGATAGCCCTGCTTGCAGCCCATCGCACGGCGCATACCCCACAGACTAAAGGGATTGAAGCCGCTGATGATCAGGCTGCCCTCCGGCATCATCACCCGCTCCACCTCGCGCAGGATCTGGTGCGGGTTTTCGGAGAACTCGAGGATGTGAGGCATCAGCACCAAGTCCACGCTGTCGCTGTCGAACGGCAGTTCGGTGAAGCACAGCCGCACGTCCGCGCTCGCCTGGCTTGAACCGTTGAAGCGCAGCGGCATGCGGCTGGCGCGCAGGAGATCGTGCTCCGGAAGCCCCAGCTGCAGCGCATTGAAGCCGAAGATATCGCTCACTGTGCGGTCGAAATACTCCTGCTCGCGCGCAAGCACGTAACCGCCCTGCGGGGTGTCGAACCATTCGCTCAGGCTCAGCGCAGTTGACTTACAATCCAGCATCAGACTCCCGTTCTCATCATGCTCGACATCGTCGCCCTTCCCGCCCTGCGGGACAATTACATCTGGATCATTCACGACGGGCGGCACGCCCTCGTAGTCGATCCGGGTGAAGCCGCGCCCGCGCTCGAATTCCTTGCCGCACACGGCCTGCAACCGCAGGCCGTCCTGTGCACCCACCGCCACGCCGACCATACCGGCGGCATCGCAGAACTGCGCGGAGTATACAACGTGCCGGTGTACGGACGGCGGCATCCGCTCAACCCGCAAATCACCCACGAGCTGCGCGAAGGGGATCGGCTGGTATTCGATGCTCCTACCATCGCCTTCGACATCCTCGAAATCCCCGGCCACC
The DNA here is from genome assembly GCA_035605585.1 of Gallionella sp. Taxonomy (GTDB): domain Bacteria; phylum Pseudomonadota; class Gammaproteobacteria; order Burkholderiales; family Gallionellaceae; genus Gallionella. The sequence continues at coordinate 8,350 of DASTGP010000137.1, read as the reverse complement.
TCGACGATCACATCGCCTTCTTCGCCCCGGAAATTTCTCCAGCCATCCTGTTCTGCGGCGACGTGCTGTTCGGCGCGGGCTGCGGACGCAACTTCGAAGGCACGCCCGCACAACTGCATCATTCCCTGCAACGCCTCGCCGCGCTGCCCGATGACACCCGCGTCTATTGCGCACACGAATACACCGAGGCCAACCTGCGGTTCGCCCTGTCCTGCGAACCGGACAACCCGGATGTGCGCCGGCGCATCGAGGACACCCGACGCCTGCGCGCCGCGGGCCGGCCCAGCCTGCCATCCACCATCGCGCTGGAAAAGGCCACCAACCCCTTCCTGCGCTGCAATACCACCGGAATCGTCCGTACTTTGCATCAGAAGGGCCTCGCTAATACCAGTGAAATCGCCGTTTTCACTGCCCTGAGAGAATGGCGCAATCATTTTTGATTGCAGCGAAAGCCTTTCTAGTTTATTCTTCGCGCCCTTTCGGAGAGGTGGATGAGCGGTTTAAGTCGCACGCCGGACAACATGTCGCGTAGCGGCTTGTTGCGGCGAAGGCTAACTTGACGCAGTCAAGTTAAACCGCGAAGCGGTGGCCGTAGCCAAAGCGTCTCCGAAAAATTGCAGCAATACCATCTGGAGAGGTGGATGAGTGGTTTAAGTCGCACGCCTGGAAAGCGTGTGTGGGGTAATACCCCACCGCGGGTTCGAATCCCGCCCTCTCCGCCAAATCAATTGGTTAGGCAATTTTCAGAAATTGCAAATAACCCCAAAAGTGACAATTCAAGTGTGACCGTTTTGATCTGATCACGACCGTGGTAACCCCAAGCAACCATAGGTGAAGAAAGTATCCGCATGAAACGGCTTTCCAAAAAAGAAAAAGCTCGCTTGATCAGGCGACAAAAACGGGTGTTAAGGATATGGGCGAAGCTTAATCGAGCAATCGAGCTCCAAAAGCGCAAAGAGCAAAGAAAACATAAGAAAAACACTCGGTCAAAATACATACCAGCGTCGCGATACTACGTACCTAAAGTGGTTACGATTGACCACCCTGATCATAGATCAGAGTTACTGACGTTCCTCTCGCAACTTCGAAGTCATTACAAAGATAAGCCTAGCGTTACTTTAGTACTAGATTTTTCAAATACCTCTCAATTCGTTTCATCTGGCACATTGCTCCTTTATGCCGAATTGAATCGACTGATTGCGTTTGATAATTCTGTCAAACTGCGCTGTACAGAACCCGCAAATGACCGAGCAAGCCAAGTTCTCAAACAGATTGGTATTTACAAATTATGCTCCAATCACTCAACAGTGAAACCTACAAGTGATGATGTGGTTCATTGGCAAGTTGTGCAAGGGAAATTAGTTGACAACAGCTTATGTGCACCAACTATTGAGGGATTTCAAAATCAGATTGATGCAGACACAATTGATGAACTGCTAGGCGGTCTAGGCGAGGCCATGACCAATGCTATTCATCACGCCTACGACGATATTCGACCTGATGGCCTTTCCCATAAGGGAACGTCAGATTGGTGGATGTTCTCCCAAGCAAAAAATGGTCATTTAAGTGTCGTTTTCTGTGATCTCGGCATTGGAATTCCAACAACACTGCCTTTGAAACGACCAAATATTTGGCAAAAACTACTCCAACGTGTAGCCATACCAACGGATGGAGATTGCATTCGTGAAGCAATTATTGAGGGCCGCACGAGAACCGGCCTTCATGGGCGTGGCTATGGGTTGGGTAATATTGTCGATGTTGTTGAAAATATCCCTGACGGTACGGTAATTATATACAGTAACAAGGGGCGGTATGATTCGCGTAAAGATTCCCCCTACCCGAATGACTATACAGATAGTATTTTGGGCACACTTATTACGTGGCACGTACCAATGAATTCACTGTCAAAAAATCGGAGTGGTTTATGAAAATTAATCTCGGGAAACAGTTTGGCCGCTATCCCGCAGGGCGTTACCTATCGGACGGCCCGTATAGCGGCGAAAAATTCCGCCAAGAGTTCTTGATTCCTGCGCTTAAGGGCGAAGACGATGAAATTGAAATTGACCTTAGTGAAGCACGTGGACTGAAATCCTCGTTTCTTGAAGAAGCATTTGGTGGATTGGTACGTGCTGGCTATGCGGCAGACGACTTAATACGACGCTTTAAATTTGTTACCCGCGATCCTAGCTTAGTCGATGAAATCCGCGAGTACATTCGAAACCAAGACCAAGATTCCTAGCATGGAAAAAAAATGCTGGACTGAAGCCGTAACATGGCTCTTGGTTTTCATTGGATGGGGGGTCGTCCATCTGGCCACATTAGCTCGTGACCGACGGAAAGAGAAACGTGAAACCTCAATGCAACTATGTAAGGATATTGCCGATCTGCAATCAGCAGCAATAGATTTCCATACTGCAGCTCGTTTTGACAGTCGCAAATCCACTGATCTCGCACAGCAGGTTGAGCGCATTATTCTGCGAGTACAGAAAAAACCTCTAAGCGAGTTAAATATACCTCTAACGCGCTTGATCACGTTACGCCGCAAAATTACCCAACACAACGTTGACGCATCCGACTTTAGCTCTCAACCGGCTGATAGCGAAATCATCCTTGGTATTAGAACCGCTATATCTGACTTAATTGGCGCCATAGAGGACTCGCGCGAATCTGTATGGGAATAGCGCATGGCGCTCTGCTCCTTCAATTGAGATCGAACATTAGAAGATACGGTTTTGTTAACGTCCTGAGCCTCAATTTTGAGCCAGCTCATATACCAGAGTGCAATCGCCGCTAAGTATTCTTGCCTATCGACTATTTGCCAGCATTAAGTAATGTAGTCGACATAAACTTGATCCGACGAGGTAAGCCATGTTTTCTACCATAGGTGAGCTGTTGGTTCGCGAAAGCGTCATCTCCATGACGCAGCTTAATGAGGCGCTTTCCCACCAGAAGCAGCACGGCGGCCGTCTGGGCGATGCACTGGTGGCGCTGGGATATATTTCCCCGGTCGAGCTGAAGCAGTTCTTCAATACGGTCCCGCCCGTTCCGCTTAAGGTCAATCAGACCGGATTGAGCACGACACTGCTGGTAGACCTATTGCTGAAGACCGCCTATTTCGACGGCGGTACTTATTCCCTGGGGCCCATGAGCAAGAACATGTGCCTGCCCATGGGCGTTGTGGACGAATTGACGGAATCGGCACGAACCGATGGTCTGGTCGCGATCAAGAGTGCCGCGGGGTACAACCGCGCGACGCATATCTTCGAATTGACCAGTCAGGGTCGGAAGCGCGCGAACGAAGCGCTGGAACAGTCCCAATATGCGGGGGCTGCGCCCGTTCCGATCAAGTTCTACAGCATCATGACCGCGCATCAGACCGTGCGCCAGATCGAGATAGACGATGCCTGGATACGCAATGCACTCAGCCATATGGTGGTGGATGACGACCTCCTCCACCGGCTCGGTCCCGCCTTCAACTCCGGCCGGTCGATCTTCATGTACGGCCCGCCCGGGACCGGGAAATCCAGCATCTCGGAAAGCCTGGCGCGGGCGCTGACCAGCACGGTCTACATTCCCTATGCGGTCGAGGTGGGTGGCCAAATCATCCGTCTATTCGACCCGGCGATACACATTCCCGCCGAAGAGCCCGCCGAAGAAAGCTCCATGCTTGATCTGGAAGCGGGTCACAAATACGATCCGCGCTGGCGCCTGTGCCGCCGCCCGGTCGCCATGGTGGGCGGCGAGTTGACGCTGGAATCGCTCGATCTGGACTTCGACCCGGTGACCAAGTTCTATGAAGCCCCTATCCACATGAAGGCCGCGAACGGCTTCTTCATCCTGGATGACTTCGGACGACAACAGGTACCGCCACGGCAATTGCTGAACCGCTGGATCGTCCCGCTGGAACGCGGTACCGACTTCCTTTCATTGCATACCGGCAAGAAATTCGAGATCCCCTTCGATCAGGTCACGGTGTTTGCCACCAACCTGAAACCGAGTGAACTGGTGGACGAGGCCTTCTTGCGCCGCATCCGTCACAAGGTGCGCATCAACTACCAGACCGAAGAGCAGTTCTACGAGATCCTCAAGCGCGTCTGTAACCAGCAGGGAATAGCCTATACCGATTCCGCCGGACGCTATCTGGTGGATACCTATTACCGGCAAGCCAAACGGCCGATGGTCGGCAGCCATCCTCGCGACTTGGTGGATCAAATCATAGATCGGGCCAGGTTCATGAAAGTGCACCCGGAGCTGACCCCTGAAACCATCGATGCGGCCGCTGCGAACTACTTTGTGGACATGGATGCGTGAGCTCATCAGGATAAACGCCGCCTTTTCCAAGCACGATGTCCCTCGATACTCCATGACTAAACAAAAAAACCACCGGCCCAAGGCGGTGGTTTTTTGTTTAAGAAAACGCGCTCAGGAATCCGATCCGTAGCGTACCAGGCGAACCTTGTCCTGATGTTGTTCGAAATAAGCCACGTTGTCGGCCTGGTCCTTGCCCAGCAGGACTCTGACGCTGATGTCCGCGCGCAGGTTACTGGTTTGGGTAATGCCCGGTTTCCCGGGCAAAGCCGAAGCCAGCGACTGCGCCTGCTCCCGATAGCCCGTGCGGTATTGCACCTGGGACGAGGCCACCTGGAAGGGTTTCTGGTTGGTCAGACGCGCCTTGACGTCGCCGTCCTTATGCAGGAATCCCGCCACCTTCTTTGCCAGACCCGCCACACCGTTGCCGTTGGCGACCTCGATCCGGTAAGCCGTGGCGGCCTGAGCCGATACCTTCACCGGATGGTCTGTAGCAGATGCCTGCAGAGCGGTCCGGACGAGAGGCTCTGTCGCCGGAACCGGCTTCTGAACAGCCTGGACTGCCATCTTGGCCCGCTCTTTAGGCTGCACCGATACCTGCTGAAGCGGATCGGCCGCCGGGGCTGCTGACCGCGCCTGGTGTTCGACCACACCGGAGGTTTGCGGCGAAGTCTGCACATGCAGCTCAGCCGCAGGAGCCAGCTTCAGAATGGACTGAGCTACCGCCGCGCCCGCTTCCTTTGGCCGAATGGAAGCCTGCTGAAGCGGCTTGGTAATGGGAACCTGCTGCACATGCGCTTCCGCCTGCTTGCGCACTTCGTCTCCATCGGCTTTTGCCTGTGCGAGCTGGACTCGGCTTTCCACTTTGGGAGCGAGCTGTGGCATGGCCTGTGCCACAGCCGGACCAGACTCCTTCGGCTGCTTGGACACCGGATGAGATGACTCAGCCGAAGGCGCCGACTGGGTAATCACGCCCCAGTCCTTGGGCAAGGCTAGCACCTGCTGCGGTGCAGGAGCAGGCGACGCGGCCGCCACAGGAGCGTGAACGTCCTGCGCCTGTTTCGTTTGCTGGATCGCTGCCGGCACACTCTCGGTCAATTGGGGCTTGGCTGCATCGGCCATGACCTGTACGGCTTGAGTCCTGTTGCCCGCCTTGTCCAGAGCCAACGCCAGGTTGGTATTCGCCGACTTGTTGGCCGGATTCAGGGCAACCGCCCGATCCAGCACGCTGACCGCCTCGGCGTAAGACTTGCTCAGATACAAGGCATAGCCAAGATTGTTGTGGATATGGGAGGCATTCGGCGCCGCCTCTACAGCCAACCTGAACTGCTCGATCGCCTCCTGTTGCCGCCCCTGAATGGCGTAGACCACCCCCATCCCGTTGCGGGCCTCGGCAAATTTGCCATCGATGGCAAGTGCCTTCTGGTAGGCAGCCAGCGCCTGTTCATAGCGACTCTGCCCCTGATAGTAACGTCCCAGCTGGTAATAGCTTTCAGGCGTCTCGACAGAATGCCTGACGTTGTAGATCGGCTTGATGTTCCATGCCTTGTTGTCGGCCGTCTGTTGATGAGAGGCGCAACTGCTCAGCAGGGGAATGACGGACGCAGCCGACAAGATCATGTACGAGGTTTTCATGGCTCGACTCCTTTGGGGAAACCTAAGGCCCTACCTGTGCACCAGTCAATGCCGGGAACAGCACCCGGATCATGGTCAGGAGCGACGGCCCGATAAGCACCAGCATCAGTGCGGGAAAAATACAGAAGATCAGAGGGAACAGAAGCTTGACCGCGATCTTTGCGGCCGCCTCTTCCGCCCGTAGCCGGCGCTTGGTGCGCAGCCCCTCGGAATGGACTCGCAAGGAGTCCGCCACGCTGGTGCCGAAACGGTCGGACTGCACCAGCAAAGCCACCAACGAATCGATTTCTCCCAGCCCCGTGCGCAAAGCCAGGTTGCGCAAGGCCCTCTCTCGGCTGCTGCCGGCGCGCATCTCCAGACTGACCAGATGCAGTTCCTCCGCCAGCGTCATGCTTTTCAGCCGCATCTCTTCGCCCACTCTGGCAAGTGCAGCGTCCAATGCCAACCCGGCCTCCACACACACTGTCATCAGATCCAAAGCATCGGGGAAGCTTTCGAAAAGCTCACGCTGCCGGTTCTTGATGCGCCACATCAGCCATACATTCGGCAAAAAATAGCCCAGTGCAGCAAATCCGATGAACAGGGAAAGCATCGTCGTCGGCTTGATCTTGTCTGCCGCGCCCATGCCGAGATATAGGGCGAGCAACAGCGGCAGAATTAAGGCCAATAGGGTCTTTGCGGCAAAAAATACCACGGGTGCCGAGGAGAAGCGGAAGCCGGCGTTCATGAAACGAATGCGCAGATTGGAGTTCTCCCACCCCTCCTGCGGCAAAGCAATCCGGGCGAGCGGACCGCTCAGCTTGACGACGCGCTGGACCCAGGCCGGCGCCTCTTGCGGTGTCGCCAACTCGGGTGGCAGCTCGGGCGTCAACGGATGACCCTCCTCCGCGATACCCTCCAGCCGTTTCTGTATCGGGCGGGTACCGAATTGCCACAGGACGGCCAAGACGCCTCCGGTCACCACCAGGAAAATAACGATCAGATAGATGGTCTGTGTAGTAGTCATTTGTTATTCACCTGAAAATGAGCCGAATTCATACGTGGATCCTGATGATGCGTCGCATCCAATAAGCCCCGATGAGCATGATCACCAGCATGCTCCACACGAACTTCAGGCCAACCGGATCCGTCCATAGCAAGCTCATCAACTTCGGATTGGCCATGTTCATGTAGAAAGCCATCACGAACGGCAATATGCCCAAGATCCATGCGGACAAACGCCCCTCGGCGGAAAGCACTTGTATTGTTCCCAGCAGATTCAGGCGCGCGCGGATCAGCTTGCTGATGCTATCCAGGAGTTCGGTCAGATTGCCCCCGGTTTCACGCTGGATCAGCACCGCAATGACGAAGTAACGCAGATCGTCGCTGGGCGCCCGAACCGCGAGATTCTGGAGCGCGTCCTGGAGGCCGATTCCGTAATTGAGTTCGTCGAAGGTGGTGCGGAATTCGCCCGCCACGGGCTCCGGCATTTCGTCGCCCACCATCTTCAATGCACTAGGGAATGCATGGCCCGCCCGCAGAGCTCGCCCCATCAGATCCAGCGCATCCGGCAGCTGTTGCTCGAAGGTGGCCAAGCGCTTGTGCTTCGCCCTCACCACGTAATACCAGGGCAAGGCGCCCACCGCCACCGTCGCCACGATGATCACCAACAGAGGGAAGTCGAAAATGGTTGCCAGAATGAAGCCCACCAGCGCCCCTATGAAAGTGAATCGCAAAAAACCGGCCACATTCAGCGACAGGCCGGACTGCAGCAACAGCCGGTCGAGATGATGTATGCGCGGGATCTCCAGCAGCAGGCGATCCAGTTCCGGTGTTTCGGCAAGCAGGCGTTTCTTGACGATGGACAGGTTCTCGCCTTCGTGGACCTCGGCAGACATGGCACGCAGGCGCCGCTCGATACGCTTCGCCTCGGGGCCTTTGTAGGCGTTCCAGGCGAGATAAGCCCCTTCCAGGAACAACACCACCGCGATGAAGGCGAGAACGACAAACAGGTAGTAGATATAGTCCACGCTACTCTCCTATTCGTACAGCTTGGTGGGATCGAAGATCTCGTCGGAAATCTTGATTCCGCGGGTGATCAAACGATCGGTGAACTTGGGACGGATGCCGGTGGCGCGGAAATGCCCCAGCACGGTCCCGTCCTCAGCCACGCCGGTCTGCTCGAAGGCGAATATCTGTTGCATGGTGATGATGTCGCCCTCCATGCCCGTCAGCTCGGACAGGCTAATGAGCTTGCGGCGGCCGTCGGAAAGGCGGGACACCTGGACGACAACGTGGAGAGCCGACGAGATTTGCGAACGCGCCGACCGCGCGGGGATGTCGACGCCGCTCATGCCAATCATCTGTTCGACGCGCGAGAGCGAGTCGCGCGGGCTGTTTGCATGGACGGTCGTCATCGATCCTTCGT
>DASTGP010000119.1:0-10809 GCA_035605585.1 Gallionella sp. | reverse complement strand
GTTATTTTTCTTCGCAAGCGCAAGGCCATCGGCCTCAGACACGACGGCAACCGGCTGCATTTCAGGTTTGGCCGCCACAGGAGCTGGAACCGGCTCGACCTTTGCCGTCGGGGCAACAGCCGCGGGTGCCGTGGCTGCCGGCGCCGGTGTTGTCGGCTTGGCCGCGGCCGCTTCCTTCTTCACCGTGGCCGGCTTTTCCTGCACCGGCGGCGCGGCTTTTTCAGCCGGAGCGGGTGCCGCCGCTTTCACAGGAGCGGATGCGGGCACCGGCATCATGGCGGCGGGAGCAGCGGGTTCGGCAGGCGCCGGTGCCGCAGCAGTTTCCGCAGCGGGCGCGGCCGGCTTCTGTGCCGAGGTTCCCGGCTGACAACCATACAGTGCAACCAACAACGATGCCAACAACAGATTTCCTGTACGCATGACGTTCTCCTTGTTCAAAGGTGGTTGAAAACTACATCGATTCGGCACGGTATTCGACTATCAGTGTGTGCCGGGTTCCTGCCGCGACCGTGACCACATTGTCGATCGCATTCACTGATTCTATGCAAACCATCTCGCGCCAGCCGTCCGGCTGCCCCATGTCGCCCATCTTGTTGGCCTTCTCGGTCCACGGCGTCCATACGACGGTGGACAGGCTGCCGGATTTCGCGACATGGATGCGGCGCTTCAGCTTGTCGTCTTCGATCACGCACTCGGCCGCAGTATTGATGTACACGCGATCAGTCTCCCCCGAGAACGTGATCGCGCCATCCTGTTTACGCAGCGTGGAGCCGCCGACCTTGTCCCAATAGTCGCAGCCTTCGAGACCGGTGACGCGCACGGCGCCGATGTCGCTGATCTGGAAATAGGTGTGCAACGCCTCGCCGATGACGAACGCTTCCTTGCCGGTATTTTCAGTCGTCAGTTCCATGCGCAGCGTCTCGCCGACGATCACCGCCAGGTCCGCCGTACAGGCGTGCGGCCACTGCGCCTTGGTCTTTTCGCTCTCCACGAGTCGCAGCGTCAGGCGTGTCGCGCCGTCCGGCTCCGTACCGGTTTCAATGACATTCCAGGGCACGGTGCGAGCGAACCCGTGGCCGGGGAAGCTGCTCTCCGCCGCATGCGCGCCGAACCACGGCCAGCACACCGGCGCCCCCCCGCGGATGGACTTGCCTGCGGCAAGTTTCGCATCGCGCGACAGCCATACCACCGGCACGGACTGACTCTTCGGCTGCCAGGTCATCAGGTGAGCGCCCTGCAGGCACAGCGAAGCCGTTGCCTGCGCGTTGCTGATCTCGGCGACGATCAGACCGCTCGCATCCTCGCGGAAACTCAGTTGCCCGGCAATGCCGAATTGCGTGTTCAATTGTTGTGCTGTGGTCATGCTTATTCCTTGTTGGTTGTCTTGTTATTCGATCTGGGTAACGTCGCGCACGGCGCCCTTGTCCGCCGAGGTCACCATAGCGGCATAGGCGCGCAATGCCGCCGATACCTTGCGCTGGCGCTCGGTGGCCGGCTTCCAGGCCTGCTTGCCCTTTGTGTCCATCGCCACACGGCGTTGTGCAAGCTCGGCATCGGAGATGAGCAGATTGATACCGCGATTGGGGATATCGATCTCGATCATGTCTCCTTCCTGCACCAGCCCGATCGCACCGCCGCTCGCCGCTTCCGGCGAGACATGGCCAATGGAAAGTCCCGAAGTTCCGCCGGAGAAGCGCCCGTCGGTCAACAGCGCGCAGGCCTTGCCCAAGCCCTTCGACTTCAGATACGAAGTCGGGTACAGCATCTCTTGCATGCCCGGACCACCCTTCGGGCCTTCGTAGCGGATCACCACCACGTCGCCCGCGACGATCTGGTCGCCGAGGATGCCGGCCACCGCCGCATCCTGGCTCTCGAACACGCGAGCACGTCCGGTAAATTTCAGGATGCTCTCATCCACACCCGCGGTCTTCACGATGCAGCCGTCCAGCGCGATGTTGCCGTGCAGCACCGCGAGGCCACCATCCTGCGAATAGGCATGAGCCTTGTCGCGGATGCAGCCCTTGGCGCGATCGGTATCAAGTTCCGGGTACAGCATGGACTGCGAAAAGGCGATGGTCGTGACGATGCCGCCGGGCGCCGCACGGAAGAATTTCTTCGCCGCCTCATCGTTGGTCTGCGCGATATCCCACTGCTTGAGCCCTTCGCGCAGGGTCTTGCTGTGCACCGTGCCGACTTCGCCATGCAACAGGCCGGCGCGATCCAGCTCGCCCAAAATCGCCGCAATGCCGCCTGCGCGGTGCACGTCTTCCAGGTGGAATTCGGACGAAGGCGCGACCTTGCACAAGGTCGGCACATGGCGCGATAGGCGGTCCATGTCCTTCATAGTGAAATCCACGCCCGCTTCGCGTGCGATGGCGAGCAGGTGCAGCACGGTATTGGTAGAACCGCCCATGGCAATGTCCAGCGTCATCGCGTTCTCGAACGCATCGAAGGTCGCAATGCTGCGCGGCAGAATGGAGGCGTCGTCTTGCTCATAGTAGCGCTTGCACAGATCGACGATGGTGCGCCCCGCGCGCAGGAACAACTCCTTGCGCTCGGCGTGCGTCGCCACCAGCGAACCGTTGCCCGGCAAACTCAATCCCAATGCTTCGGTCAGGCAATTCATCGAATTCGCGGTGAACATGCCGGAGCAGGATCCGCAGGTCGGGCATGCGGATATCTCGATCGCGGCGACCTCTTCGTCGCTGCAACGGCTGTCGGCCGCCGCAACCATCGCATCGACCAGGTCCAGCCCGCGGGTTTTGCCCCCAAATTTGACTTCGCCGGCCTCCATCGGCCCGCCCGAAACGAACACCACCGGGATGTTCAGGCGCATCGCCGCCATCAGCATCCCCGGCGTGATCTTGTCGCAGTTGGAGATGCACACCAGCGCGTCGGCGCAGTGCGCATTGACCATGTACTCCACCGAGTCGGCGATCAGGTCGCGACTGGGCAACGAATACAGCATGCCATCATGACCCATGGCGATGCCGTCGTCGATGGCGATGGTGTTGAACTCCTTGGCGATGCCGCCCGCCTTCTCGATCTCGCGCGCCACCAGCTGCCCCAGGTTCTGCAGGTGCACGTGGCCCGGCACGAACTGGGTGAAGGAATTGGCGATGGCGATGATGGGCTTGCCGAAGTCGACCTCTTTCATGCCGGTGGCACGCCACAGGGCGCGCGCGCCGGCCATATTGCGGCCGTGGGTGGAGGTGCGGGAACGGTAGGCGGGCATGTTGTCTCTCTGAAAAATAAAAGCACACGTATAATCGGAACGTTGATTTTACCCGATTCGTCCATGCTCGTTCATCCGCAATTCGATCCCGTCGCCCTTCATCTCGGCCCCTTCGGCATCCACTGGTACGGACTGATGTACCTGCTCGGGTTTATCTGTTTCATCTGGCTTGGACGCAAACGCCTGAATACCCTGAACCGCCCCGGCTGGGACAGCAAGTTCCTCGACGACCTGCTGTTCTACGGTGTGCTGGGCGTGATCCTCGGCGGCCGTCTAGGCGAGGTGCTGTTCTACAACCCCGGCTACTATCTCTCGCATCCGCTAAAAATCCTCGCCGTATGGGAAGGCGGCATGTCGTTTCACGGCGGCTTTCTCGGCGTGCTTGCAGCGATGGCGCTGTTCGCGTACCGCCGCAAACTCCAATGGCTGGCGCTGATGGACTTCGTAGCCCCCCTCGTGCCTCCCGGGTTGGGCGCGGGGCGCATCGGCAACTTCATCAACGGCGAACTATGGGGGCGGCCCACCGACCTGCCCTGGGGCATGGTGTTTCCGCAGGTGGACAACCTGCCGCGCCACCCTTCGCAGCTGTACGAATTTGCGCTCGAAGGCGTCGCGCTGTTCGCGCTGCTCTGGTGGTATTCGAGCAAGCCACGCCCCGTCGGCGCAGTGTCGGGCCTGTTCCTCATCGGCTATGGCAGCTTCCGCTTCCTCGCCGAATTCGCGCGCAATCCGGATGACGGCATCTTCGGATTGATGACGTTCGGCGTCAGCATGGGGCAATGGCTCAGCCTGCCGATGGTGGTCGCGGGCATCGCGCTGATGCGCTACAGCAAGCGGCACGCCGCTTGACACGTATCGGCCACTCGCCCACCATTCCCGCCATCCCATTCCCGATTCATAGACCTTGGAAGAACTTTCCCTAAACGCGCTGCTCGGCATCCTGCTGCTGCTCCTGATATGCGGCGCCTGGTTCTCTGCTGCGGAGACCGGCATGATGGCGCTCAACCGCTACCGGTTGAATCACCTGATCCGCAAGGGCAACCGCAGTGCAAAACTGACCGGACGGCTGCTCTCCAAGGTGGACAGGCTGCTTGGATCGATCCTGTTCGGCAACACCCTGCTCAACGTCGCGGCAGCAGCCATCACCAACATCCTCATCCTGCGCATCTTCGGCGCAAGCGAACTGGCCCTGCTGATGGGGACGCTGCTCATCACCTTCGTCCTGCTGGTGTTCAGCGAGATCATGCCCAAGATCATCGCCGCAAGCTATCCGGAGCGCATCGCGCTGCCGTCCAGCTACCTGCTCGCTCCGCTGATCACGTTGTTCCATCCGGTCGTTTCGGTGGCAACCGCTTTGGTGAAGGGATTCCTGTGGCTGTTGCGCATCAAGATTCAGACCGACCAGAGCAAACCCAAGATGACACTGGAAGAGTTGCGCGGCCTGGTGCTGGAAGCCGAACATTTCCTGCCGCGCAAACACCAGAAGATGCTGCTCAACCTGGTCGATCTCGAACGCATCACAGTGAACGACGTTATGGTGCCGCGCAACCAGATCGAGGCCCTCGACATCGGTGCCGACCCGGCAGAACTGCGTCAGCAGATCATTACCTGCCACCATACGCTGCTGCCGGTCTATGCAGACACCCCCAGCAACATCATCGGCATCCTGCACATCAAACGCGTGCCGGCCCTGTTGCAGGCGGAAACACTGGACATTGCGCAACTGAACGATGTGCTGATTGAGCCGTACTTCATTCCATCCGACACGCCGCTGCTCAAGCAACTGCAGCAGTTCCAGGAGCGCCACGCGCGGCTCGGACTGGTGGTGGACGAATACGGCGAATTGCTCGGACTGGTAACGCTGGAGAACATCCTCGAGGAAATCGTGGGCGAATTCACCACGCAATCGCCCACGCAGACCGGTAAATTCCTGCGCCAGGACGACGGCAGCCTGTTGCTCGAGGGCAGCAGCAGCCTGCGAGACCTGAACCGAAAACTGGGGCTGCACCTGCCGCTGGACGGAGCCAAGACCCTTAACGGACTGATCCTCGACCACTTCGAAGACATCCCGGAGCCTGGCACCAGCCTGAAGATCGCCGGATACCCGATAGAGATCATCCAAACCCAGGACCGCATCGTAAAGGTGGTCCGCGTTTTTCCGCCGCAAGCCCAAAAGCCGCAATAGGGATCCAGCTTTGACATTAGCTGCAAAGCTCGGCATCATGCCCGCCAACATCAGACAGTGACTCTAGGGAGACACCATGGCTGTCGCACCGAAAACCGAAAAAGCAAAAGAGTATTCCTACCTCTGGGAAGGCAAAGACAAGAGCGGCAAACTGGTCAAAGGCGAGATGCGCGCCCCCGGCGAGGCCAGCGTCTCCGCCCACCTGCGCCGCCAGGGCATCAATGTCACGAAGGTCAAGCGCCTGCGTGCCAGCGCAAAACCCGTCACCGACAAGGACATCACGCTGTTCACCCGCCAGCTGTCCACCATGCTGAAATCCGGCGTCCCCCTGCTGCAGGCATTCGACATCGTCGGCAAAGGACACAGCAACCCCTCGGTAGCACGCCTGCTGTTCGACATCAAGACCGACGTGGAAACCGGCAGCAGCCTGCAGCAGGCGTTCCGGAAATACCCGCTGTATTTCGATGAGCTCTACTGCAACCTGATCGGCGCGGGCGAATCGGCGGGTATCCTCGATTCTCTTCTGGACCGATTGGCAACCTATAAGGAAAAGATCCAGGCCATCAAGAGCAAGATCAAATCGGCGCTGTTCTACCCGGTATCCATCATCGTGGTGGCGTTCATCATCACCGCCGTGATCATGATCTTCGTGATTCCCGCCTTCAAGGAGCTGTTCTCCAGTTTCGGTGCCGACCTACCCGGGCCGACCCTCATGGTCATGGCCATCTCCGATTTCTTCGTACAATGGTGGTGGGCGATCTTCGGTGCTGTCGGCGGCGGGCTGTACGCATTCTTCTACACGTGGAAGCGCAACAAAAAGATGCAGGCAGCCATGGACAGGCTCCTGCTCAAGTTGCCGATCTTCGGGGAACTGATCCGCAAGGCCAGCATCGCGCGCTGGAGCCGCACGCTCTCCACCATGTTCGCCGCAGGCGTGCCGCTGGTCGAGGCCTTCGATTCCGTTGCGGGGGCCGCAGGCAACGCGGTGTATTTCGATGCCACCAAATCCATCCAGCGCGAAGTCAGCACCGGCAACAGCCTGACCGTCGCCATGCAGAATACCGAAGTGTTTCCCAGCATGGTGCTGCAAATGGTCGCCATCGGTGAGGAAGCGGGCTCGCTGGATGCCATGCTGAGCAAGGTGGCCGACTTCTATGAGGCGGAAGTGGACGATGCCGTCGAAGCGCTGTCCAGCCTCATGGAACCCATCATCATGGTGGTGCTGGGCACGCTGATCGGCGGCATGGTGGTCGCGATGTACCTGCCGATCTTCAAGATGGGCCAAGTGGTTTAATGGCAACCGTAGGGGCGCGATTTATCGCGCCCTGATCTCCCCAAAGGCGCGATAAATCGCGCCCCTACAATATCCATGACCGAATTATTTCAGCTTCTTCAATCCTCGCCCCCTGTTCTTATAGGTGTTTGTGCTGTGCTTGGATTAATGGTCGGCAGCTTCTTGAACGTGGTGATCCACCGCTTGCCGAGAATGATGGAGCTCAGCTGGCAGCAGCAATGCGCCGAGCTGCGCGGCGAGGAGCCGCTCGCGCACCCACGCTACAACCTCGTCGTACCGCGTTCCGCGTGCCCGCATTGCAACCATCCGATCAGCGCATGGGAAAACATCCCTGTCGTGAGCTACCTGTTGCTGCGCGGCAAATGCAAGAGCTGCGGTGCAGCCATTTCGCCGCGCTATCCCGTCATCGAGTTGGTCAGCGGCATCCTCAGCACCTACGCGGCGTGGCACTTCGGCTTCGGCTGGGCGGCGGCTGGCGCATTGCTGCTCATCTGGGCGCTGCTGGCGCTTACCGCCATCGATTTCGACACTCAATTGCTGCCGGACGATATCACCCTGCCGCTGCTGTGGGCCGGCCTGCTGTTCAATCTGTCCGGAACCTATACCAGCCTCTCCAGTGCAGTGCTGGGCGCAATCTTTGGATATCTTGCGCTGTGGTGCGTGTATTGGCTGTTCAAGCTCGCCACCGGCAAGGAAGGCATGGGTTATGGCGACTTCAAACTGCTTGCCGCGCTGGGTGCCTGGCTGGGATGGCAGCTGTTGCCGCTGATCATCCTCCTGTCGTCTCTGGTCGGCGCGGTGGTCGGAATCGTACTGATCGTCGCCGCCAAACACGGGCGTCACATCCCCATCCCCTTCGGCCCGTACCTTGCCGGCGGCGGACTGATCGCCCTGTTCTGGGGACAAACGCTGACGCAAAACTATCTGCAAATGCTCGCCGCGCCATGACCCCCGTCGATCCTTCGACCGAGCTCAGGACAAGCAAAATTCAGGGCCGGCTGACTGTCGGCCTCACTGGCGGAATCGGTTGCGGCAAGAGCACGGTGGCGCATTTGTTCGCGGAACAGGGGGGCGCCATCGTCGACACCGATGCGATCTCGCACCAGCTGACCCAATCCGGGGGCGCGGCCATTCCTGCAATCCGTGCAGCGTTTGGCGCCGATTACATCGGCGAAGACGGCGCCCTGGACCGCGCGAGGATGCGGGCGCTGGTATTTTCCGATGCCGCGTCCAGGCAACGACTGGAGCGGCTGCTGCATCCGCTGATACTCGAACAGACCAAGATGCAGTTGCTCCAGATGCGAGCGTATCCCTATGTCATCGTGGTCGTACCACTGCTGTTCCAGAGCCCGGGATACCGGCAACTGGTACAGCGCGTACTGGTGGTGGATTGCGACGAGCGCACCCAGATCGAGCGCGTCACGCGGCGCAGTCGCATGGCCGAAGCGGAAGTGCGCGCCATCATCGCCAGCCAGACGCCTCGCGCCGAACGGTTGCGCCTGGCCGACGACGTCATCCGCAATGAGGACGGGCTGGATACCCTGGCCGCGCAGGTTGCCGCACTGCATCGCCAATATGCTCAAAACAGCAATTGACGATATGCGGATATTCAATATATCGTTCGCAACTAATTTAACCGCATATCTGGCGACAACGGCGTGATCAGCTACGAGTTTCCCCTGAACGAAAAAGTCCGCACCCTGCTGCGTCTCGAGGATCTGTTCGCGCGCATGGAACACTTCACGGGGCAGGACAACAGCATGGACCATCACTCCGCGCTGACGACCCTGTTCGAGATCCTCGAAGTCGCCAGCCGCGCCGACCTGAAATCCGAGTTGCTCCAGGAACTGGAGCGCCAGAAGCGCCTGCTCTCCGCCCTGCACAACAATCCTGCGATTTCGGAGGATGCCCTGGATGCGATCCTGTCCGAGATCGACCACACCGCGGCGGACCTGCTCGCCATGAGCGGGAAGATCGGCCAACACCTGCGCGAGAACGAATGGCTGATGGGCATCAAGCAACGCGCCTGCATGCCCGGCGGCACCTGCGAGTTCGATCTGCCTTCCTATCACTACTGGCAGGAACAGCCCGCCGGTTCGCGCCGCAACGATCTGCAAAGCTGGATAGCGCCACTGCTGCCGATAGCTGCAGGAATGAACATCGTACTGCGGCTGCTGCGTGATAGCGGCAAGGTGCTGCGCTTCACCGCGCATCAGGGAACGTTCCAGCAAATGCAGGGCGGTCGCGTGGCGCAAATGCTGCGCCTTAGCCTGAGCAGGGAGCTTGCCTGCATCCCCGAGGTGGGTGCCAACAAATACGCCATCAACATCCGCTTCATCGCCGCCAACTATGCGGCAAAATCCAGCCTGTTCGAGCAGGATGTTCCCTTCGAACTGACCTTCTGCAGCCTCGCCTCCTAGCCATGCCGAAAAAAGCGCCACCTGTCGTCGCCTGCCCGCAGTGCGGCAAGGAAATGGAATGGAATACCAGCAACCGCTTCCGCCCGTTCTGCAGCGAACGCTGCAAGCTCATCGACTTGGGCAAATGGGCGAACGAGGAATATCGCGTCGAACAACGCGAACTGGTTTCATTTCGAAGCTGAGACAAGGCGGCAACGAGCGCGCGACGCTGGCAGTGCAAATAGCACGACTAGGAGCGCGCGATAACCAGGGACTTGGCTGTCGTTTTTGGACAGCTTAGTCGAATGGCTAGTAGTCTCACCAGGCAGCCAACGCCGTATCAGCAATGAAATGGAAGTGGAATCACCAGGCCTGACGCAGCAAGGCGATGCCGTGAGCACCGTGTCGCCAGGCGCACTGCATATCGCCGTACGTCAATCCGCCCAGCGCATATACCGGAATAGATGAACCCGCCGAGATAGCCGCGAAATTGTCCCATCCCAGATGCGGCGCCCCCGGATGGGATCGAGTCGGCAGCACAGGAGAAAGCAACGCGAAATCGCAACCCAGCGCCTCGGCACGGTGCAACTCTTCTGCATTGTGGCAAGAGGCCGCACACCATTCCACAGCCGGACGCTCGCGCAATTCGGTGAGCTGCTTTGCGGTCAACTGCACGCCATCCGCCCCCACCTCTTGCGCCAGCGCAACATCGCCGTTCAGCAGCACCTTCGCGCGATGCGCATGGGCCATCTCCACCACACGCCGCACTAGTTCGCGCAACGCGCCGTGCGATAAATTCTTTTCGCGCAGCTGCACCAGCCGCAGCCCGCTGCCCAGCGCGCGCTCCAATCGCCGCAGGAACTCATCTATCCCCAATTCTGCAGCATTGCTGATGGCGTACAGCGTAGGCAACGCCAGCGCGCGCAGGATGGGGGCATTGGCGGGAAGGATGGGATCAACCTGCACCTCCGGCGGGTGCTGCCACGCGAACTGTTGCCCCTCGTGCGGATGTAGCTCGCCGGCCCATTCCGTCACCCGAAAAAAATTCAGCCGCACCGTCGCATGCGGATAGGTAAACACGCGCGTTAGCCACGGATAGGCGGTCTGCACCTCGATACCCAACTCCTCGCGCAGCTCGCGCACCAAGGCATGGTGTGCCGTCTCACCCGGCTCCACCTTGCCGCCGGGAAATTCCCAATAGCCGGCCCAAATCTTGTCGGATGGGCGTTGCGCCAACAGGAAGGAGCCGTCGGGTTTCTGGAGAACGGCGGCGGAGACTTCGACAATCTTGGTGTTTTCAGTTGGTTTATTCAATGGAACATCATCCTTATTAGGCCGTTCGCCCTGAGCCTGTCGAAGGGCATCGTGCACTAAACATCAAAAACAACACCGTCGGGGGTAGCCCGACAGCTATAACCAATGACTTGCCCAGCGTCGTTTGCTGGGTTAGTCAGATGGCTAGTAGTCTTATCAGTCACTTTCTTTTGCTTCGCCAAAAGAAAGGAACCCAAGAAAAGGCGACCCCGGTTTGCCGCCGCTTCGCGGTTCCCTGCGTTGTTGGCTACGACATAACCTGAAGGTTAGTCTCCGCCGCAACAAGCCGCTGCGCGGCGTGTTGTCGACTGGTCAGGCGGCTGCGGAACTCGCGCTGCGCGCTCAGACAGTCCTCGCCGACTACCCCCCTGACCAGCCTGCG
>DASTGP010000030.1:0-21480 GCA_035605585.1 Gallionella sp. | reverse complement strand
AGGATGCGGACACGATAGGCCTTGGGCAGGACCTTGACGGTGGGATAGGCAGTACCATTGACTACCGGTGTATCCATGAAGGCTTCCGGAACGATGGATGCGTTGCCGTACTCGCCCGTCGGCAAGGCCAGCGGCGCCGGGAACACCGGCCAGAACCACGGTCCATAATCCCAGCGCCCGACCGGATTGGTGCCGTTGAGCGCATTCGGGTCCTGATTGGTTTCATATACATGAGGGAACCACAGGTCCCCGGGTTGGCCCCAGTGCGCCACATCCCATTTCGCATCCTGCATGGAGATATCGGCCGGAATGAAGGTCTTGTCCTGGATGATCAAAGGAATCTGATCGAGGGGAAGCACACCAGTCGTTACCAGCCCCTGCTCCACCGGATCCGATACCAGGTAACCGGCCGCCATGCCGGCATAGACATTGAGGCGCGTGATCCCCGCCGTATGGTCGTGGAAGAACATCATGCGTGCGCTCAGATTGTTGGGGTAGTACAGCGTCATGGAACCAGGCCCCGGGTCAGGCATATCCGGCACGTTCTGGACGCTGGCCCCTTTGGTATAGGGTGTGTTCTCGCCCGCGGGGGTTATCCATTGGTGGGGCGTTCCGTCGCTGATCCATGGAGCATCGCCGCCATGGAGGTGGATGTTGATGCGGTTCTGTGTGTACTTGTTGATCCCGTCCGGCCCGACTCCAGCACCCATCAGGGTCTGATCCACCGGAAGGAACAGGTCTCCGCCGCGTGAATTGGTGATCGGATCATAATGCCCGGTGGGTAACAGATTCGAAACCTTGAAGCGCACTGGCACGCCTCGCTTCGCGCTGATGACCGGTCCCAGATAGTGCGGCTTGTCCACGGCAAAGACCTGCTGGCCTGCGACATTCAATATCGGAGTCCCGTTGGGATAGGTCAGCGCGACATGCTTACTCGATAAGGCATTCGAGGCCGTCTCCAGCTGTACATAACCGCGCAGCGTCGTGGCTTTGGGCAGATCGCTGTGCATCTTCTCCGTGTACTCGACCACACCGATCTCGTAATAGTCCGAGCCCGGATAAGTCGTGGTGTCCGGAACAGCAACGGGCAGATACTGCCCTAGGTTGTTGACGCCTGTTGCACCCAGGCCGGGCAAGGAATCGACGAATTTTCTGAGCGGCACACCGGTATTGACCATCGCTCCCGGCAAAGCGGTGGGCGACAGGTCTGACCTGAACCCGGCGGGACTGTTGGCGTAATAGGTTGGGACCTTGATGGGCGCCCCGGTCGCATTGGCACTATTTCCCCACCCAGCACCTGCGTAAACAGGATTGATCGCCACCATAGTGGCCATTGCGAGCGCTACTGACGCGGCTATTCGGTAAAGGCTGAATTTACGCTGCTTCATGGCACTACTCCCTCAGGTATGTTTGCTCACCTGCATTGTCTGTACGGTTGCCGAGGTGCTAAAGCTTTGGGCGATGACTTTCATCGCATATCCCGATCCAAAATCTGCTAGTCCGACGCCAACTTACGGTACTCACGTAGCAGCTCATCCGCGCTGGCAAAGCCGTCGATACGCACCCAGGGCTTGTCGGCCCCTTTGCGCAAGAATGTCACCGGCTCGTGATTCATCTTGTCGCCACGGTAAACATTGAAAGCGCGCTGAACGGCAATGCTGTCCTCGACGCTGCCGGTCAGCATGCTCCACTGCGGCCCGGCCTCGAACCGCTTTGCATACTCGTTCAGCTTTGCCGGAGAATCGTGTTCCGGATCGATGGATATCGAAACCATGCGTACCGTGCCGGCTTCCTGCCCCAGCTTTTCCTGTACTTGGGAAAAAGTCGCACTCATCACCGGACAGATCGTCGTGCAGGTGGTGAAGATGAAATTCAGCATGACGGGCTCATTTCTATCGAGACGGTCGATAAGCGCGACCTCCTTGCCATTCGTGTCCATCAATTTCACAGCCGGCGTCTGGTACGAGACGACGGAGCGCATGTAGCCATTGGCGGCCATCGCATGGTGATGGTGATGTTCCATCATCTGGTGGTGTTCCATCGCCTGGTATTGATCGGCGTCACTGGAAGCAAAACTGTTGGTAGGTGCAACTGCAATCCCCATCGACAGTGTCATGATGGCAAGAATCGATTTGCGGTCTGTCATGGCTTCTCCCTTTGCTGGCTGCCGGTTCCGCAAGAACACTGGCGGAACATCCGATGTTGTTGCTTGTAACCGTGGCGCAAGTGTCAACCAAAGGTTTCGCGGACACACTGACAGGCAAGGGGTATTTGTGGATGAGGAATGCTGTATTCGCGAGGTAGGGATTGCCAGCAAAAAAGGCCGTCGTCGATACATGAAAAATGGCATGCGGCATTAACGGCTTCCACCACCGCCAGGCTGACCCACCCGCCCCCGCAAATACCACCGCATCAGCAGGAAATTACACAGTGGGCGGAATCAATTACCGGATGGCTTTTCTATAACATCGGTCCCGGTTGTAGAGATGCCGACAGGCTGCCCACGCCCACCCTTGAGCGTGGATCAACACAGGAGGGATGCCATGAAACCAGAATCGCCGATTACCTCAACAAAACCGCTGTGGTCCGGAGATCCTGATATCGAGGCCTCGGGCGTGAGGTTCATTTGCCCGGTGTGCTTCCAGTGGGTGATCAGGGAAGCATTCGAGGAGCACGTCGCGAATCACGGCAACGCGCCCGAGCAAGAATAAAATTGCGGAGTAGAAAGCAAGAACCGCCAGCAACGGAACGATGCTGGCGGTTCTTGGATTGCCACAGTTCAAGGCGGAGCCATTCACAGTTGGCCGGAGCCGGCCAGCCGACCGGCTACTCCCACTCGATAGTTGCAGGCGGCTTGCCGGAGATGTCGTAGACGACGCGGTTGATGCCGCGCACTTCGTTGATGATGCGGTTGGAAACCTTGCCCAGCAATTCGTACGGCAGGTGCGCCCAATGCGCGGTCATGAAGTCCTGTGTCTGCACCGCGCGCAAAGACACCACCCATTCGTAGGTGCGGCCGTCGCCCATCACGCCGACGCTCTTGACCGGCAGGAACACGGTGAATGCCTGCGAAGTGAGTTCATACCAGGTCTTACCGCTGGCATCCTTGGTGTTGCGCAGCTCTTCGATGAAGATCGCATCCGCGCGGCGCAGCAGCTCGGCATACTCGCGCTTCACTTCGCCCAGAATGCGAACGCCCAAGCCAGGGCCGGGGAATGGATGGCGGTAGATCATGTCGGCCGGCAAACCCAATGCGACGCCCAGTTCGCGCACTTCGTCCTTGAACAGTTCGCGCAGCGGTTCCAGCAACTTGAGGTGCATGGATTCCGGCAGGCCACCGACGTTGTGGTGGCTCTTGATGGTGTGCGCCTTTTTGGTCTTGGACCCAGCCGACTCGATCACGTCCGGATAGATGGTGCCCTGCGCCAGCCATTTCGCCTGCTTCAGCTTGGCGGACTCGCGCTGAAACACTTCGACGAACTCGCGCCCGATGATCTTGCGCTTCTGCTCCGGATCGGTCACGCCGGCAAGGTGCTTCATGAACTCGCCGCTCGCATCGACATGGATCACCTTCATGTGCAAGTGGTTGGCGAAGGTCTCCATCACCTGAGCGCCTTCATTCAGGCGCAGCAGGCCGTTGTCGACGAACACACAGGTCAGCTGATCACCGATGGCGCGGTGAATCAGCGCTGCCGCCACGGAAGAGTCCACGCCGCCGGACAGACCAAGGATGACTTCCTCATTCCCTACTTGCGCGCGAATCTTCTCCACCGCCTCGGCGATGTAGTCCGGCATGTTCCAGTCATGGCCGCAGCCGCAAATGTCGTGCACGAAGCGGCCAATGATGGCCTTGCCCTGATGGGTGTGGGTGACTTCCGGATGGAACTGCACCGCATAGAAACGGCGGGACTCGTCAGCCATCGCGGCATAAGGCGTGGCGGGATTGCTCGCGATGACGGAAAAGCCGGGGGGCAACTCGGTCACCTTGTCGCCGTGGCTCATCCACACGTCGAGCAGGCCGTGGCCCTGCGCGTTGGTCTTATCCTGGATGCCGTCGAACAACTTCGAGTGCCCCTGCGCGCGGATCTCAGCATAGCCGAACTCGCGCACGTGGCCAGACTCGACCTTGCCGCCGAGCTGCGCCGCCATGGTCTGCATGCCGTAGCAGATACCGAACACCGGTACGCCCAACTCGAACACGACCTGAGGTGCTTTCGGCGTTTCCTCTTCGTAAACGGAATTGGGACCGCCGGAGAGGATGATGCCCGCCGGGTTGAATGCGCGGATGTCTTCCGCCGTCATGTCCCACGGATGCAGTTCGCAATAGACCTGCGTCTCGCGCACGCGGCGCGCGATGAGCTGGGTGTACTGGGAACCGAAGTCGAGAATGAGGATTTTTTTGTGCATAGCTTTTCAGGATCGTGGATCGAAGAATGAGGATCGAAACCGAGTGTTAACTCGTTCCCAGATCCTCAATCCCTGTCCTAGTCAATGTGGTAATTCGGGGCTTCCTTGGTGATCTGCACGTCGTGCACGTGCGATTCGCGGATGCCCGATGAGGTGATCTCGACGAACTCGGCCTTGGTGTGCATCGTAGCAATGTCGGCGCAGCCGAGATAGCCCATGCTGGCGCGCAGGCCGCCCATCAACTGGTGGATCACCGCCAGCACGCTGCCCTTGTAAGGCACGCGCCCTTCGACGCCTTCCGGCACCAGCTTGTCCTGGTTGCTT
This sequence comes from Gallionella sp., assembly GCA_035605585.1. Classification (GTDB taxonomy): domain Bacteria; phylum Pseudomonadota; class Gammaproteobacteria; order Burkholderiales; family Gallionellaceae; genus Gallionella. Next base: position 16,749 of record DASTGP010000030.1, on the reverse strand, counting down.
TCGTTTTCCTGGAAGTAGCGGTCGCTGGAACCCTGCTGCATCGCACCCAGGCTGCCCATGCCGCGATAGGATTTGTAGGAACGGCCCTGGAACAGCTCGATCTCGCCCGGCGCTTCTTCGGTGCCGGCGAACAGGCCGCCCAGCATCACCGCATGCGCGCCCGCCGCGATCGCCTTGGAGATGTCTCCGGAGAAGCGCACGCCACCGTCGGCGATCAGGGGCACACCGGTGCCTTGCAAAGCCTTGGCCACGTTCTGGATCGCGCCGATCTGCGGCACGCCGACGCCGGCAACGATACGGGTGGTGCAGATGGAGCCCGGGCCGATGCCGACCTTCACGCCGTCCGCGCCATGGTCCAGCAAGGCTTGCGCAGCGCCACCGGTGGCGATGTTGCCGCCGATCACTTCGACCTGCGGGAAGTTGTCCTTGACCCACTTGACGCGGTCCAGCACGCCTTGCGAATGGCCGTGTGCGGTATCCACCACGATCACGTCCACGCCGGCCTCAGCCAGCAACGCGACGCGCTCCGCGGTGCCCGCGCCCACGCCGACCGCCGCGCCGACGCGCAGGCGCCCCTGATTGTCCTTGCAGGCACGCGGATGCTCATTGGACTTGAGGATATCCTTGACCGTCATCAGGCCGCGCAACTCGAATGCGTCGTTGACCACGAGCACGCGCTCGATACGGTGCTTGTGCATCAGGCTGCGTGCCTCGTCCAGGCTGGCATTCTCCTTGACAGTGATCAGCCGCTCGCGCGGTGTCATGATGTTCTGGATCGGCTGGTCGAGATTGCTCTCGAAACGCAGGTCGCGATTGGTGACGATACCCACCAGCAGCTTGCCCTGCACCACCGGCAGACCGGAGATCCTGTGCTGGCGGGTCAGGGCCAGCACGTTGCGCACAGTCATGTCCGGCGAAATGGTGATGGGATCCTTGACCACGCCGCTCTCGAAGCGCTTCACCTTGGACACTTCCGCAGCCTGCGCAGCGGACGTCATATTCTTGTGCACGATGCCGATACCGCCTTCCTGAGCCAGCGCGATCGCCAGACGGGATTCGGTGACGGTGTCCATCGCTGCGGAAAGCAGCGGAATGTTCAAACTGATGTTGCGGGTAAGCTGAGTGCGCAGACTGACATCGCGCGGCAACACATTGGAATAAGCGGGGACGAGCAGAACGTCGTCAAAGGTCAGTGCTTTTTGAATGATGCGCATATGAAACAACCCTCGGCAAAGGGCGCATTATAGCAAAGTCGGGAATTCGCTACGAATCTAAAGATTGAGCAAATCGGACCGCCCCTGCCGGGCCAGCCGAATCGGCCGTGCCAGCAGGCTGAAGGCTTTATTAAAGGGCTGTCTCGTTGGTTTCGCCGGTGCGGATGCGGATGACCTGCTCCACGGAGGAAACGAAAATCTTGCCGTCGCCGATCTTGCCGGTATGTGCCGCCTTGATAATGGCCTCGACTGCGGTATCGAGCAATTCGGTCGCCACCACCACCTCCACCTTGATCTTGGGAAGAAAATCGACCACGTACTCAGCACCGCGATACAACTCTGTATGCCCTTTTTGCCGCCCGAAACCCTTCACTTCGGTGACCGTCAAACCGCTCACCCCCAGCTCGGAAAGCGCTTCACGCACTTCATCCAGCTTGAATGGCTTGATAATCGCTTCGATTTTTTTCATGGCAAGATCCCTTAGAGCGTTATTGATTGGTTATTCCAGTCCGAGCGGGCGTCATTGTATCAAGAGCGCCTGTGACGCGTAAGCCATCAACTCCCGGCATTCAATGCGGCAATGATTTGCTCATGCCTGTTCTTGACGGCCAACTCCAGCGCGGTCTTGCCGTCGGCGTATTTCGCCTCGGGATTCGCCCCTTTGCTGAGCAGCAATTTCACCTCCGGCAGGTGTCCATTCGCCGCCGCCTTATGCAACGGAGTCCAGCCATCGTTGGAGGCCGCATTCACATCCGCCCCCTTCTCGATCAGAACCGAACTCACCGCGAGATGGCCCCGGGTAGCCGCTTGCAGCAACGCCGTCCAGCCGTGCTTGCTGCGCGCATTGACGTCGGCACGCTTGCTCAGCAGCAACTCCACCACCTTGATATACCCGTTGAAGGCAGCCCAGTGCAACGGCGTATATCCGGCACTGTCCTGGTGATGGACATCCGCCCCCCCCTTGATCAGCTGCTCTGCCATGTCCTTGTTGCCATTGAAGGCCGAGATCATCAGCGGCGTCCACAACCGCTCGTCGACGGTATCGACGTCCATGCCCGCGCTCAGGAACAGGGTAACCGCTGCCGCATTACCCGCCTCGCTCGCCTTGATGAATCCCTGCGGCGAGAACTGAACACCCAGTTTTTCGACTTCCTTCTGGACGGTTTCCGGCACTTCCTCCCAAACATCCTGTTTGGCATTCTTGGGTTGGCGGGCGTGCACCATGCTGAGATAGATGATGTCGGAAGCCACGTCCGGCGGGAACCCTGCGCGATCGCCGCGCTTGTCGACCATCAAGTCGACGAAATACTCTTCGCTGGCGGGGGAATCCCACAGTTCCATGATCTTTGAAAGGATGCGGGGGTACTGCCGCTCCAACGCATGCGGATAGTTCTGCTCGCGATTATTGAGAATGTGTAACAACCTAGAGTCCATGATCAAACCGTCCTTTCAACAAGGGGGGGGGCGAACGACGAGTCTCGATCAAACCAACTCGCGATACGTCACCGCGAGTATCTCCAGCTCCTGGATACCGGCCGGAGTGCGCAACATCGCCACTTCTCCCTCGCGCAACTTGAGCAGCGTACTCGCCAACGGCGAAACCCAGCTGATCCAGCCACGCGCCACATCGGCCTCGTCCACACCGACGATGCTGTAGGTATTCTCGAAACCGCTGCTGTCGCATACCGTCACCGTCGCACCGAAAAACACCTGATCGCATTCTCCGCGCACTGCAGGGTCGACCACCTCTGCCGTCTCCAGCCGCTTGCGCAAAAAACGCACCCGCCTGTCGATCTCGCGCAATCTCTTCTTGCCGTAGATGTAATCGCCATTCTCGGAACGGTCGCCGTTGGAAGCAGCCCATGAAACCGTCTTGACCAATTCCGGACGTTCGACCTTCCAGAGCTGATCCAGTTCGTCCCTCAGCTTCTGGTATCCCTTGGGCGTGATGTAGTTCTTGCCCCCGGCCGGCAAACGCACCGCTGGCTCGAGGTCGTCGTCATCGTTGTCGTCTTCGCGTGTGAAAGCTTTACTCATGCGGGAATTTTATAACAAGACGGATTGACCTGCCGAAACACGAGACCTTGTGCACCAGTAGCCACACTGATTTCGTGCCAAGGACGGCTTTTCGCTCCTCAGGGGATGTTGACCGTCGCCTGCCCCGCGAAGTTGATCGAGATCACCCCGCCGAACGAGCACATCAACTTTGAGGAGTTGTTCAGCGCGGGCATGTTGGCGATCATCACCGTCGCGCAACCGGGTGCCCAGGGTGCGGCGGTCATCGGCGTGCACGGCATCGGCGTCAGCACACCCAAAGCCGCCGCCGTCGCCGCCGCCACTGCCGGGTTCGACGGGCTTTGGCACATGCCGAACGGCAGGATGTTGACGAACGGCTTGTTGTCCATGATGTTCGCGTCCGGCACATTGCCCGTCATCACCCGGTTCTGCGGCAGCACCATCAGCGAACTAGGCGCCATGCCGAAACTGCACTGCATCACGGCGTTCATGCAGACTTGCTGACCCATAACAATTCTCTCCCGATAATCTGCTGGTTCAAGGAATACGACTCTGTTCGGCCACCTCCGGACGACTCATTTCCACTCCGGATGGATGCCGTGATCGTGGGGAAACATGGTGATGTATTGCACGACGCGCGGATAATGCGCGAAGTTGCGGCTGCTGCCGTGCGGCAAACCATGATGCCAGATGACGAAGTCCCCGGCCCGGCCGGTGACCGGGACAGCCCCGTGGCTTTCCATGTCCCGTTCGCGCGGATTCTGCCCCGGCCCAACATCGCCCAGCCATTGCTCCAAACGGCGATGAAACCCCGGTACGCAGCAGAATGCCCCCTGCTCCGCGCTGACGTCGCTCAGGTAGAGGATGCCCTGCACGCCGAATGGCATCGGCATCGCGAGGCTAACGTCCCAGTGCAGGCGGCTCGGCCCCGAGATGTCACCATCCCCTCGTTGCGGCCGGTTCAGGCTGGAACGATCCACGGTCGCCCACAGGTCGTCAGTGCCCCATACCTGTTCGAACGCCTTGCGGATGCGCGGTGCGGCGCGGTTCCTGATCAGCGCGGGATGCTGGAACAGCGACACCCAGAACAGGTGGCCGCCGCGGTACCAGCTTTCCGGATCCTGCGGGTCCATGCCGAGATGATCGAAGATCGCAGCCTCGGCCGCGCGACAATCCTCCGAACTCACCGCATTGCGCACCACTACGTAACCGTTCTCACGCCAGAACGCCATGTCCTCGTCGGACAGGACAGGCTCCGAGATTTCTTCGTTTGCCAGCGGATAGTCGCGATGCGGCTGGCGCAGATAGCGCTCGACCATGTCGTTCAGGTGCGCCACCAACTCCGGCCCAGGCGCTCCGCCCAGCTTCTGCACGATCCAGCGTTCGAACTCGCCGAAATCCGGGCGACGCTGGAACAGGTACTCCGGCGGCTCGACGATGCCCAGCCCCAGCCCCTGCATCAGCGTGAAATCCAGGCCATACTCATCGCGCACGACAGCGCCATCGAACCGGCACTCGGCCTCCAGCATGCGCTTGGCCCAATAGCGTTTCAGGTGGCGCACGCCAAGGTCGCCGGTTTCCATCGAGGAAATTTCGGGAGTGGAATTCTTCGTCATATATTCCCTCTGAATAGTCTCAAGTTCACGCCATGCATGGGCGAAGTTCCCGCCCGTCAAGGTCAATCGAGTCGGCCCGTTAACTTTCCAAGGTCTCAATCCGTATCAATGCCGTTGACCTTGCGCAGATATGCCCATAAACCCACGGCGATGTTTTCCCAATCATCGATTCCGCGCTGGTTTTGATCTTGATCCGGCTCTGCTGCCACATCCCGGCTGACCTCCTTCCCTGATTTCTCATACGTATAGCCACTTGATGGGGCCATACGGCGACTCTCCAGCACCACCCCTTTGGTTCTTGAATCCTCTTTCCCTACGTCTTCAGGACCCAACTCTTTGCTGTATCCATTCAGCGATGCTGCGAAGATAGTGTCAGCGGTTCCATCCAGAATGCCATCGATCCACACACTGACCATCGTCGTTGATAATACCTTCGCAAGTTCGTTTTCCGGTTCGAATGCTTTTTGGACATCACAAAACATCTCATCGCTACGCCCCGATATTTGCATGAGCCAAGACGAAAGATTTGATCGAATGACATCATTTTCAACGGCGAACTTGGATGCGCCTGTGAGCGTGTTACGGACATTGTGCAATCCTGTCTTGTAAAAGAAAACACCAAGATGATTCTTTCGCAGGCTGTTTGTCGGATGCTTCTTGACCAACGCCCCGATGCGGAGATAGTTGATCATGAGGCTCAGCAGCCCCATCAGCGGCCGCAACTCCTGTTTGGTATTCTCCGCAGCTTCCTTGATGGAATCGAATTCGGCCCCCCACTTACTTATGTACTTGACCGTTTTCGCACTTTCATCCCCGCCAGACTCCTCCACTTTCACTTCTGTTTTTTTCCAGCCAAGTTTAAAAATCTCCGTATCACTCAAAAATTTGTTTGTAACATGATCGGTTTGAGCTCCAGCCAGATCCAGTGCATTGCGGGACGCATTGTTGTGGTTCCGGGCTGGATCGGCCTGATCACGCATTACCTGAGGCACCGCTGCCAAATCGACCGCGAAAGTTGACTGCATATAGCCCGTGTTCAATTGTTGGCCCAGTTTCCCCTCACCGCCCACGAATAAAGTGCCTTCTTTCTGCTTGGTCGCAGTAACGGGCGTTATATCAGCCAGCTTGGCGCGTCCATCGAGACCGGAAGTCTTGGAGTCGACGCTCCCAACGAAGTCGGTAAGTTTCTTGATATGTTTTATTACCCCATCCTTGTCGACGGTTGCCTCATCCAATGCGGGCTCGGTAACCAATTCGACGATACTGGCGCTGTTGCGTACCGCCTTGATATCAGCATTGTGGTCAACATGCACCGCAAAGCCATCGCCCGATCCGGCCTTGGGCATCGTAACGTGTGAATCTGGACTCCCATATTTGGAACCATCCTGATCTGTCTCGGGTGAGTCGGACCAGCCCAACGCGACCCCGAGTTCGATCTCAAAACCGAATTTGCCCTGAACCGGGCCATTCGCATTTTTCACTGGCGCAAGCGACTCCGTTCCGGATACTTTCCCGTATTTATTTGGCTGCATCATCTGAGCAGCAAAGCTCCCCGACCCTGCATGACGCAAAACCGGCTGCCCCTGTATCGCCCTCTCTCCCATCACATCCGCCTCATGCTCCAGCCCCTGATCACCGTTGACCGGCACGCCATCCTTCATCTGCATCGTCGGCTGCACGCGTCCCTGAGCCTGCTGCACCACATGCCAAGCCTCATGCGGTAAATGCTGCTCCTGACCCGGTGCGACGTGGATGTCTGTGCCCTGCGCATAAGCCAGCGCATTCAATTGCGCAGGCTGTGATGAGTTGTAATGCACTTTCACGTTGTCCATCGAGATACCGGACAGGGACTCGATGCCGCTCTTCAGGTTATCCGGTAGGCCGGTGTTGTTTGGTTTGGCGGGCGTTTCCTGTCGTTGCGCGGCGACATGACCATCAATACCGCCGACAACTTTTCGCTGGGCTACCATCGCTGGGCTGCTGTGGACATGCCCGATAAACTTACGCTGTGCGGCCGCTGTCGGACCGCGGTTCGCCATCGCCGCAAGCTGCGACAGTCTGCCTGCCTGGAGACTCGCGTCCGCCACGGCTTCGAGTTGCGCGATCCGCTCGCTTTGCGGCGATTCGAGCGCAGCGCCGTTCCCCTGCCGTTGTGCGGGCTGGTTCTGCGCGTGGTTGTGTTGCGCCCCTACTTTTTGCATTTGCTTCGCTCCCTTTCCAATCTCCAGTAGAACGTCGAGTTATGCCGCCCTGATTTTCAGTAAACGGGGTTTCGCTTGGTCTTTTTATTGGATAACTCGGTCGGGTCGTTGTCACTAAGAAAATGGACTTTCTTAGATTTCGAGGTAGGTAGTTTCACTTCCGCTTCGTCCGCCTCTTTGCCGACCTTGGGCAACTCCTTATGCGACGTGACGGCTGGAGCGCTTATTTTATGACTTCTCCCGTATTCGGAGACAATATCCGCCGTTATTTCATGCGCCCTGGAACCGTCGGCATGAATGACGCTGGCGGTGCAGTGATAAGTCGAATCGACGTAGTTGGTTGCCTTGTGTTCCGTACCCTCCAATCGATCACGTTTCATCTTCACCTCGACGGTATAACTCACCCAATAGCGGTTGATGTTCACCCATTTCTTCACGGTTTCTTCCACCCTGTGCGCATGCTGGCTGTTGGCATTTCCGGTGATGGGGAACAGGTTGTAGTCGGCTCCGAGGCCGCCGAGGTTGTCGTTCAACAGATGCCCCCGTATGTATTTATTTTCGTTATCCTCACCCGGGTTTGTTACCAGTTGCTTCATGAGGCTATCCTGAACGCCGCTTCCAGGCGGGGTTCCTTGCGGGTGGTCCGGCCCCAGTCTGGATGCGACCATCTTCACGCCAACCGTACTGCCGCCCAATGTTCCCGTATCCCATTTCACATCCGTTTTAAGGCCATCAAGCGTCGTACCCTGCATGGTCACGTCGCTCATCTTGATATTGGTTACGGGATTGATCCTTGCGCGGATTTCATATTTTCCCGAGCCTGATGAAACGAACCCGAGTTCGGCAAGGCGATAACGAGCGGTCAGTTTGGGGAAATAGCCGGCAATTTCATCTGTTCCTTCGGATTGCTTCACGATGCGTTTGATCAATGCTTCTGCCTGATCCAGCTCAGCCTGCTTCTGTTCCGCCGTGCGCTCCCCCTTGGAGGGCAGCTGCGCCAGCACCGCATCTATCGCCATGGCATCCTGTTTTTCCCCGCCCTCGCTCGGCAGCGCCACGCCCGTCGCCTCCATGATGCGCTGCAGAGTGCCCGCCAGACCTTCGAGTTCCCGTTGCGCCTCCTGCTTCTCCTTGTCCGCTGCAACGGTAGCAATCCCGTCCCCCTGAACTTCCTTCCGGTCGGCGATTTCTATCGCCGCCATATCACCCTTCAACTCCGTCAACGCGGTGCGCGCCTTGGTAATATCAGTCTGCACGGATTGCTTCTGTTTGGCGTCTTCGGGCAGTTTCGCGGCTGCCTTGTCGAGGAAACCGGAAACATCCTGTTTCGGGATCGGATTGACGACTACCCTCGCGCTCTTGCCTTCGCCTTCCACGTAAACGGCGTGGACCTCACCGTCGCGCGTGGTGAATTCCTTGCGTCCGCTCCACCATCCCGCCACCTTATTCTTGACCGCGCTCACCCCTCCATTCACCTTGCCCACCACCGCCGAACCCAGCTTCATCGCGCCCTTGATGACGAAGTCGACGGCGCTGTTGACCGGGGTGCGCAGCTTGTCGATGATGCTTTTTACCTTTTGCCCGATGCCGTCGATGCCGATGAGTTTGGCGAGCCAAGCGAACACCAGCGGCAGGGTGTCCACCATGGTCTTCTCTACATAATTCGCGGCGGCGCCGATGGCGCCTTTGGAAATCTGGGCCATCGAATCCAGTAATGAATTGACCACGGCGGCGATTTTCTTGATGTTCTCAAGGAAGAACTGCAGCGTCTGCCACATGCCGTAGATCGCCTGCACGAATCCCGCGCCGGGTATCAGCATGCTGGTCACCTTGACCACCGCTTTCTGGATGACGGTGGTGATCGCCCAGTCCTGGATCTGGTCGATGAAGGTGTCCTTCATCTCCGCCGCCTTTTCCTTCAATTCGGCGAACAGCGCGGCCGGTTCGGTGAACAGCCGCTTCAGGTAATTCAGCACCATTTCCACGCGCGCCGCATTCTTCTCGCCGATGATGCCGACAGCCCTTTCCCTGACGTACTCGTAAGTCACGCCCAACACTTGCCGGATCAGCAGGAAGATGCCGGGGCCGTCGAATTTCTCCGGCAGGGTGATCCCGCTTTGTCCCACTTGCCCCATCAGCCAGCCCATCAGGCCGGACATGATGTGCTGCTTGATGTTGCCGACAAACTGGCCGAAACCCTGCATGCCCGCCTTGATCAGGTTGCCGAGGAACTGCGCGGGCTTCTTGATGATTTCCATCGCCTGCCCCGCCGCCTTCTGCACGATGGACCACAGCTCCTCGCCGGGCAAACCCAGCGAGTTGCAGGCCGTCATGAAGGCGATGCGCGGCAGGTCGGCGAAGTTGCCGGTGATGATGGCGTTGAACATCATCACCGCGCCCTGGATCGCCGACACCATGAAGTTCTGCGCGAAGTCGATGATCTGCGTCAGCGTGTCGCATAGCTTGTTCACCGCTGCTTTCAGCGTGTCGGCGATCTTGTCCAGCGCCGCCGAGGCCGCGCTGACGAATTTGTCGATGGCGGCATTCAACCGATTCCGGATTGCAGGAAACGCCGCCAGCGCGACGTCGAGGAGTCCCTTTACGACGCTGGCGAAAGTATCCAGCAGTTTTTTCACCAGCGCCGTACAGGCGTTGATGATGCTGTTCGCCAGGTTCCTGGCGGCGGTGACGATGGATTTCACCACCGATGCGAGCGCGTTGACGATCGAGGTCACGGCATTGGCGACCGACTTGGCGATGTCGGAGAAAAAGTCGCCGACCTTCTGCCACCACTTCCTATTCTTCTTTGCCTCCGCCCCTTTCCGCTCCTCCTCGGCCTTCTGCCTGTCCGCCTTCTGCTGTTCGGCGGCGACCTTGCTATCCGCCTCCGCCAGGGCGGTATTCGCCTGCTTCTCGTGGCTCGCGATCTGGGCATTGATTTCGTTTATCTTGCCTTGCTTCTCTTTGCTCACCTTGCCGTCGTATTCGGCCAGCACCGATTTCGATTCGGCCAGGCTCTTCTCTTTCTCCGCGCCGATCTGCTCCCTCGACAGCCTGACGGTTTGCGCCTGCTCCTCGTCGGCTTTTTTCCCCAGCGCCTCGGCCTGCCGGTTTGCATTCAGTATCGCGCCGACATGCTCCCGGTCGCGCCTGGCCTTCGCATTCTCAATCTGCTCTCTCGGCACCGCGAGCGATTGCCGAAACATTCCCGCCGATGCCGCATCGACCTGCTGGCGGAATCCCTCCGGCATGTCGATGCTCATGTATTCCTCCATTTCGGGCACCGAATTGGTCCGCACCGATGCTTTCGATGCCGCCAGCCGGACAGATCCCGTGGCATTCAATTGCCGTCCCTGCACCAGTTCTTCGCCGGGAGCTTGCGCTATCTCGGCATTCAAACGGTCGCCGCTGCCGGCGACCTGCGCGCCCCCGGCGGCCGCAACCGTTTCGGCCTGTTGCGGATTCGCATCGCCGGCCGGAGAAAACCTGGGAACATCGGACCTTGACGCCACCGCCGGCGGCGCCCATTTACCGGGAACCGGGATGGCGGCCTTTGGAGGCGCCGGGATTTTCTTGGACGGCTCGATGTCCGCCGTTGAAATTCCGGCCGTCACGGCGGGCGTCTCAGCGGTCAAGGTGTCGGCATCCGTCTGGAACCCGGCAAGCAGCCGGTTCCCGAATCCTCCGACGCCTTTGGCGATGACGGATGCGGGAGCATCCAGAAAATCGATGGCGACGTCAGCGCCGCCTTTCTCGCCTGCTCCGGCACTCCTGCCGGGGGGAGGATTCGCCCCTTGCGGCGCAATGGGGGCTGCCGGCGATTCCTTCGGCGACTGCGCCGCCTCCTGCATGCCGCCCGCAAGCCCTGCTGCTCCCTCGGGAACAGCATTCCCTGCCTCCGCCGCTTCGCCATGCCCGCCGGCGGCAACGCGCAGTCCCGGCACATTGCGGTTGCTTCCTTCCGGTTCTTCCGCTTGCCTGGCGGCATCAGCATTTTTATCCGCGACCTCCGGCTGGTCGGCCCCACCGGTCAGGTTGTCGAGCCTGCCGCGTTGCTCGGCAATGTATGGACTGGCGGAGACATTTTCCACCAGCTTGCGCTGCCCCGACAGCAGCGGACTGGAATCTACCATCGCCGCGACCTGCGCCTGCCGGCTCGCCTGCGGGCTGTTCTCCGCCATGGCTTCGAGCTGTGCGCCCAGCGCGCCCTGGGGCAATTCGAGCGCGGCGCTTCCGCCCTGCCGTTGTGCGGGCTGGTCCTGCGAGTGGTTGTGTTGCGGTTCGGCTTTTTGCATTGCATCACTCCCCTTTTTACCCTCCGGCAATATTCCTGTTCGCCCGGAATGCCACTGCTTCCATAGGTCGGGTTAGGCAGCAGGCCGTAACCCGACCTACTACTGCCCCGCTCCCACGGGCGGGAGAGGAATCAATCGAGTCTGCCCCCATTGGTTTCTTTATTTCGGTTCTTATCGGTTAGATGTCTTCATTCAACGGAAGCGGGTTCAGGCCTCCCATGGGCGCGGCCTTCTTTGCGGCCACACTTTGGGGAGGTATGGCGTTTTCATCAATGCTTTTTGTGGCCTCAATCGGTGTCATACCGCCGAGAAAGTCATCTGGGATGGAACCGGGGAAGGTAATTTCGTTTTCATTCTTGCGGTAGTTGGTGAAGTTGAGGGTACCGTTGCGGAGTCCCTCCCAGACATCGATGCCACCGGCCTCCAGCATGGCGGTGAGTGGGGCCACATACACGAGTACCCTGCCCACCGTACCGGCGGTGTTTTTCACGCCATCGTTTGCCAGTTTTCCCATCCCGTACTTCACGGCTTCCTTGGCGTCCTTGGAGGTGGAGATAAAGGGTATGCTTTTGAAGGGAATGTCCTTGTAACCGCCTTTGGAGCCCGCCCCCATCTCGCCCTCGAAGAGTTTCTGGCTGTCGATGTAGCGAGAAAGAGCTGCATCATATTGGTTTCCGTAGGCATATTTCCCCTGCGTGAAAGTCTTCTTCATGCCTTCGAGACTGTTTGTATGCTGGATTTCCAGTGCGCCAAGGTTGTGTTGCTGTGCGTGGGCGATCTGGCCTGGGAGTTTATTGCGCCGTTTTTTCATGTCTATCCCAAGATCCGAATCATCTTCACGAGTGAAGTCCGTGTTGGTCTTCCAGCCCTGCATAGTTGCCATCACGGTCTGCGTGGCGGCCTCAAGCATTTCCGGAGTGATCTTGGCACCGGCTGCGCGTATGGCGGCCAACTCCCAGGATGCGGTGGAATAGCTGCCCTCCCCTTTGACCTGCTCGAAGGTGCGTGCGTTTTCTTGGTCCACGGTGCGTCCGCGTTTGGTGTTCCAATCGGTGGTGAAATGCAACCCGCGGTAAACGGCTACAGCCCCAGGAGGCGCTTCAAATACTTCGCCGAAGATGCGGAACAACTGTCCTAGATCTGATCTTAGGTTGTGTTGGGCCAACTGGATAGCGGTGCCACGTTCATTGACATCCTCAATTTCGGATGCGTCCTGCAGGGCCTTGTATTTCTGCCAAGCGAGTGAAAGTAGCCGAGTCATACCGTTCTTCAAAGGAACGTCCTTGACTTTCTTGGCTGCAGCTTCCCATTTCCGAAGGCGGGTCGGTACGGGTACCGGAGTGCTGGCGATCATAATCACACGTCGGCCACCGATGTTTTCCACCCAGAGAGTGTGCTGCTCGCCATGAGCCTCGAAAAGCTCACCGTTCTGTTTGCCAGTGCCATCTTGCGTCGCTCCGGATTGAGAACCAATGAGTGCAGACTCCCGTAGCACTCGATCTGATGCCGCCTTCTCCCCCGTCACATCCGCTTCATGCTCCAGCGACTTATCGTCGTTAACCGGCACTCCCGCCTTCATCTGCATCGTCGGCCTCACCCGCCCCTGCGCTTGCTGCACCACATGCCAAGCCTCGTGCGGAAGGTGCTGCTCCTGTCCCGGCGCGACGTGGATGTCCGTCCCCTGCGCATAAGCCAGCGCATTCAATTGCGCAGGCTGAGACGAGTTGTAATGCACCTTGACGCTGTCCATCGAGATGCCGGAGAGCGACTCGATGCCGTTCTTGAGGTTATCCGGCAATCCTGTGTTGCCTGTGCTGAGCCGTGTTGAAGCATTCGGCTTGGCAGGCGCTGCTTCGCGCTGTGCGACTTTTGGTTGCAGCGGTTCTTCCGTCTCCTCGCGCTGCGCAGTTTCCCCGGTAAGGCTGTCGATCTGTTGCCGCTGTGCGGTTACGTTCGGACTGTTGTGGATGGCGCTGATCGCCTTGCGTTGCGCGGCCATGCGCGGGCTGTTGTTCGCCATCGCCGCGAGCTGCGCCAGCCTGTTCGCCTGCGGGCTAGCGTCCGCCGCGGCTTCGAGCTGCGCGATCTGCTCGCCTTGCGGGGATTCGAGCGCAGCGCCGATCCCCTGCCGTTGTGCGGGCTGGTTTTGCGCGTGGTTTTGTTGCGGCTCGGCTTTTTGCACTGCTTCGCTCCCGTTCTTGTCATCGGCGACATTTCTGCTTGCCCGGATGCCCCTGCTTTACGTAGGTCGGGTTAGGCCTCAGGCTGTAACCCGACATCGCATCGTCGGGTTACGCTGTGCTACCCCGACCTACTGCGGTCCGGCTTTTTGCATATCCCTCTCCCCTTACCCTCTGATGAAACAACTAGCCAGCCACTTGTGGGAGAGGGGGATATATTTGCTCAATGGTAGTTGTTCGACGCCCGCGAGAACGCCTCGTAGATGTCGGGCAGCGTGAGCCCGCGTTTCTCCAGCACGGCCTGGCGCATGTAGACGAGGTACTGGCGCGGCATGGCCTGCGGGATATCTCCGGGGCTCGTATCCCTGTCGAGGATGTCCATGGTCATGCGCGCGATCACGTCGCCCTGCTCGAAGCCGGATGCGCCCATGGCGAGCATGCCGCCGTCCTCCACCATGAAGCCGCCCATGCCGACCACGGGCACGCGGGAGTTGGCTTCGGTCCACACCATCAGTTCGGCGGGCGGAACAAAGCCTTCCTTTCCGTCCTCCCGCAAGACATTCTGGTAATTCGAGATGAGGATCAGGTCTCCCTCGGCGGACGCGGCGGCGACGGCACGCTTCCATTCGTCGAACGTGACCGCATGCTTCGACGCCACGAGCCTGAACGGCGACCAGTCCGCGGCTTCGATCTCCTTACTGTCTTCCATGACGGAGCCCGACCGGTCTCCGATATGCACGATGCGTTTCCCAAGCGGCCGGCCCTGCCTGTCGCGTATCTCGGAAAGCATGCTGCGCAGGCTAGACAAAGGCTTGCGCTCGTAGATACCGGTGACGTTCTTCGCCAGGTGGTAGCCGTATGGCGTAACGGAGCCGTTGATTCCGCCGAACACGATCCTGGCCTTCGGGTCCTTGGCATACTCTTTCACCGCATACTTCTGAGCATCGTCGTCGACCGCGATGATCACGTCGGGACGGAAGCGCTCGATCTCGCGAACCGCGAGCATGCCCACCCTGCGCTTGAAATCCTCATCCGGATGCTTCTTGGTGTTCATGTAGTGCCACTGCACCTTGTGGTGCAGGTTGCCGTCGAACACGCGCCTGAGGCCGGTGTCGACATCCCGGGTCCAGGCGTAGTCGGTATCGTAGCTCTGGATCACGAGGACCCTCGGCTGCGTCGCCTTGAACCAGAACAGCAGCAATACGACCAGCAGCAGGAAGGCGATCACCAGCCAGTGTTTCAGTTTCTTTGTCATAGCAGCCCCAGTGCAGCCCAGAACGGTATGGCGGCATAAACGCCGGCCAGGCGGACGACGTTCATCAGCATGTTGAATTTGAGGAACAGGGATTCATCGTAAATGCGCTTCTCGCGCACGAGCTCCTGGAACTGCTGGTAGTGCGGACACTGGTAGGGGAAGACCCACATGTCGCCGAGCAGCAGCAGGATGAAGCCGATCACCCAGGGATTCACGCCGGCCTGACTCGCGACCGGCATGAAGATGGTCGCGCAGATGGCAATGGTCGCCGTATTAGGGAACGCCAGCCGCATGACGAAGATCACACCGAAAAGCAGCGCGACGAACAGGCCGAAACTCTTGCTCAACACCTCGCTCAACACGGAGAGCTCCGCGGTCAGCCACTTGTCCAGCCCGAGATAATTGAAAGTGGCAATGACGCCGATCAGCGCGCCGAGGTAGACCAGCCCCGGCCAGTCGGTCTTCTCCTTGAACTCGCTGCGGCTCAGGTATCCGAACAGCAGCAGGCCGTACAGGATGGCCATGCCCATCCACGGGGGCTGGATGTTGTGGATGGAAGTGGTGACGATGCCGATGGTGAACAGCACGATGCCGGCGATGGCGGCCCATTCCCGTTTCTTGATATTCCCCAGCAGCTGCAACTGGACCTCGACCTGCTTCTTGGACAACATCGGCTTTTCCGAACTGCCGAACAGCAGCTTGACCGCGATCAGGTAGAGCAGCAGCATCGCCGCGGCCGCGGCCGATGCCGAGAACAGCCAGTAGATCCACGAGAAATGCTGCTGCTCCTGCGGCGACAGCATGCCGTAGATCACGAAGTTGATCGAACGGCTGGTCAGGAACGTCGCCGAAAACAGCGTCGCGCCGGTAAACGCGGCGATGGCGAGCCTGGTTGCCGCCTTGCCGCGCAGATGGAATTTCACCGTCTCCACCATGTCGACCAGGAACGGCGCCATCATCACCGTGCGCGCGTTGATCGAAGGGATCACCGGATTGATCAGGTAGCCGGTGAACAGCAGGCCGAAGTTGTGTCCGACGTTGGTGCCGGGCAGGTAGCGCAGCAGCCACAGCAGGCAGCGAAAGCTCAGGCCGGAATACACCACCACGGTGCCCAGCCCGAGAATGCTCATCGCCATGAAGAAGCCGTCGGATGCGAATCCGGCCAGCACCACCTTGGGCGGCGCCAGCCCCATCGCGAGGATCATCAGCACCGCGAACAATCCCGGGATGAATTCGTCGACGAGCTCGAACACCCACATCACGATTGCCGCACTGAAGATCGCGAGGAAGGTCTTCACCTCGCGCCCCACGCCCCAGTCCCCCGCGAACAGCATGATGCCCAGCGGGATCAGGATGGCGAGCGCCCAACCGAACGCCTCAATGCCGTCGCGCTCCTTCGGCTTGTGGCGCGCGGACTGCGCCGTTGATGCGCGGCGCACCTCCTCCCCGCCAAAGTTCGCCAGCAGCGAAAAATAGAATTCCGCCTTGTGTCCGGGGTTGAACTGGTTCAGCCCGGTCAGGCTGGTGCGCGGCACGCTGAACGCGACGACATCGGTGACCGCAACGGCGTCGGACAAGTAGCAAGGCACATCCGTCGCCGCCTCCTCGCCGAAGCGCGTGCCGTCTATCGTCACGCGCTTGCCTTCCGGCGTGACCAGTTCCACCGTCCCGCTCTCGATCAGGTAGAGCGTGTCGGCATCGGCATGCGCCCGGTAGATCGTCTCTCCCGCGTTGAAACATTTCTCGTGAACGTTCCGCACCATCCGCGCCAGACTCTCGTTCTGGCTTTTAGAGATGATGGGATCGTTGGTCAGATGCAGGGCTGCACGGGTGCTGGTTGGCATTCTAGTTTTTCTCCCTCGAGTTGTACCCTCAATCGCTTGCAGTTCCGCAAACCACTTAGGCATTTGTTGCTATCCGGTTTGTTCTTCCATTGCATCGCAAATAGTCCTCCGCAAAAGGAAAAACCCAC
>DASTGP010000084.1:0-4324 GCA_035605585.1 Gallionella sp. | reverse complement strand
TGAGAAGCTCCTCAGCGGTTTTCCCATGTTCAGTCGCAAGACGCTCAAGCAGGGAATAGCGCTCGTCGCTGATCTGCACGATGTGACTCATAGCGTGAATGCCTCCGCGCTAACTTTCAAGGGTGGTTGCCGCCGCGGATCAGTGTCTCACAATGATACCCATGAGGCAAGCGGATTGCCGTGATCAACTCATTTGCGGATAGCTACGGCTGCACAGCTTCGGCGCGGCCGGTGCCGATATGTTCTTTGATGCGCTCGGCCAGTTCGCGCGAGACGCCAGAGATGCTCGCCAGGTCTTCGACGCTGGCGGCGGCGATGGCGCGCGCGGAGCCGAAGTGGCGGATGAGCGCCTTCTTGCGCTTGGGGCCGATGCCCGGTATCTCATCCAGCACCGACTTGAAGGTGCGTTTGGAGCGCACCTCGCGGTGGTAGGTGATGGCGAAGCGGTGCGCCTCGTCGCGGATGCGCTGGAGCAGGTAGAGGCCCTGCGAGCCGCGCGGCAGCACCAGCGGATCGGGCTGCTCGACCAGATAGATCTCCTCATGGGTGCTGATGCTGCCGTGGTCCTCTTTGGCGATGCCGATGGCCGAGACGCCGACCTGAAGCTCGGCCAGCACGCTCATCGCCGCGTTGAGCTGCGGACGGCCGCCGTCCACAATCAGCAGATCGGGCAGCTGCGCCCACGGATCGCCGATGGCATCGGCGCTCGCGCCCTCCGTGTTGGTCGGCGCGTCGGGCGCGTCCGCGAGCGCGAGCGCGGCCTGATCGGCCTCTTCCATCTCATCAACGGATTCGCTTGATTCGTTGGCAGGCGGGTTGGAACCATCAGCGTTAGCGGCGGCCTCGCTCGCGCCGTCGTTCGCTCCGGCGAGCAGGCGCTTGAAGCGGCGGCGCAGAATCTCCTGAAGGCTGCCGACATCGTTCTGGCCCTCCAGCGTCTTGATGCGGAAACGCCGGTAGTCGCTGGGCTTGGGCCGGCCGTTCTCAAAGACGACCATCGAGCCAACGGCATTGGTCCCTTGAATGTTGGAGATGTCGTAGCACTCGATGCGATGCGGTGGGGCAGGTAAGTTCAGCGCGGCTTGCAGATCGTCGAGCGCGAGCGCCGTTTTCTGCGAGTCCGAGAGCCACTTGATACGCTGCTGCTCGAGCACCTCGCCGGCGTTCTGCGCCACCATCTCCACCAGGCGCAGCTTGTCGCCGCGCTGCGGAACGGTGATGGTGACGGCCGCACCGCGCTTCTGGCGCAGCCACGCACGCAGGGCCTCCACATCGCCGGGATCGTGCTGCAAGATCAGCTCAGCCGGGATGTGTGGGGCGGAGTCGTAGAACTGCTGGATGAAGGACTCCACGATCTCAGCGGGCGCGGTGTCGCGTGTGCCTTGCAGCATGAAGTATTCACGGCCGGCGAGTTTGCCGCCGCGGAAGAAGAAGATTTGCGCGCAGGCCTCATCCTCGCCCTCGGCCAGCGCGATCACGTCCTGGTCGTTGGCGCCGCCGGTGTTGACGATCTTCTGCTTCTCAAGCACCTGCTCCACTGCCTTGACCCGGTCGCGCAGCGCGGCGGCGCGCTCGAACTCCAGGTTTTCGGATGCCTCGTCCATCTGGCGCTTGAGATCGTCGAGCACCTCGTCATGCTTGCCCTCCAGGAAGAGGATCACCTGGCGGATGACCGCGTCGTACTGCTCGCGCGTGACATTGGCGACGCAGGGGGCGTTGCAGCGGTGGATGTAATACTGCGTGCAGGGGCGCGGCAGCAGCTTGAGCTTCCAATCGGGCGGAGGCGACTCCTCGCGGCCGCGCGGCGGCGCCCAGGTCGAGGCGTCGTAGCGGCAGGTGCGATAGGGGAAGATCTTGTTCATCAGGTCCAGCGTCGCGTCCACCGCGCCAGAGTTGGTGTAGGGGCCGAAGTAGCGGTTGCCGTCCTGGCGGAAGCTGCGCACGCGGTAGACGCGGGGGAAGTCCTCGGTGAGGGCGACCTTGATGTAGGGATAGTTCTTGTCGTCGCGCAGGCGCACGTTGTATTTGGGCTGGTGGCGCTTGATGTACTCGTTCTCGAGGATGAGCGCTTCGATCTCGCTGCCCACGACGATGAACTCGATGTCGCTGATCTTGGCGACGAGGGCGCGGTTCTTGGGGCTGAGGTCAGCCGGATCACCGAAGTATTGGCGCACACGCGAGTAGAGCGACGTAGCCTTGCCAACGTAGAGAATAGTGCCGTCGGCATCCTTGTGCAGATAGATACCCGGCCGGTGCGGCAGAGTATCGAGGATGGCTTGCAGCTTGTCCGAGAGTTCCCGCATAGATCGTTTCCAATGGAATGGGGGCAACGTCCGCGACGGATGGGGCTTGGGAATTGACCGCGAGGGGCCGTAGGGATATTATACGATGAGACGGGTGCGGCCGGTTGAGAAAGCGAGCGCGCATCGTCCATCACCATCAAGACCGCCGGGCGACGTCACCACACGCGCGTGCCGGGCAGAGCAGGGGAGCCGCGGATCAGCCACGGCGCAGATGTGTTTGAGAGGGAGGCACGCAGGCGATGCCGAAGACAGCGAGTAAGCGGGCGGTGGCGCGTCGCGAGACGAGGGTCCAGCGCGCGCACCAGGCCATGCCGGAGCGAATGGCGGCCGTCCGCCGGGCGCCAATGGCGTCGCGGCGCGCGAGGCCGCGCGGCATTGGCGGTATCATCCGCGATTATCCCTGGGCCTCGACGATTTTCGTCGTGCTCGTCGTCGCGTTGATCGTGCTTGTGATGCGCCAGCAGCAGATCGGTCCGTTCGCCGTGGCGAAGCCGGGGCAGACGCAGGCGACCTGCAACATCACGACGCATGTGTGCGACAAGGCGCCGATCTTCACGATTGACAAGAACCGGCAGTACACGGCGACGATTCAGACGACCAAGGGCAACATCGTCATCAGCCTGAACCGCGCCGCGCAGACCACGACCAATAGCTTCATCTTCCTGGCGACGAACCATTTCTACGACGGGCTGACATTCTGGAAGGTGGAGCATAAGGGGCAGGCCAGCAAGACCAGCGGCGGCACGGTCTCGAACATGTCGCTGATTCAGGGCGGCGCCGGCGGCCACCATACGAGCAACGACCCCAGCGGCCACAACGGCGACGCGGGCTTCCCGCTCAAGTCCGAGCTAGTGCCGGGCAGCCAGACGGCGGGCATCGTCTCGATGGTGAACTCGTCGCAGTTCTTCATCAATCTCGAAGATAACTCCTCGGCCATTCCAGGCAACACCTACAACATCTTCGGCACCGTCACCTCCGGGCTGGATGTGGCGAAGCAGATCGAGCCAGGTGACAAGATCAATGCGATCCTGATCACCTCGGTGCCGGTCTCACAGCCGCAGCAGACAACACATGCGACGATCAACATCGCGACGGGCGTGGTAGTGAACGGCAAGACGACGACCATCCTCGTGGACTCGAAGGGCCGCACGCTCTACTACTTCACCGATGACAGCGCCACGAAAGCCACCTGTGTCGGCACCTGCGCCCAGACGTGGATCGCGCTGCACGGCACCGATCTGACGGGCGTGGTGAGCCAGCTCACCAGCAAAATCAAGGTGCTGGCCGCCAACGGGGATCAGGTGGTGTACAACGGGCATCCGCTCTACATCTACGGCGGCGACAAGGCGCCGGGCGATGTGAACGGCGAGGGCGTCAGCGGCAAGTGGTTCGTCGCGACGCCGGATGTAGCGGTGCAGAAGTAGCGGTGAGATGAGGAATGGGGGCAGGCGTGCAATGCGCCTGCCCCGGTGTGTTGTCTCCGGCGTACTCTGTGCGCTACGCCGGGGCCGACGTCGTCCCGATGGGCTCCGACGGCTCGGACCGCTCCATGCGCTCCGGCGCGCTCATGCCGAGCAGCGTGAGCGTGCGCGCAAGTCCCGCCTGAGCCGCGCGCAGCAGCCGCAGCCGCGCGTCGCGCACCTCTTTCGTGACATCCGCCCCGGTCTTGAGGATGGGGCAGGTGTCGTAGAAGAGGTGGAAGGCGTCGGCTAGGTCCATGCCATAGCGTGTCAGGTGGTGCGGCTCCAGCGCCATAGCGATGCGCTCGACGATCTCCTCCAGCCGCAACAATTGGCGCACGAGCGCCAGCTCACGCTCGCGCTGCTCCGGCGGATCGGCCGCCAGCGCACTGAGATCGGCCTCCGCCCAGTCCGGCTCGGTGATGCCCTGCTCGGCGGCCTTGCGGAAGACGCCGGCGGCGCGCGCGTGGGCGTACTGCACCGAGAGGCCGGGATTCTCGTCGGTCTGCTTGCGCGCGAGATCGAGGTCGAAATCCAGGTTGGTGTCGGATGAGCGCATCA
>DASTGP010000076.1:0-13167 GCA_035605585.1 Gallionella sp. | reverse complement strand
GAACTCGAGCCCGTCACCGGCCGCTCACACCAGTTGCGCGTGCACATGTCATCCATCGGCCATCCCATCCTCGGCGACTCCCTTTACGGCGACGCTCGCAGCGCGCCGCGCCTGCTGCTGCATGCCTGTTCGCTGGACTTCGTCCATCCGCTCAGCGGCGAGCCCTTATCCATTGCAAGCCAAGTTCCGTTCTAGGCGGCCGATGCTATACTTCCAGCCGTTTTGTTTTTAACCCCTATGAGGAATCTCATGAAACGCTTTTTGACTTTGTTGACCATTGCCCTGACCTGTTTGACCCTGTTCGCCGCGACGGCTGAGGCCAAGCGCTTCGGGGGCGGTGGCAGCGTCGGCAAGCAGCGTTCGATGGCTCCGCAACAGGCACAGCAAGCGCCTGCCGCAGCTCCTGCGCCGGTTCAAGGTGCAACCCCGCCGAAGCAGGGCAACAAGTGGCTCGGCCCTCTGGCCGGTCTGGCCGCCGGCGTAGGTCTGGCTGCGCTGCTCTCCCATTTCGGGCTGGGCGAAGGCATGGGCATGATCCTGATGATCGTGCTCGCCGTGGTGGCGGTGATGTTCCTGGTTTCTATGCTGCGCAAGAAGCAACAGCCGGCTATGCAATACGCCAGTGCAGGCGCACCTTACGGTAGCGCCCAACCGCAACCAGCAGCCCAGCCGCTGAGCGGCGGCGCAGTTGCTCCGGCAGCAGCGGCAACCGGCAACATCCCCGCAGACTTCCCGGTCGAGAGTTTCCTGCGCGGCGCGAAGACCACCTTCATCCGTCTGCAGGCCGCGAACGACCGCAAGGACCTGAACGACATCCGCGAATACACCACGCCGGAGATGTTCGGCGAGATCTCGGTGCAGATGCAGGAACGCGGCGACGAACCGCAGAAGACCGATGTGGTCGCCATCGACACAGTCCTGCTGGAAGTCGCGAACGAGGGAAGTTACGCCATCGCCAGCGTGCGCATGACCGGCCAGCTGCGCGAGAACAACGGCGCGCCGGAAAGCTTCGACGAGATCTGGCACGTACAGAATAACCTGGCCGACGACAAGTCGGTGTGGTTGCTCGCCGGCATCCAGCAGACTACTCTGCACTAACCAATAAGCCATGTTCGCCCAGCCGTCCGCCGCCGCACTGAACCACCTGCTCCAGCAGAATAACTGGGCGCAGCAGCGGCTGGTGCGCTTCGCGGGCCGGACGGCGCGCTTCGACATCGCGCCGTTCTCCTTCGCCTACACCATCCTTCCGGATGGCATGCTGCAACGCGCCGATGCCGCAACCAGTGCGGATGCGGTGTGCGTGATTCCGCCTACCCTGCTGCCGCGCCTCGCGCTGCACGATGAGAAGGCGCATGCCGAGGTCCGTACCGAGGGAGATTCAGCGCTGCTGACGGAGATCTTCTTCCTGTCGCGCAACCTGCGTTGGGACGCCGCCGAAGATCTGAGCCGCGTCACCGGCGACATTGCCGCCGAGCGCATCGTTCAGACCGTGCAGCACAAGCGGCAGCAGTTACGCGATGCGGCCCTGAATCTGTCGCAGGCCGCGGCGGAGTACTGGACGGAAGAACGCCCGCTGCTGGCCAAGCCGCGCGATATCGCCGATTTCGTGCAGCAGGTAGACCGGCTGCGCGACGACGTCGCCCGCCTGGAACAGCGCATCCGCAACCTTTCGACCCGCTAAACAATGCGTCTTCTTCGTCTCTTCAAGATCGTTTTCGTCGTGCTGCGCTTCAGCCTGGACGAGTTCCTGCTCGCGCACGAGCGGACGCGCTGGATGCACGGCCTGCTCAAATTCACGCTGTTCTTCCGCGACACGTCCCAGCCCCGCGCGGTGCGCCTGCGCCTTGCGCTGGAAGCCCTCGGCCCGATCTTCGTCAAGTTCGGCCAGATGCTATCCACGCGCCGCGACCTGATGCCCGCCGACCTCGCCGACGAGCTGGCCAAGCTGCAGGACCAGGTGCCGCCCTTCCCTTCCACGCAGGCGGTCGCCATGCTGGAAGCGACTTACGGCAAGCCGCTGCGCGAGGTGTTCAAGAGTTTCGAGGAAACGCCGGTCGCCAGCGCTTCGGTGGCGCAGGTGCACTTCGCGGTGCTGCCTGACGGCCGCGACGCGGCAGTGAAGATCCTGCGGCCCGGCATCTCCAGCGTGATCGAGCACGACCTCGCGCTGCTAGACATCTGCGCCGACCTGGTCGAACGGCTGTGGGCCGACGGTCGCCGCCTCAAGCCGCACGAGGTGGTGGGCGAGTTCGAGAAGCACCTGCGCGATGAACTCGATCTGATGCGCGAGGCTTCCAGTGCCAGCCAGCTCAAACGAAATTTCGCCAATTCTCCACTGCTGATGGTTCCCGAGGTTTATTGGGATTTCTGCACCAGCGAGGTGATGGTAATGCAGCGCATGTACGGCACCCCGATCAGCCAGGTCAACGCGCTGCGCGAAGCTGGGATCGACCTTTCCAGGCTGGCGGAGAACGGTGTGGAGACCTTCTATACGCAGGTGTTCCGCGACGGTTTCTTCCATGCCGACATGCACCCCGGCAACATCATGGTCGCTGCTGATGGTCGCTACATCGCGCTGGACTTCGGCATCATGGGCACACTGACCGACACCGACAAACATTATCTCGCGCAGAACTTCATCGCCTTCTTCCGCCGTGACTACAAGCGCGTCGCCGAGATCCACATCGAGTCGGGCTGGGCACCTGCAGCCACTCGCGTGGACGAGCTGGAAGCGGCAGTCCGCTCGGTATGCGAGCCGATCTTCGACAGGCCGCTGAAGGAAGTGTCGTTCGGCCGCGTGCTGCTGCGCCTGTTCCAGATCTCGCGCCGCTTCGGCATCGAAGTGCAACCGCAACTGGTGTTGCTGCAAAAAACACTGCTCAATATCGAAGGGCTCGGCCTGCAGCTCGACCCCGAGCTGGACCTGTGGAAGACCGCCAAACCCTGGCTGGAGCGCTGGATGAACGAGCAGGTCGGCTGGCGTGGCTTCGTCAAGGCACTGCGTGCCGAGGCGCCGAACTATGCCGCCATCCTGCCGCAGCTGCCGCGTCTGCTGCACCGCCGCCTGACGCACGATCATTCCGCTCGCAGCGATGAGACGTTGCGCAAAATCCTGGTACAGCAGCAGCGTTATAACGTCCTGCTGGCTTTGATTGCCCTGTTGCTCGCAGGGTTGTTCGTATGGGAGGTTGTTCGTACTGCGCTGTAGCGTTTTTTGAGTGTAGAATTTATTCAGCCTGCAATGGCTTATCCGAGGAGAATAAGAATGAAGAACCACGCAATGTTTCCTGTAATGGCTTGCTGTCTGGCTTTGTCTTTCGCCTATCCTGCCATTGCTCAACCCCAAACCCCCACTCCCATTACGCTGAACGAACTCGTCAAGCAAGAAGAGGCTGTGCGCCTGGCGCGCAAGGCCGTGGTCGACGCCGAGCGCGCTCACGGCGTGAACCACATCAAGGTTGCCGACCAACTCGACAAGCTGGCGAAGGTCTACGAGAAGCAGGGCAAATATGCGGCCGCGGAACCGTTCTACAAGCGTGCCCTGAAGATCCGCGAGGCCAGCTTGGGCGAGAGCCATCTTGCCGTCGGAGACACGCTCAGCAACCTGGGCAACCTTTATTTCGAACAGGAGAAATACGCCGCGGCCGAACCTCTGTTCAAGCGCGCGCTGGCCATCGAGGAGAAGGCCTATGGCGCCAACAGCCTCAAGCTGGTCGCGCCGCTGTCCCGACTCGCCGAATTGCAGGAAGCGCAACGCCAGTTCGCCGCCGCGATCCAGCTGCACCAGCGCGCACTCGCGATCCTCGAAAAGTCGCTGGGCGCCAATCACCGCGACCTGGACAGTTCGCTGATGAGCCTGGCGCACCTGCATAAGGAACTCGGCCAGTATGCGGAAGCGGAGTCGCTGATCGAGCGTGCGCTGACCATCCGCGAGAAGACCTTCGGAGGCAACAGCAGCGCGGTGAAGATCGCCCTGTTCAACCTCGCACAGGTGTATCAGGCAGAAGGCCGCAACAGCGATGCCGAGCGCCTGCTCGAACGCGCCTTGGCAATCAGCCAGAAGAGCGGCGGCGACCAGCCCGATGCGCTGGCCCCGATCTTCCAATTGGCGGAGCTCTATGAATCGCAGCACCGTTATCCCGCCGCCGAGGACATGCACAAGCGCGCCCTGGCGCTGGCTGAAAAACTCTATGGCCCGGACAGTCCGGAAACCGCGGAGGTCATGGAAAACATGGTCGAGCTGCACAAGACCCAAGGCAAGTACGTTGAGGCGTTGCCGATGGCCCAACGTGTACTGACCATCGAAGAAAAAGCCTACGGGCCGAACCATACCGAAGTCGCCAAGGCGTTGACCGGCCTCGCTGTGGTGCAAATGGAGCTGGGCCAACTGGCCGAAGCCGAGCAGGCGCTGAATCGCGCCCTGGCGATCGAGCAGGGCAACCATAGCTCCAACGCAGCCACCGTCCTCGACACCCTGTCGGACCTGTACAAGAAGGAAGGCAAGGCCGAACAGTCAGCCCAGACGGCGGCACGTGCCAAGCAGATCCGCAGCGCTTGGCACTAGATTTTCTTCTCATGCCACAAACGACAAACCCGCCGAAAGGCGGGTTTGTGCTTTTCAGGAATCTATTCGATCAGGAGAAGAAGCCGCTCTCCCAGAGTTCCTGCACCAAGGCACGATAGTCTGCGGCGCCCGGGCTGTGCGGCGCAAACTCGAACACGTCCTTGCCGTGCATCGGGCTGGCCGCCAGCGCGACAGTCTCGCCGATGCGGGTCTTGCACAAGAGCGCGCCATAGCGGCCCCTGAGCTTCTCGTAGATCTCGTAGGCCATCTTGCGTCGCGAATCGAAGCGGGTGACGACGATGCGGCGCTCGAACTTGCGTTTGAGCTTGTTCTCCAGCGCGTTGAGTGCGCTGTCCAGCCGGTGCACCCCTTGCAGCGAAAGATAGTCCGCCGAGACCGGAATCAGTACACGGTCGGTTGCCAACAGGGCGTTCAGCGTCAACACGCCCAGCATCGGACAGCAATCGATCATGATGGGCGCGCCGGTGAGCGACAAGTCCTCGCGCAGCCCCTGCCGCAAAAGCGTTGCCGCCTTGGGATCGCTGCCGAACAAGGCGTCGATCTTGGCCAACTCCAGCGACGCGGGAATGATCTGCCACCCGCCGGGAGTCTCCTGCAGCAGGTTGGAGAGCGGGATCTTGTGCTTGAAGAACGATGCCATGCCGGCATCCGCCACGACCGCGGGCGTTCCGCTTGCCAGGGTCAGGTGGCCTTGTGGGTCGAGGTCGAGCGCAATGGGACTGCGCTGCGCCAGATTCAGCGCAGCGGTCACATTCAGGCAGGTGGTCGTCTTGCCCACCCCGCCTTTTTGATTGAATACGGCGATTACCGCCATGTTGCTGTGGTCTCCACAATGAATATATTGTCAGGAACGCCGCACGGGTTGCGTTCCGAGGACATGGCGCAGAATCCCAAACCAACTCTGCCACGTCCCCCATGCTGCGCACTATGCCATAGCCGGGTGCGAGTTATGCCGCGAATAGCGGCGAAATACTCCCCTTCCTCGATCGTTTGGCGAATCCCGACCGGCTCCCCCAGTCGCGGAGTTAGCCTGTCCTAGAGGCTGGCTTGCGGTTTCCACTCCGTCTGCGGAAAAAACCGCCTATTCCACAGTAACGAATTTGGCGAGGTTTCTCGGCTTGTGGCGCCGGCCGTCCTTCGGGCTTAACCTGCTGCGCAGGTTAGCCTCCGCCGAAAACCGCGCGCAAAGTCCGTCACTCAACCGTGACGGACTTTGCAAGATTGCGCGGTTTATCCACATCCGTGCCCTTCAGGAGGGCGGTGTGGTAGGCCAGCAGCTGCACCGGGATCGAATGCAGGATGGGCGACAACAAGCCGACGTGACGCGGAGTGCGGATGACGTGCACACCTTCGCTTTCACCGAAGTGGCTGTCGAGGTCGGCAAATACGTAGACCTGGCCGCCACGTGCGCGAACTTCCTGCATGTTGGACTTCACCTTCTCCAGCAGCGCGTCGTTCGGCGCGATCACCACCACCGGCATGTTCTCGTCCACCAGCGCCAGTGGGCCGTGCTTGAGCTCGCCCGCCGGGTACGCCTCGGCGTGGATGTAAGAGATCTCCTTCAGTTTGAGCGCGCCTTCCAGCGCGATCGGGTAGTGAATGCCACGGCCGAGGAACAGCGCATGCTGCTTGTTCGCGAAGGCCTTGGCCCATTCGCGTATCTGCGGCTCGAGATTAAGAGCGTGCTGCACACTGGCCGGAATCTGGCGCAAGGCCTCGATGGCCTCGTGCTCCTGTTTCGCGTCGAGCCTGCCGCGTTGTTTGGCCAGCGTCGCCGTGAGGATGAACAACGCGACCAGCTGGGTGGTAAAGGCCTTGGTGGAAGCAACGCCGATCTCTGCTCCGGCACGCGTATAGAACACGAGCTTGGACGCACGGGGAATGGCGCTTTCCTGCACGTTGCAGATCGACAGCGTGTGTGTCTGCCCGAGTGATTTGGCATGCTTCAGCGCCTCCATCGTGTCCAGCGTCTCGCCGGACTGCGAAATGGTGACGATCAACTGGCGTGGATTCGGCACCGAGACGCGGTAGCGATATTCGCTCGCGATCTCCACCGAGGTCGCCAAGCCGGCGATGCTCTCCAGCCAGTATTTCGCAGTCAGCCCCGCGTAATAGCTGGTACCCGCCGCAAGGATCAGGATAGAGTCGATGTCGCGGAAGGTCTCGGCGGCCTGCGCCCCGAACAGTTCGACTGCGAAGCCATTGCTGTCGATCACCGCCTCGATGCTGTCGGTCAAAGCGCGCGGCTGCTCGTGGATCTCTTTCTGCATGAAGTGGCTGTATGGTCCCAGTTCCAGCGAAGCCAACGACACGTCGCTGACGTGCACCGGACGTTCGATCCGGTTGCCGCTGCGATCGAGCAACGTGATACCGGCGCGGGTGAGCTCGGCCGAATCGCCGTCTTCCAGGTAGATCACGCGCCGTGTCGCAGACAGCAACGCTGATACGTCGGAGGCAATATAGTTTTCGCCTTCGCCCAGGCCGATCAGCAGCGGACAGCCCATGCGCGCGCAGACCATACGGTCCGGCACCTGGCGGCTAATGACGGCGATCGCATAGGCGCCAGTCAGTTCGGCGGTAGCCTGCCGCGTCGCCGCAAACAGATCCTTGCTCTGTTGGAAATAGTGGTGAATCAGGTGCGCGATGACCTCGGTGTCGGTCTGGGACTCGAACGCGTAACCGAGCTGCTTCAAGCGGGTGCGCTGCTCGTCGTGGTTCTCGATGATACCGTTGTGCACCACGGCGATGTCGCCGCCGGAAACATGCGGGTGGGCGTTGAACTCGGTAACGCCGCCGTGAGTCGCCCAACGCGTATGCCCGATGCCGATAGCGCCCGCAAGCCCTTCGCGGTCGGCGCGTCCCTGCATCTCGGCGACACGCCCCACGGCTCGTACGCGCCGGATTTCGTTTGTCCCGATCACGGCGATGCCGGCCGAATCATAGCCCCGGTATTCCAGTCGGCTCAGCCCCTCGACCAGCAAGGGGACGACATTATTGTTGGCGATGGCGCCGACGATTCCGCACATGATCTATTCCTGTTTTTTCTTGACCGGACGTTGCCACCCGGCGATGGAGAGTTGCTTGCTACGCGACAGAGTCAGCCCGCCCTGCGGCGTGTCCTTGGTGATGGTCGAGCCCGCACCTATGGTTGCACCCTTGCCCACCGTCACGGGTGCGACCAGTTGCGTGTCCGAGCCGATGAAGGCGTCGTCCTCGATGACGGTGCGGAATTTGTTCGCACCGTCGTAATTGCAGGTGATGGTGCCCGCACCGATGTTGACCCGGCTGCCCACGGTGCTGTCGCCAATGTAGCTGAGGTGATTGGCCTTGCTCTTGGCGGCGATCTCGCTGTTTTTCACCTCGACGAAGTTGCCGATGTGTACCTCGTCCGAAAGCTTGGTGCCGGGACGGAGGCGCGCATAGGGACCGATGTGGCAGTTTGCACCAACGTCGCTGCTGTCGATATGGCTATAAGGTGCGATATCCGTACCGGATGCGATGGTGGCATTGCGGATGACGCTGTACGCCCCCACGCGAACCCTGTCGCCCAGCGTGACATTGCCTTCGAAGATACAGCCGATGTCGATCTCCACATCGCGTCCGCACGTCAGTTTGCCGCGCACGTCGATGCGCGCCGGATCGGCCAACGTCACCCCCTGCGCCAGCAGTCGCGTCGCTTCAACCTGTTGCCAGGCGCGCTCCAGCGCGGCCAGCTGCGTCTTGCTGTTGATGCCCTCGACTTCCCAACGGTGCGCGGGCTGGACAGTATGCACCGGAACGCCGTGCTGCACGGCCATGGCGACGATGTCGGTGAGATAGTATTCGCCCTGCGCATTGTTGTTCTGCAGGTTTGCGAGCCATTCGCGCAGTTTCTGTGTCGGCGCGAGCAGGATGCCTGTGTTCACTTCCCTGATTTCGCGCTCTTCTGCCGAGGCGTCCTTTTCCTCGATGATGCCCAGCACGTCGCCCTGTGCGTCGCGCACGATGCGGCCGTAACCGGTCGGGTTATCCAGATGCACAGTCAGCAGCACCAAGCCCTTGCCCGCCTGCATCATCTGGTGCAGCGTGCTTGGTTGGATCAACGGCACGTCGCCGTACAGCACCAGCGTGCGACTTCCGTCGGTGATATGGGGCATTGCCTGCTGTACCGCGTGCCCGGTGCCGAGCTGCGGCTCCTGAATCACAAACTGCGCCGGGTATTGGCGCATGGCCTGCGGCACTGCCTCGCCGCCGTGCCCATACACCACGCATACCTGCTGCGGCTGCAATGAGGCGGCGCAATCCAGCACGTGCTGCACCAGCGGTTTGCCGGCGAGCGCATGCAGCACCTTGGGTTTGTCGGAATACATGCGCGTGCCTTTGCCGGCAGCGAGGATGACGATGTTCAACGAGCTCATATTCTGCTTTCGGAAGATGGCAGATTATAGCCCATCCAGGCCTCCCGCCTCACAGGCGCGCCTTATTCCTTGCGCGGCTAACAAAATGAGCGGACAACAAAAAAGCAGCCGAAGCTGCTTTCTCGTTTGCATCGTTGCCGACGCCGATCAGTGCGAACCCTGCTTGCGCAGTTGCTGGATTGCACGCAACTGGGCAATGGCTTCGGCCAGCTCGGCCTGCGCCTGGGCATAGTCGATGTCGGAGGTACGATTCTTCATCGCCTCTTCCGCCGCCTGCTTGGCTTCCAGTGCACGCGCTTCGTCCAGGTCGCCACCGCGGATCGCGGTGTCGGCCAGAACGGTTACCACGTTGGGTTGCACCTCGAGCATGCCGCCGGACACGTAGATCAGCTCTTCCTGCTCCTGGTCGGGACGCTTGATCCTGACCGAGCCGGGCTTGATGCGGGTCATCAGCGCAGTATGGCGCGGATAGATACCCAGTTCGCCCATTTCACCGGGAACGACTACGACTTCCGCCAGCCCGGAGAAGAGAGACTCCTCCGCGCTAACGACGTCCACATGTACGGTCATTGCCATGGCATTCACCTTTTATTGGAGAGTCTTGGCTTTTTCAACCGCTTCTTCGATGCTGCCCACCATGTAGAACGCTTGTTCCGGCAGGTGATCGTATTCGCCGTTGACGATGCCCTTGAAGCCCTTGATGGTGTCCTTCAGGGTCACGTACTTGCCAGGAGCGCCGGTGAACACTTCGGCCACGTGGAACGGCTGGGACAGGAAGCGCTGGATCTTACGGGCGCGAGCCACAGCCAACTTGTCTTCCGGTGCCAGTTCGTCCATGCCCAGAATCGCGATGATGTCGCGCAGTTCCTTGTAGCGCTGCAGGGTCTGCTGCACGCTGCGGGCCACGCTGTAGTGCTCTTCGCCCACGACCAGCGGGTCCAGCTGGCGGGAAGTGGAGTCCAGCGGATCGACCGCGGGGTAAATACCCAGCGAAGCGATGTCACGAGACAACACAACGGTGGAGTCCAGGTGCAAGAAGGTGGTCGCAGGAGACGGGTCAGTCAAGTCATCCGCAGGAACGTACACGGCCTGGATGGAGGTAATGGAACCCACCTTGGTCGAAGTAATACGCTCTTGCAGGCGGCCCATTTCTTCAGCCAGTGTCGGTTGGTAACCCACGGCGGAAGGCATACGGCCCAGCAGCGCGGACACTTCGGTACCGGCCAGGGTGTAACGGTAGATATTGTCCACGAAGAACAGGATGTCTCGGCCTTCGTCACGGAACTTCTCGGCCATGGTCAGGCCGGTCAGTGCCACGCGCAGACGGTTGCCGGGCGGCTCGTTCATCTGACCGAACACCATGGAAACCTTGTCCAGAACGTTGGAGTCCTTCATTTCGTGGTAGAAGTCGTTACCTTCACGGGTACGCTCACCCACACCGGCGAACACGGACAGACCGCTGTGCTGCTTGGCGATGTTGTTGATGAGTTCCATCATGTTCACGGTCTTGCCCACGCCGGCGCCGCCGAACAGGCCGACCTTACCGCCCTTGGCGAACGGGCAAACCAGGTCGATCACCTTGATGCCGGTTTCCAGCAGGTCAACAGAAGGAGACAGCTCGTCGAACTTCGGTGCCTTCTGGTGAATTTCGCGCTTCTCTTCGCACTTAATTTCGCCAGCGTCGTCGATCGGGCGACCCAGCACGTCCATGATGCGGCCCAGTGTGCCGGTACCAACCGGAACAGAGATCGCACCGCCGGTGGCGTTGACTGCCATGCCGCGGCGCAGACCGTCGGAAGAACCCATAGCGATGGTACGAACCACGCCGTCACCCAGCTGTTGTTGAACTTCGAACGTCAGGCCTGCTTCGGCAGTGGAAGAACCTGCGTCGGCCAGCTTCAGGGCTTCATAAACCCTGGGCATTTGATCACGCGGAAATTCGATGTCAACCACCGCGCCGATACACTGAACAATCTTTCCTTGACTCATTTTAAGATTCCCCGTCTAAATTAATTCTTAATCACTGCCGCAGGCCATCAACCGACTGCCGCTGCGCCGCCCACGATCTCGGAAATTTCCTTGGTGATCGCTGCCTGACGCGCTTTGTTGTAAACCAGCTTGAGCTCGCCGATGACGTTCTTCGCGTTGTCGGAGGCGGCTTTCATCGCCACCATACGCGCGCTCTGCTCGGAGGCCATGTTCTCAACGACTGCCTGGTAGACCAGGGACTCGATGTAACGCACCAGCAACTCGTCGATCACCACCTTGGCATCCGGCTCGTAGATGTAGTCCCAGTTGCCTTCTGCGGTGCCCAGTTGCTCACCGGTCAGCGGCAGCAATTGCTCGACCACCGGCTCCTGCTTCATGGTGTTGATGAAGTGGTTGTAGCTCAGGTAGATCGCGTCGATCTCGCCGGCCACATAGGCGTCCAGCATCACCTTCACGGTGCCGATCAGCTTCTCGATGTGCGGAACGTCACCGATGCCGGTCAGGTGTGACTTGACCTTGGCGCCGACACGGTTCATGAAGCCGAAACCCTTATTGCCGATCGGGCAAACAGCGATGCCCTTGCCTTCGCCCTCCCAGCCCTTCATCTTGTTCACGGCCAGACGCAGCACGTTGGTGTTCAGACCGCCGCACAAGCCCTTGTCGGACGTGACGACGATCAGGCCGACGTTCTTGATGTTCTCGCGCTTCGCCAGGAACGAGTGACGGTATTCCGGGTTGGCACGGGACAAGTGGGCTGCGACGTTGCGGATCTTCTCGGCATACGGGCGCGCAGCGCGCATGCGCTCCTGCGCCTTGCGCATCTTCGCTGCGGCTACCATTTCCATCGCACGCGTGATCTTGCGCGTATTCTCTACGCTCTTGATCTTCGTGCGGATCTCTTTACTGCCTGCCATGGTTTAGCTCCCGCTTAGTAAACTGCAGTTGCCTTGAATTCCTCGATGGCCGCAGACAACAGCTTTTCGTTGTCGGCAGACAGGTCCTTGCTGGACTCGATGGCATCCATCAGAGCCTTGTGCTTGGAATTCAGGTTAGCGTGCATTGCGGATTCGAATGCCAGCACCTTGTTCACGGCCACGTCGTCGAAGTAACCCTTGTTCACGGCGAACAGCGTAGCTGCCATCGTGGAAACGGACAGCGGCGCGTATTGCAGCTGCTTCATCAGCTCGGTCACCAGACGGCCGCGCTCCAACTGCTTGCGGGTCGCTTCGTCCAGGTCGGAAGCGAACTGCGCGAACGCAGCCAGTTCACGGTACTGGGCCAGCGCCAGACGCACACCGCCACCCAGCTTCTTGATGACCTTGGTCTGAGCTGCACCACCCACGCGGGACACCGAGATACCGGCGTTGATCGCGGGACGGATACCGGCGTTGAACAGGTCGGTTTCCAGGAAGATCTGGCCGTCGGTGATGGAGATCACGTTGGTCGGAACGAAGGCGGACACGTCGCCGGCCTGGGTTTCGATCACGGGCAGCGCGGTCAGAGAACCGGTCTTGCCCTTGACTTCGCCCTTGGTGAAGGCTTCGACGTAGTCGGCGTTCACGCGGGCTGCGCGCTCCAGCAGACGGGAGTGCAGGTAGAACACGTCGCCGGGGTAAGCTTCACGGCCGGGCGGACGGCGCAGCAACAGGGAGATCTGACGATAGGCCCAAGCTTGCTTGGTCAGGTCGTCGTACACGATCAGCGCGTCTTCGCCGCGATCGCGGAAGTATTCGCCCATGGTGCAGCCGGCGTAAGGTGCCAGGAACTGCATCGCTGCGGAATCGGATGCGGAAGCGGCGACCACGATGGTGTATTCCAGCGCGCCGTGCTCTTCCAGCTTGCGTACCACGTTGGCGATAGTCGATGCCTTCTGGCCGACCGCAACGTAGATACAGGTCATGTTCTGACCCTTCTGATTGATGATCGCGTCGACAGCCACGGCGGTCTTGCCGGTCTGACGGTCACCGATGATCAGTTCGCGCTGGCCGCGGCCGATCGGCACCATCGAGTCGATCGACTTGAGGCCCGTCTGCACCGGCTGCGACACCGACTGGCGCGCGATCACGCCCGGCGCGACCTTCTCGATCACGTCCGTGAGCTTCGCGTTGATCGGGCCCTTGCCGTCGATGGGCTGGCCCAGCGCGTTGACCACGCGGCCGATCAGCTCGGGGCCGACCGGCACGTCCAGGATGCGGC
>DASTGP010000041.1:0-10776 GCA_035605585.1 Gallionella sp. | reverse complement strand
GCGCGAGTTGCTGTGGCTGCCGTTCTTCGGCTGGGGGCTGGCGATGACCAGTCCCATCGCGATCGACCGCAGTGACGGCAAGGGCGCGATGAGGCAGTTGCTCAAGCAGGGCAAGGAGCGACTGGCGCAAGGCTTCTGCGTGGTGATCTTCCCCGAGGGCACACGCGTGCCTTACGGCAAGCGCGGCAAGTACAAGATCGGCGGCGCACTGCTGGCGGCGAGTACCGGTGTGCCGGTGGTGCCGGTGGCGCACAACGCCGGACGTTTGTGGGGGCGCAAGGCGTTCAGCAAGCATCCCGGCCTGGTCACCATGAGCATCGGCAAGCCCATCACTACGCAAGGCCGCAAGGCCGAAGAGATCAACGCCGAGGTCGAGGCGTGGATCGAGAATGAGATCCAGCAGATCGCACACTGATGTTCAAGCGCCTGCGCAACTTGGTCGCCCCTCCCGCCATCGAACAACGCGCCGCGCTCCTCGCCGGCAAGCACGTCACCTACACCCTCAAACGCAGCGAC
Organism: Gallionella sp.; assembly: GCA_035605585.1. Lineage (GTDB taxonomy): Bacteria > Pseudomonadota > Gammaproteobacteria > Burkholderiales > Gallionellaceae > Gallionella. Next base: position 10,260 of record DASTGP010000041.1, on the reverse strand, counting down.
AAGCGCCGCAGCATCGGCCTGCGCATCGATGATCGCGGCCTCACCGTGAGCATGCCGCTACGCGCATCGGAAAGCTGGCTGCACAGCGTGTTGCAGGACAAGGCCCACTGGGTCGTGGAGAAGCTGGATGGCTGGCAATCGCGCAAGCCGGCCGAAGTGCGCTGGGCGGACGGCGAGATCGTTCCCTTCCTGGGCGAACGTCTGGTCTTGCGCGTGCGGCAGAGCCTGTTCGCTGCCCCGATACAGCAGCGCGGCAAGGAGCTGTGGGTTTTCGTGGCGGATGACGGCGATGCCGCTCATATCGAGCAAGTGGTGTGGCAATGGTACCGGCAGCAGGCCGAGACGTTGTTCGCCGAGCGAGTCGCGCATTACGCACCGCTGCTGAACGTCGCGCCGCGCGCCCTCAAACTGTCGGCGGCGAAGACGCAGTGGGGCAGCTGCACCGCGCGCGGTACGGTGCGGCTCAACGAGCAGCTGATCCGCCTGCCGCTGCGCCTGATCGACTACGTGGTGGTGCACGAGCTGGCGCACCTGCGCGAGATGAATCACTCGGCCGCGTTCTGGGACGTGGTGGGCAGCGCCTGCCCCGATTACGCGAAGCGGCGCCGCGAATTGAAGTCTGTGGGGTTGTGAGCGCCGGCGGGCGCTTCCTTCCCCGCTGTTTCGTAACATGCATGAAGGAATGAACGGGAATCGCAATGCCTGCCTACGCCTATCCGCTGCTCATCAAACAGTTGCTGCTCACGCCGCTGGCCAATGCGCCGGAGCAGCAGATCGTCTACCGCGACAAGAGCCGTTACGACTACCGCACGCTGCGGAATCGCATCGGCCGCCTGGGCAGCGCTCTTGGCGTGCAGCGCGGACAGACGGTCGCGGTGATGGACTGGGACAGTCACCGCTATCTCGAATGCTTCTTCGCCGTCCCGATGCTGGGTGCCGTTTTGCAGACGGTGAACGTGCGCCTTTCGCCGGAGCAGATCGTCTATACCCTCAACCACGCGCGTGCCGACGTCCTGCTGGTCCACGAGGATTTCCTGCCGCTGTTCGAGAGCTTCCGCTCCCGGCTGGAAACGGTGCAGCGCTTCGTCCTGCTGTCCGACATCGAATGCCCGGAATGTCCGTCACCGTTTGCGACCGACTACGAAACGTTGCTCGCAGGGGGTAACCCGGATCACGAGTTCCCGGATTTCGACGAGGACACGCGCGCGACGACTTTCTATACCACGGGCACGACGGGTCATCCCAAGGGCGTCTACTTCAGCCACCGCCAGTTGGTGCTGCATACCCTCGCCGCCGCGGCGGCGTTCGGCACCGCGCCGGTGCAGGGGCGCTTTGGGCGCGGCGACGTGTACATGCCGATCACGCCGATGTTCCATGTCCATGCCTGGGGCTTTCCGTATATCGCCACCATGCTCGGCGTGAAGCAGGTCTATCCCGGACGCTACCAGCCCGATGTTCTGCTGGGTCTGATCAAGCACGAGGGCGTGACGTTCTCGCACTGCGTGCCGACGCTGCTGCACATGCTGCTGACCGCTGCACAAAGGGCGGGAGCTACGCTGCATGGTTGGAAGGTAGTCATCGGCGGATCGGCGCTGCCAAAAGGCTTGGCGCAGGCTGCGCTGGATCTGGGTGCGGATGTGTATGCCGGATACGGGTTGTCCGAGACCTGTCCCATCCTGTCGCTCGGACTGCTGGATGCCGGTGAGGCGGGGGATGACGGTATGGCTCTGAATCGTCGCATCCGTGCCGGGCGCGCCATCCCTCTGGTGGACATGCGTGTGGTGGACGAGACCGGGAATGAGTTGCCGCACGACGGCGCGCGCGCAGGCGAGGTCGTGGTGCGAGCTCCCTGGCTGAGTCAGGGTTACCTGCATGACGAAGAGGCATCGGCAAGGCTGTGGGAGGGCGGCTACCTGCACACGGGAGACATCGGCACGCGCGATGCGACGGGGATGCTGAACGTAACGGACCGGCTCAAGGACGTCATCAAGTGCAGCGGCGAATGGCTGTCTTCGCTGGAACTGGAAAGCCTGCTCTCCGAGCATCCGGCGGTCAGCGAGGTCGCCGTGATCGGCGTGCCGGACGAGAAGTGGGGAGAGCGTCCGCGCGCGCTAGTGGTACTCAAGGGAGGCTGCACGGCTGATGCCCATGCACTCCGTGAACCGGTGAATCGCCGCGTCGATGAAGGGCGGCTGCCGCGCTATGCGCGTCTGATGGAGATCCATTTTGTAGCTAGCCTGGTGCGCACCAGTGTTGGCAAGCTGGACAAGAAGGCGATGCGGGAGCGGACGGATTGATGCCCCGAGGGGCTGCGATCGCCCGTTTTAATTACGACAATGGGCAGGTTTTATAACCAGCTACCTGGGCACCGTTCTTGGGTGGCCTATGGATTGGCTTAGTAGTTCCACTAAACCTGCCCTACGACAGGTCAATGTCCTCGCCCTGCAAGGCAAACAGCTCCACGAGCTTGCCATACAGTTCGCTGCCGTCGCGCTGGCTACGCCATGCGCCGTCCTGCCAGGCGTAGTGGAAGCCGCCGGACTTCGCCGCGACCCATATTTCCTGATTGACGTCGTGGCGGTTGACGATGATCTTCTGGCCGTTGTCGAACTCGATCTCCAGCACGTTGCCGCTGCGGTTGCACTCGACGTCGCCGCCGCTGCCGTCGACGGCCGTTTCGATGCGCGCCAGCGCGGCATCGGCCAATTGGTTGAATTCGCTCTCGTTCATCTATAATCCACGGCGTTAAATTTATCGGGGGTGTGACATGCGTCTGGCAATTATCCTGTTTATCGCTTTGCTGGCGCAAGGCTGCGGCCACAAGGGGCCGCTCACCTTGCCGCCTCCCCCGGCTTCAACTCCTTCAACCGACAAGTAATCAGACATGAACGACTATTTCCAATATCGCGACGGCGCGCTGTGCGTCGAGCAAGTACCCCTAGCCGACATCGCCGCGCAGTTCGGCACTCCTTGTTACGTGTATTCGCGCGCCGCGCTGACCGACGGCTATCGCCAGTTCAGCAACGCGCTGCAAGGCCGTGAACACCTGGTGTGCTACGCGGTGAAGGCGAATTCCAACCTCGCGATCCTGAATGTGTTCGCACGCCTCGGTGCGGGCTTCGATATCGTCTCCGGCGGCGAGTTGCAGCGCGTGCTGGCGGCGGGCGGCGATGCGGGCAAGGTGGTGTTCTCCGGCGTGGGCAAGAGTGCCGCCGAGATGCGTATGGCGCTGGATGCCGGCATCCTTTGCTTCAACGTCGAGTCCGCCGCCGAACTGGACCGCTTGAACGAGGTGGCGGGCAGCATGAGCAAGGTGGCACCGATCAGTCTGCGCGTGAACCCCGATGTGGATGCGAAGACCCATCCCTACATCTCCACCGGCCTCAAGCAGAACAAGTTCGGCGTGGCTTACACCGAGGCTGTCGCGCTGTACCGCAAAGCTGCGGCGCTGCCACATCTGCGCATTACCGGCGTGGACTGCCACATCGGTTCTCAGCTCACCGAGACCAGCCCGTTCATCGCGGCGGTCGAGAAGGTGCTGGCGCTGGTCGATGCGCTGGCGCGAGAAGGCATCCGACTCGAACACATCGATCTGGGCGGCGGTCTGGGCATCCGCTACAACGATGAAACACCGCCGGCGATCGCGGACTACGTAGCCGAGTTGCTGAGTTCGCTTGCGGGACGCAGCGAGAAGCTGGTGCTCGAGCCTGGCCGCGTGCTGGTCGGCAATGCGGGGGCGTTGCTGACCCGCGTCGAATATCTCAAGCCGGGCGAGGAGAAGAATTTCGCCATCGTCGATGCGGCGATGAACGACCTGATGCGTCCTGCCTTGTACGACGCATACCACAACATTCTCCCGGTGCAGCGTGAAAACCATGCGGCGCAGAACTATGAAGTGGTCGGTCCGATCTGCGAGACGGGAGACTTCATCGGGCATGCGCGCGAGCTGGCGATCGCCCCGCAATCCTTGCTGGCTGTGCTTTCCGCGGGGGCGTACGGGATGAGCATGAGCTCCAATTACAACACCCGTCCGCGTGCCGCAGAGGTGATGGTGGATGGTGCATCGGTGCATCTGGTGCGCGAGCGGGAGACCGTGCAGCAGCTGTTCGCGGGCGAAAAAGTAATTGCGTGAGTGTTGCAATTTTCGCAAATGTTTTTCACGAAATTTGTTGCGTGTTTTTTTAAACGTGGATACAGTGCCGATGCCGCAAGCGTCTATCGCTGGAAAACAGGGCGTTTGGGCGTGTAGTGAGCTGTAGTGAATGTTCTAAATTTTTATGGAGAATGAAAATGGCAACATCCGATACAAAAGCCAAAACGCCCGCAGCTAAGAAGCCCGCAGCGAAAAAAGCAGCCGCCAAGCCGGCAGTAAAAAAGGCAGCAGCCAAGCCGGCAGCAAAGAAAGCCGCCGCCAAGCCCGCAGCAAAAAAGACGGCCGTCAAGAAAGTCGCAGTTAAGAAGACCGCAGTAAAAAAGGCAGCAGCCAAGCCGGTAGCAAAGAAGGCCGCAGCAAAGCCTGCAGCAAAAAAGACTGCCGTCAAGAAAGTTGCAGTTAAGAAGACCGCAGTCAAAAAAGCAGCGGCCAAGCCGGTAGCAAAGAAAGCCGCCGCGAAGTCCGCAGCAAAAAAGACAGCCGTCAAGAAAGTTGCAGTTAAGAAGGCCGCAGTCAAAAAAGCAGCAGCCAAGCCGGTAGCAAAGAAAGCCGCCGCCAAGCCCGCAGCGAAAAAAGCAGTAGCCAAGAAACCCGCAGTGAAAAAGGCCGCAGCCAAGCCTGCAGGCAAGGGCATTCTGGGCGCGTAGTTTGCTGCCTCGCTAGGGGCGGTTGCTTACCGCCCTTTTAGCCCGTTTAATCTGTTCCGCCGGCAACCCGTCTTCTGAAACGGGTGGGTTGTTTTCTCGCTCAAACAAGAGCTCGGCATATGCCGCAGATATCCTTGTCCGGTTCTTCACTAGATCAGGAAGATCGTCGCCAGTCCCAGGAAGATGAAGAAGCCGCCGCTGTCGGTGATTGCGGTGATCATGACGCTCGAGCCGATGGCCGGGTCGCGTCCGAACTTTTGCATGGCGAGCGGGATTGCCATGCCGACGATCGCGCCGACGGTGAGGTTGAGCAGCATCGCGCTGGTCATCACGACGCCGAGTGAGACGCTGTGGTAAAGGAAGTAGGCGAATAATCCGGCGATCCCCCCCCACACCAGGCCGTTCAATCCACTGATCGCCAACTCCTTGAGCATCAGGCGGCGCGCGTTGCCTTGCGTGATCTGCCCCAGGGCCAGCGAGCGGATGATGATGGTGGTGGTCTGGTTCGCCGAGTTGCCCGCGATGCCGGCGACGATGGGCATCAACGTAGCCAGCGCGACGAACTTTTCGATGGTGCCTTCGAATTCTCCGATCACGCGCGAGGCGAAGAATGCGGTGCACAGGTTCAGGGCCAGCCAAGTCCAGCGATTCTGCGCGGACTTCCACACCGAGGCGAAGATGTCTTCCTCTTCGCGCAGGCCGGCCTGGTTGAGCAGGTCGCTCTCCGATTCGGTGCGGATGAAGTCGAGCACGACGTTCACCGTCACGCGTCCGACCAGCTTGTCATCCTCGTCCACTACAGGCGCGGAAACCAGGTCGTAGCGCTCGAACGCTTGAGCGGCCTGGTCTGCCTTTTCCTCCGGGTGGAGTTGGATCGTGTCGGTTAGCATCAGCTCGCCGACGATCACTTCCGGTTCATTGACGACGATGAGATTGATCGGCAATACGCCCTTGAATCGGTCGTCGCGGTCTACCACGAACACCTGGTCGGTATGGTCGGGCAGTTCGTCGAAACGGCGAAGGTATCGCGACACCACTTCCAGCGTGACGTCTTCGCGAACCTGGATCATGTTGAAGTCCATCAGCGCGCCGACCGAGTCCTCCGAATACGACATCGCGGCGCGCAGCTGCTCACGCTCTTCGATAGACAGCGACTTGAACACGTCGCGCATCACGTTCTGAGGCAGGTCGGGCGCCAGGTCGGCGATCTCGTCGGTGTCGAGCTGCTCGGCTGCAGCGCGCAGCTCTTCCCGGTTCATGGTGGCGATCAGCGATTCGCGAACCGCGTCGGAAACCTCGATCAGGATCTCGCCGTCGCGTTCCGACTTGACCATGTCCCAAACCAGCAGGCGCTGCTCGATGGGAAGGGCTTCGAGGATGTAGGCGATGTCGGCGGGGTGCAGGCTGTCCAGCTTGCGCTGCAGTTCAGTCAGGTGCTGCTTGTGTAGCAGGCTGCCGACCAAGGCGTGGCGATCCTGGCGTGGCATTTCCTGGTTGTGCGCTACCGATTCCACCAAGGCATGCTTGTGCAGCAGCGACTCCACCTGCTTGAGGTGTTCCTGCACATTGTCGGTGTGATGGCTTTCCTGGGTGGTGTCGGTCATTGCGCGCCCCTGTGAATCGCGCGCTATTGTAAAGAAATAGGCGGACAGTCGCTCAAGGAATTTCCGCGTAATTCATCCGTGCCAGGATGATGCCCGTCTTGCGCAGCAGGCCGCCCGCCTCGCGGTGTTTGTCGTAATAGCGCGGGTTGGGGACCATGGCGGCAAGCTTGGCGGCTTGCTCTGCAGAGAGACTTGCTGCGCTCGTGTGGTAATAGTGGCGCGCGGCGGCTTCCGCGCCGAAAACGCCATTGCCCCATTCGATCACGTTGAGATAGATCTCGAAGATGCGCCGCTTATCCATCACCGCCTCCAGCATCAGCGTGATGATCGCCTCCTCGGCCTTGCGCCACGGTGTGCGCTTGGTGGAAAGGAACAGGTTCTTGGCGAGCTGCTGGCTGATGGTGGATCCGCCCGCAACGATCTTGCCCTTCTTCAGGTTCTTTTCGTATGCCTTCTGGATGCCCTCCCAGTCGAAGCCCTCGTGATCGACGAACTTCGCATCCTCCGCGGCGATCAGTGCTCGTTTGAGGTTGTTGGAGATCTTCTCGTAGGGCACCCACTTGTGCTTCAGCTCTGCGTCGGGGTTCTGATCCTGCATCACCTCCAGACGGTCTTCCATGAACGAACTGGTGGCGGGATTGAACTTCACCCACCACAGGATGTGCACGAAGATCCACACCTGGTACAGCAGTATCAGCGCGAACAGCGTGAGCAGGATGCGCCAGGTCCAATAACGAAATTTCTTCATGCCGCGCGAAGTTTGTCGAGTACGGGTTTGGTGTCGGGCCGGACGCCGCGCCAGAGGTGGAATGCCTCGGCCGCCTGTTCGACCAGCATGCCGAGGCCGTCGGCGACGCGCGCGCCGTGCTGGCGGGCGAACGCCATGAACGGCGTCTCGCGCCCGTACATCATGTCGTACGCCAGCGCGCCGGGGGCGAAGATGGTGTCGGGTAACGGAATTTTGCTGTCGGTGAGCCCGGCGGAGGTGGCGTTGATGACGACATCGAATCGCCTGCCGGCGATGGCCTCGTAGCCACAACCGGAAATCTTCCCGACGGCGGCTGGAAACGCGAGCGCAAGTTGTTGCGCCTTTTCTGCGGTGCGATTGGCTACGGTGATGCAAGCGCCTTTTGCAAGCAGCGGCAATACGACTCCGTAAGCCGCGCCGCCCGCACCCATCAGCAGTACCTGTTTGTCTTTCAGCGCGATGCCGAGATTACGCTCGATGTCGTTGACCAGCCCCGCGCCGTCGGTATTGTCGCCAAGGATGGCGTCGCCTTCGAATTTGAGCGTGTTCACCGCCTGTGCCGATTGCGCGCGTTCATTCAATTCGGTGGCAAGCTCAAACGCCTCGAACTTGAACGGCACGGTCACGTTGCAGCCTTTGTAACCTTTTGCACGCAACTCCTCGATCTTCTCGGCGAAGCCATCCAGCGGCGCCTCGATGGCCTCGTAGCTGATGTCCTGCCCGGTCTGCTCCGCGAACATCCGGTGGATCAGCGGCGACTTGCTGTGCGAGATGGGATTGCCGATGACGGCGTATTTGTCGGTCATAATAATTCGGTTCCCATTACTCGCTTTCCATCCGGTCGGCCGAGGTAAACGTCCAGGTGCGGATGATGGTGAGGATATCGGTGTCCTTGGTGATATCCGGTGGCAGCGGCGCAAATCCGTTTTTTCCAGCAATCCGGACAATGCGTTCCGCTGCTGCATCCAGGATGCGCTGGCCGGAAGAGCGGCTGACCTCCACGCTTTCGAGGCTGCCGTCGGCGCGGATCGAGACGCTGAGTTGCAGCTTGCCGTACAGCTGACGGCGACGTGCTTCCTCGGGGTAGTTCAGGTTGCCGATGCGCTCGACCTTGATGCGCCAGTCCTCGATGTACTGCGCGAAGCGGTATTCCTGGGTGCGCGCGCCGATGAACTTGCGGCGGGGCATCTTCTGGTAGGCATCGAAATTCTTGTTGATCTGGGCTTCGAGGCGCGCGATCTCCATGGATTTTTCCACCAGGTCTTCGCCGCTGGTGGGGGAGCTGTTCTGCTGTTTCTTGAGTACCGGCTGAGTCACCTTGTAGTCGCTCTTCAGCCTGGACATGATCCGCTTGGACTCTTCTTCCATTTCGGCCACACGCTTGGATACTTGTTCCGGCGTGAACTGCTGGTCGTCGCTGATGGTGGGCAACGGGGTCTTGGCCCGGCGGTCCTCCGGTGTGTTGCCGCCGCCGTCAAGGTTGGCTTGCGCCAGTGCATCGGCCTGGACGGGTTTGGATTGCGACTTGCTGTTGACCAGAACCACTTGCAGCGGCTGGGCGAAACTGGCCGCGTTGCGCGGGTCCGGCATCACCAGGCCGACGCCGAACAGCGCGAAGGCGTGGAGCGCGATGGAGAAGACCATCGCGACCGTCAGCGGCAGTTTCAGCCATTTCAGCAAGCGGTGCCCTCCGGTTCGATCTTTTCAATGAGGTGCGTCTGCACATCCAGATCGATCAGGTCGATCTCGCCGATCGCCAGGCGCACCCGGGTGCCGGAGGGCAGTTCGGGCAGCGACGAGGCGCGGAAGACCAGCGGGATGTCGGTCAGTTTGACCAGGTTCTCGCGCAGCACAATGGCTTCGACCTGTTCGATCTTTTCCTGATGCAGCCAGCGCAAACACCAGTAGCGTTCCATGTGCCGCTGGAAGTCGTTGTAGATACCGTACATGGTGTCGAAGTCGCGCATCGCGGCATACAGCGCGGTGTCGTTCTTCGCGTAGGCGGGTTCGCTGTCGCGCAGCATGGCGATGATCTGGCGCTGGTTCACCATGTCCACGTAACGGCGCAGCGGCGAACTGGACCACATGTATTGCGCTACGCCCAGGCCTTGGTGCGGCGCGGCCACGGTGCTCATCCTCACCTTGCCGCCCTGCTGCGTGCGGTAGATGGCGACGAAGCCGTGTTCGGCGATGTGCCTGCCCCATTCGCTGTTCACCAGGATCATCAGCTCGGATACCACCTTGTCGATGGGCGAGCCGCGCCGGCGGGTGGTGATGCTGATGCGGTCGTCTTCGACGTTAAAGTTGTAGTCGACCTGCTGCGTGCTGTTGTCGGAAGGCTTGCCGCGCAATGCTTCCAATTTCTGCGCCAGTTTCCACAGCAGCGCGAGTTCCGCGGCGTAGGGATAGTCGAGCTTGCCCGCCGCCAGCGTCTCCTCGTTGAACAGCGGTTCCAAAGTGTCATGGCGCAGGTTCGCGGCGATGTGGATGCGTTCGACGCGGCTCTCGTGGTTCAGTATCTCCAGCGTTTCGGCATCCACTTCGTTGTACATCGACAGCGCCGGGCAGACGTGGTCCGCGCACAGCGTGAAGGCCTGCACCACGCTGTCCGGCAGCATGGTGATCTTGTTGCCGGGCATGTATACGGTGGACAGTCGCCCGGCGGCAACCTTGTCGCCGTCGGAATCGCGCGGCAGGCCCAGCGCCGGGGCGGCGATATGCACGCCGATGCGCCAGTTGCCGTTTTCCAGCTTCTCGACCGAGAACGCATCGTCGATCTCGGTGGTGGTCGCATCGTCGATGCTGAACGCGCTGGCGTGGGCCAGCGGCAGTTCTTCCCATGAGCCGATCTCGACCGGCGGGAATCCCGTCCCCTTGGGGACATGTTCGAACAGGAAGCGGTCCAGGTGGAAATCGTGAGTGGAGGGCAGCGCGCCGCAGCGGTGCAGCAGATGCGCGGCGGACAAATGAGTCGCTGCACAGGCGGCTTCCAGTGCCTTGGTCTCGATGGCGTTGCGGTCCGGTTTGTAGAGCAGCTGCTGCAGTTTATCGGCGAATTCCGCCGGCAGTTCGAACTGCGCCAGCTGGGCGGTCATGCGTTCCTGCAGG
>DASTGP010000032.1:0-14071 GCA_035605585.1 Gallionella sp. | reverse complement strand
AGTTCCCGTTCCTGGTCGAGCTGGGCAAGGAGCAGGGATGGTATCGGGTCGGGCCGCTGGCGCGCGTGAACAATTGCGACTCCATTTCAACGCCGCTGGCGGAGGCCGCGCGCAAGCGCTTCCGCGACTTCGCTCAAGGTGGCCTGGTGCACGACACGCTTGCCTATCACTGGGCACGCATGATCGAGACGCTGCACTGCGCCGAGTCCATCCAGCTGTTGCTTCACGATCCGGACATCATCGGAACCGAGCTGCTGGCCGATAAGGGCGAGAGGCGCAACGTCGGTATCGGCGTCCTAGAGGCGCCGCGCGGCACGCTGTTCCATCACTACGAGATCGACGATGAGGGGCTGGTCACAAAGGCCAACCTGATCGTCTCCACCACCAGCAACAATCAGGCGATGAACGAGTCGGTGCGCGCGGTCGCCAACCAGTACCTCGACGGCCAGCAGATCACCGAGGGGCTGCTCAATCACCTCGAAGTGGCAGTGCGTGCCTACGATCCCTGCCTTTCCTGCGCCACGCACGCGCTGGGCAAGATGCCACTGACGGTCGAGCTGCAGGACAGTGATGGCAGCATCGTTTCAACGTTATCACGCTCCTCGGACGGCGAATTCTGCGCCGCCCCGTGATGGCTGCCCCCGTCCTGATCTTCGCAATCGGCAACGAGTCGCGCGGCGACGATGCCATCGCGCCGATGTTGTTGCGCAGCCTCGCCGAAGCCGGCATGGGTTCGCAAATCGAGCTGATCGAGGACTACCAGTTGCAGATCGAGCATGTCACCGACCTGGCGGGGCGCGAACGGGTGTTGTTCATCGACGCCGACATGTCGTGCGCGGAGCCTTTCCATCTTGCCGGCATCGCAGCGGAGAAAGACAACAGCTATACCAGCCATGCGATGACACCTCATGCCTTGTTGCATGCTTACCGCCAGGTGTATGGAGACGCGGGGCCGGAGGCTTTCCTGCTGCGAATGCGCGGCTACGCATTCGAGCTGGGCGACCCGCTGAGCGACAGGGCCGCGTCCAATCTGGATGCGGCAGGTGCGTACATCCGCGGTTGGCTGGCTGACATTCCGACCGGAGGATAGTAAGCTTCACGCAAGAATTCAAAAGGGGGAGAGTATGTTCCAGATACGCATACACGGCCGCGGCGGACAGGGCGTGGTGACTGCTACGGAGATGCTGTCGGTCGCCGCTTTCGAGGAGGGGCGCTACGCGCAGGCCTTCCCCAGTTTTGGTTCGGAGCGTACCGGTGCGCCGGTGGTGGCATTCTGCCGCATCGACGACAAGGAGATACGGTTGCGCGAACCCATCATGGAGCCGGATGCACTCATCATCCAGGACCCCACGCTGCTGCACCAGATCGACGTGTTCGCCGGCTTGAAGCCGGGCGGTTACGTGCTGCTCAATTCCCATCACAGTTTCGAAGAACTCGGCCTGGGCGACCTCATCAAGGAACGCAAGCCGGAACGCTTCTGCACCTTGCCCGCCACCCAACTTGGACTCAAGCATGTCGGACGCCCCATTCCCAACGTGCCGCTGCTGGCGGGATTCGCGGCACTGTCGGGACTGATTCGGCTGGAGTCGGTCATCAAGGCGATCAATGAACGATTCTCCGGCAAAGTGGCCGAAGGAAATATCGCCGCCGCCACAGAGGCCTACAGCCTGGTGAAGGCGAAGATGGAGGAGCAATCCCATGCTTAAACAGATCGAAGGCTCCCACGCCGTTGCGGAAGCCATTGCGCTGTGCCGACCCGAGGTGATTTGCGCCTATCCGATCTCACCACAGACCCACATCGTCGAGGCGCTGGGCGAGATGGTGAAAGCCGGCGATCTGACACCATGCGAGTTCATCAATGTGGAGAGCGAGTTCGCCGCGATGTCGGTCGCCATCGGTTCTTCCGCGGCAGGCGCGCGCTCTTATACCGCCACGGCGTCCCAAGGGCTGCTGTACATGGTCGAGGCGGTCTACAACGCCTCGGGCCTCGGCTTGCCCATCGTGATGACTGTGGCGAACCGTGCCATTGGCGCGCCGATCAACATCTGGAACGACCACTCCGATTCGCTGTCGCAGCGCGACTCCGGCTGGATGCAGCTGTTCGCCGAGACCAACCAGGAAGCGGTAGACCTGCACATCCAGGCATTCCGTCTCGCCGAGGAACTGTCGATGCCGGTGATGGTGTGCATGGACGGCTTCATCCTCACCCATGCCTTCGAGCGTGTGGACATCCCGACTCAGGAACAGGTCGATGCCTATCTGCCGTCGTTCGATCCGCGCCAGATGCTCGACCCGGACGAACCGGTCTCCATCGGCGCAATGGTCGGGCCGGAAGCGTTCATGGAGGTGCGTTATCTCGCTCACGCGAAACAGATGCAGGCGCTGAAGCTGATCCCGCAACTGGCTGCGGAGTTCAAGCAGCAGTTCGGGCGCGACAGCGGCGGACTGGTGCGCACCTATCGCGCCGAAGATGCCGAGACCATGATCGTGGCGATGGGCTCGGTGCTCGGTACCATCAAGGACACGGTGGACGAGATGCGCGAAGAGGGACACAAGATCGGCGTGCTCGGCATCACCAGCTACCGGCCTTTCCCGCTGGCTCAGGTGCGCGAGGCGCTGGCGAATTGCAAGCGTTTCGTGGTGCTGGAGAAGAGCCTCGCCGTTGGCATGGGCGGCATCGTCGCCACTGACGTGCGCATGGCGGTGACCGGCATGGGCCTGAAAGGATATACCGCGATCGCCGGACTCGGTGGACGGCCTATTCCCAAAGCCTCGCTGCACAAGCTGTTCGGCCAGGCGGAGAAGGAGGAACTCGATCCCATCACCTTCGTCGACCTGGATTGGGATGCAGTCAACAAACAGTTGGAACGGGAACGGCAGACTCGCCGTTCCGGTCCAATCGCCGAAAACCTGCTGCACGACAAAGGTATCTCGTCGTCGGCGAAATTCGGTTGAGGAGAGAGTGATGGGCTACCAACCAGTGAAGTTCTACCAGACTGGCACCTACACCGTCGGCAACCGCCTGCTCGCCCCCGAGGAGCGCAGCGTGCAATCCAGCCTGCTGCGTGCCAATGCGATCGATTCCGGTCATCGCGCCTGTCAGGGCTGCGGCGAAGCGTTGGGTGCGCGTTACGCAATCGATGCGGCGATGGCCGAGAGTCACGGACAATTGATCGCGGTGAATGCGACTGGTTGCCTGGAGGTGTTCTCGACACCGTACCCTGAGTCGTCCTGGCGAGTGGCGTGGATACACTCGCTGTTCGGCAACGCGCCCGCGGTCGCCACCGGTGTCGCGGCTGCGATGAAGGTGAAGGGAAAGCATGACGTGCGAGTGGTGGCGCAGGGCGGCGACGGCGGCACCACCGACATCGGCTTCGGCTGCCTGTCCGGCATGTTCGAGCGCAACGACGATGTACTCTACATCTGCTACGACAACCAGGCTTATATGAACACCGGCGTTCAACGCTCCAGCGCGACGCCGCCGGCCGCGCGCACCGCGACCACCATGCCGGTCGGCCTCGAACCGGGCAACGTGTTCGGCCAGGGTAAGAACCTGCCCGAGATCGCCATGGCACACAACATCCCTTACGTCGCCACAGCCACAGTCGCGGACCTGCGCGACCTCGAGTACAAGGTCCGCAAGGCGATGAATATCCGCGGGGCGCGCTACATCCATCTGTTCGTACCCTGTCCGCTGGGGTGGGGTATCGCTTCCAACGAAACCATCCGCATCGCCAGGCTGGCGAAGGAGACCGGCATGTTCCCGGTATTCGAGGCCGAGCACGGCGAAATCACCGGCGTGCTGAAGATACGCCACAAGCTGCCGGTGGAGGAGTACCTTCAGATTCAGCGCCGTTTCGCGCATTTGTTCGGCAAGCAGGGGCACCCCGAGATGGTCGCACGCCTGCAGGCCATCGCTGACCGAAATATCCGCAAGTACGGTTTGCTGGACGGGGAGGGCAACTGACATGTCCATCAAACCGTTTGCAATCACGCTGAAACCGGGCACTTCGCTGGCGAACCTGACCGGCACGTGGCGCACCTCACGGCCGGTTTACCTCGACCGTCTTCCGCCCTGCAACAACGCCTGTCCTGCGGGCGAAAACATCCAGGGCTGGCTGTTCCACGCCGAGTCTGGCGATTACGAACAGGCGTGGCGCGTGCTCGTGGAGAACAATCCGATGCCCGCCATCATGGGGCGCGTGTGCTATCACCCGTGCGAAACGGCATGCAACCGCGGGCAGCTTGACGAAGCAGTGGGGATCAACTCGGTCGAGCGTTTCCTCGGCGACGAGGCGAACAAGCGCGGGTGGAAGTTTTCCGATCCGGCTCCGGCCACGGGCAAGAAGGTGCTGATCGTGGGGGCCGGTCCTTCGGGGCTTTCCGCTGCGTATCACCTTGCGCGCATGGGGCACAGGGTCGAGATCCATGAGGCGGGTCCGATGGCGGGTGGCATGATGCGCTTCGGCATCCCGAAGTATCGGTTGCCGCGCGACGTGTTGGATGCCGAAGTACAGCGCATCCTCGATCTTGGCGTCACGCTGAGGCTCAACTCCAAGGTGGCTAACATCGAGCAGAGCATGAAGCAGGGTGGTTTCGACGCGGCTTTCCTCGCCGTCGGCGCGCATATCGCAAAGCGCGCCTTCATCCCGGCGGGCGATGCCGCGCATATCGTCGACGCCGTGTCGGTGCTGCGCTCGATGGAAGGCGAGGACAAGCCTATGCTGGGGCGGAAGGTCGTGGTGTACGGCGGAGGCAACACCGCCATCGACGTGGCGCGTACCGCTAAACGCATGGGAGCCGAGCCGATCATCGTCTATCGTCGCACGCGCGACAGGGCGCCGGCGCACGACTTCGAGATTGAGGAAGCCTTGCAGGAAGGCGTAATGATCAAGTGGCTGTCCACCATCAAGCAGGCCAGCGAAAAGAGCCTGACCGTGGAGAAGATGGTGCTGGACGAGAAGGGCTTCCCACAGCCGACCGGCGAATTCGAGACCATCGAGGCCGACTCGCTGGTGCTGGCATTGGGGCAGGACGTCGACCTCTCGTTGCTGGATGGCGTGTCGGGTCTGGAAATCAAGGACGGCGTGGTGCAGGTCGGTTCCAACATGATGACCGGTTATCCCGGCATCTTCGCGGGCGGCGACATGGTGCCTTCGGAACGCTCCGTCACCGTCGCCATCGGCCACGGCAAGAAGGCCGCGCGCCACATCGATGCGTGGCTGTTCGGCACTACCTATGAGCCCGCGCCGAAGCACGAGATCGCGACTTTCGACAAGCTCAATCCCTGGTATTACTCCGACGCGGACAAGACCGTGCGCCCGATGCTGGACATCATCCGTCGCCAGACCAGCTTCGACGAAGTGCAGGGCGGACTGGACGAGACCAATGCGTTGTTCGAGGCGAGGCGTTGCCTGTCCTGCGGCAACTGCTTCGAGTGCGACAACTGCTATGGCGTTTGCCCCGACAATGCGGTGATCAAACTTGGCCCGGGCAAGCGATTCAGGATCAACTATGACTACTGCAAGGGCTGCGGCCTGTGCGCCGCCGAGTGTCCTTGCGGGGCGATCAAGATGGTGCCGGAAGATATCTGACGAGGAGCTCAACCATGCACGAAATGTCCCTGGCCGAAAGCGTGTTGCAGATCATCGAAGGCATGGCGCGCAGCCAGGACTTCCGCAGTGTCAAAACCGTATGGCTGGAGATAGGCCGGCTCTCCTGTGTGGAACCGGAAGCGTTGCGCTTCGCCTTCGAGGCGGTGACCGAGGGCAGCGTCGCCCATGGGGCGCTGCTGGAGATCGTCGAGATTTCGGGGCAGGGCGTATGCCTGGAGTGTTCGGCCGAGGTGACGCTCGCGGCGCGTCACGAAGCGTGTCCGGCCTGCGGTGGCCACAAACTGCGGGTGACCGGAGGTGATGTGATGAGAGTCAGGGAATTGGAAGTGGAGTGACGTAGTAACTTACCTGGCATGGCTGAGTATGGTATCCGCCAGCTTTTCGTAATCCCCAGAGAAGTGATGGCCGCCTTTCATTTCGATGGCGGTGAAATCTTTTCTGTCTAGCGACCTGCATGCACTGTCGTTTTCATCTTCCCCATAGATGCACATGACATTCATGCCCTTCAGTTTTTGCACCTCGGGAACGACCTTGTAGGGACTGTTGGTACTGAAAAGCCATTCGGACACATGAAACTCGAAATGCGCCTCCTTTCCCAGCCCCAGCAAGGCGACGGCCTTTACCCGCGACTTCAGTGAGTCTGGCAAGCGGCTGGTCATGAACGGCAGCGTGTCCGCTCCTGATGAATAGCCGACGAGAATGAATTTCTCCGCGCCCCACGCTTTGCGGTAATGATCCAGGATGCGTGCGAGGTCTCTGCCGGCGACGGCCGGGTCTTTTTTCTCCCAGAAATACTGCAGGGAATTCAGCCCGACAACCGCAATCCCGTCTTTATTCAAGGTTTCTGCAACCTGCTTGTCGATGCTCGCCCATCCGCCATCGCCGGAGACCATCACGGCCAGCGTGTCGCTTTTGACTGTGACGGGAAGCGCCACCAAAGGCAGGTCGCCGAGCTCATCAGCCACTTGCGCGGATGTCGTTGGGGGAGGCTGCAGGACCGCGATCTTCTGGAACGCCTCTTTGAACTGAGGCATCCAGTTCTTCTGCACGGAAAATCCATGTCCGACTTTATTCAGCTCGATCAATTCGGCATTCCTGACCTCGCTCAAAAATGCTTTTGTATCGGGTGTGCTGCACACCTGATCGATGTTGCCTTGCAGGACGTAAAGTTTCGATGCGAGGGCAGGAACGGGTTGGTAGATGAACCCGAGTTTCGAATCGTAGGTGCCGGTCAACGAGCCGCTGCCTTTGCAGAAGGGGTTGGCTGTCTTCAGGTCGGGACAGAAGCCCATGCTGATCCCGCCGGCGAAGGTGTTGGGCGGGGATTGTGCGAACGTGGCGTAGACCATCGTCGCGCCCGATGAGTAACCCACCAGCACCGGCAGGGTGTAATGAGGGAAGCGATATTTCTTCTGGAGATACTGGCTGAGCTCTTCGAAGTGCGCCGCTGGATAAGCGCACTTCTCGCTGCCGGCATTGAGTTGTTTGATGTAGTGCGTGATGTCGATGCCAACCACCATGCTGTCCAGTTCCGCCAACGACCGGGCCATATCGATCACGCCCAGATTCCAGCCGCCATCGCCCGAGATGAACAACGTTACATGCTTGGGCTGTTCTGAGGATTTGTAAATGTGCAGCGTACCAAAAGGCCCGAAGCTATCGGTGCTTTCCACAACATCGGACGCAAAGGCGTGGCTCGCTATAAAAAAAAGCAGCAAGGTCGCCGCAGTGAGTATCCTGGTCATTTGGTAAATACGCCTTTTAGATTGCCTGAAATAATCGTCGTCACCGATAACAGGGCGGATGCCATCGACAGGCCTGCAGGTGCGGCCAGATAACGCGGCTGCCAGACGGGGCCGAATTTGTTCTTGTATTGGTAGAGTCCCTCGAAGTTATAGAACTCGTTGCCGAAGCGGAATATGGTGTTGCCGATCTTGTTCCAGAGCGGTGCAAGCGGATGCTGCTCCAGCCCCGAAAGCGGTGCCATGCCGAGGTTGAACCACTGATATCCCTCGTTCTTACCCCATAACAAAAGAGAGACGACCAGGTATTCCATCAATCCATCGGGGATGTCCGGTTCATAGCGCATCAGGTCGATGGATAGCTCTTCCTTGTTTTCCAGTTCCCAAAGATTGGCAAATGCGATGATGCGCCCATCCTTTTTAACCAGCGCAATCGAGCAGCGACGAAGATAGTCCGCATTGAAGAATCCTAGCGAAAAGCGTTTCTCGCGAGCTTTCTTGTTCTCCATCCATCGGTCGGAGATGACCTGGAGTTCCGGAAGGATGGCGTCCACGCCGAAGGAGGGCACGATCTCGAACGACAAGCCCTCGCGATATTGCCGGTTGTAGGAATGTCGAAGGCCGGATCGCTTGTTTCCCCCCAGGCTGAACGATGGGAGCGGTACCCGGGCCTCCTCGCCCAGCTTGATAAGTGCAAGGCCGAGATCGAGATAGAGCGGGATGTGGTTCGTGCCCACCTGATAAAAAGCGATTCTCGCATCGTGATGGTCAGCCAGCGTCCGCAGTTTCCAGGCCAATTCATCATGCTCTTCCGGGATTCCCACCGGGTCTCCCATCGCCACCCAGTATTGGCTCGTGACGGCGAACATCAGGAAGCTGTGGCCGCTTTGGCTCCACAGCAGATACTTGTCGCCGGTCAACGCCAGATAGGAGATGGTTTCGTTCGATTTCCTTGCGATGGCCTCGGCCTTATCGAGCTCCGCAGGGGGGGGCAACGCCAGGGTAAATGCCGTCCGGGTCAGGAGTCGATACCCGGTAAAGCCGGTCACGAGGACCAGGATGGCCACCAGTGAACGCAGAAAGCGGGAGGCATCCCCGTGCAGCGCGAACTGCCACCAGAGCTCGCTGGAATACTCCACATGCTTGTAGGAGAAAAAGCCCAGCCAGGTCGACCCCAGCACGACGATCGCCGCCAGCACCATCCATTGAGCGGAGAGCTCCAGTTGCAGCAAGGCCGATTTGCGGTAGAAGAACTTTCTGACCGGAATGAACGAGACCAGCATTACGCCCAGGAACATCGCCTCTTCGTAATCCAGACCTTTGCCCAGCGATGCGATGATGCCCAGTACTAGCACCGCGATGGTGGCGAAGTAGGCAGCGTCGATACGTCGCCATACTGCCTGGGAAAGCAACAGCAGGGCCACGCCGGCGACGCTGCCGAGCAGATGGGATAGTTCCATCACCGGCAGCGGGATCAGGTACTCCAGCCAACCCAGGCGCTCCTTCAATGCGGGAGTGGCGCCGGAGAACAGCAACACGCCGCCTCCCAGCATCAACAGGACTGCGAAGATCTGCGGTATGGCAGATTCGACAACACCGATCGCCGCGCTCACCAGCCGGTGCTCGATGATCCTTTGTATGCGCAATTCATACGCAGCCAGCATAAAGCCGGCGAGCAGCAACGGCATGAAGTAGTAGATCGAGCGGTAGATGATCAGTGCGGCAATGATATGGGGAGCCGAATACTGGCTTGAGGCCAGGAAGACGAAACTGCCTTCGAAAACCCCGATCCCGACGGGCACCATGCTGATGAGCCCAGCGAGTTGCGCAAAAATGTAGAGCACCAGAAAGTCGCCAAACGGCATGCCGGTGAAATGCGACAGCGGGACATACATCACCAGCGACGCCAGCAACAGGTCGAGCAGGGCGGCCAGCAGCTGACGAAGGGCAAGCGAGAATTCAGGCACGGACAGACTGAAGCCTCTGATGGCGATGGACTTCCGGTAGAAGATCACGACGGACCACCATGCGATGAGGATAGCAGAACCCGCCGTGATCGCCGTCTGCACCGAGCTGGGAGGCAGCTTGTCGGTGATGAAATCATGGTTCGGGGAAAATGCATAACCGCCCACCAGGAGGGTTATGGACCCCAGCAGGTAGGAAATCGTGCAAAACAGCACTACCTTGGCGATGGATACTCCCGGCATCCCCCATCCGGAATAGAGGCGGTAACGCATCGAGCCGCCAGACAGCCAGGCATGGCCGACATTGTTGCTGAGGGCGTAACTCAGGAACGATGTGAACAAAACGCGACGGTAAGGCAGCTTCTCGCCGGCGTATTCCAGTGCCAGGTAATCGTAAAAACTCAGCGCGATATAGCTCAATAGCGTGAACCCGCCACACATCGCCATCAGCGATATGGGAAAGGCATGCAAAGCGTGTCGGATGTCCCGCCAGTGATAGACCTTGATCTCGTGGTAGACGACGAGGATGGCCACGGTGAACAAGACGAGACTGATGGCCGGCGCCAACTTGTGCAGTGTGTTTTTCAATTCCACCATCAACCTCGCCTGGACTGTTGGAGTTCCATTCTGCAGGGCCCGATATGCTCCGCCTTCTTCGTTAGCGTACGTACCCGATCGATTTCAGCGCATCAAAGATCTTTTCAGACAACAGTGCGTGTCCTGCGGCATTGGGGTGCAGGGGATCGACCTTCAATTGGGGATCGGAGAGCACATCGGCGATTGCATCTTCGATCAGTGGAACCTGCTGTCTGTCGGCCACCTCCCGGTAGAAATCGGGCACTGACAGGTTTTGAAAGACAACGCCCGCGACGCTCGCCTTGGGTGTCGCCAGCAGAACTGCCTTTGCGCCGTGCGACTTGATCTGGGCGAGTATCGTTTCCAGATTGGCGACTGTCCCTTCCTGGGGCAGGTGGCGCAGCATGTCGTTTCCTCCTAGCGTCACCAGCACCAGAACCGGATGGTGTTCCTCAAGCAGTGCCGGCAGGCGCTGCAAGGCATCGCCGCTGGTATCGCCGCTTACCCCGCCGTTGATTACCACCCAGCCCGTTCGTTTGGCCAGGAGATCGGGCCATGCCTCATCGGGCGACACGCCGGCCCCGGCCGTCAGGCTGTCGCCCAGTGCCAGCACCTGGCTGCCGGCAGGAATAGGTGCCTCCTTTTCTTTGCCACAGGCGGCGACAAGGACGATGGCGAGAGCCAGAAAGACCAAGCGATAAATGGCTCGAATACCGGATTGGCGGATTGATGGGTTCGGATCTGATGGACTCATATTGGATTCCCGTTGTTGAGCAACCACCGAAACCGGTGGGCGGAAGCCGATATCGGCTTCCGCGACCATACGCAGTCTATTTCTTCGCCAGGCCTTGCTCGAACGTGACCAGTTCGGTGATCTCCGCCTTATGCAATCCCTTGGGATCGTTAGGGGGCATCGGGATGGTTCCCCAGTTTCCGGAGCCGCCGTTGGAAACCTTCATCACCAGACCTTCGATCAGGGGATATTCCTTGCCGTTGTATTTGAATTTTTTGACGCCCTTGCCGGTGTACTTCTGGGCGACATCCTTCCAGGCCGGCCCAACAAGCTTCTTGTCGATGGTATGACAGGCGATGCAGCCGAGCTTCGTTGCCAGCGGCGGCATCGGTTCGGCAGCCGCCGTAGATGCCATGAAGGCCAATCCAGTTGCTGCAGCCATGCTGATGATTTCAAGTTTCATGATTTTCTCCTTGGAAATGATCCAAAAGCAATGAAACGAAACGTACCGCACTTGCAACTTCTCTATAGAGAGCACTGAACCACTATTGATTCAAAAACTTCCTGTTCGTTAGATCGACAGGGGCTTGCTGACCTTCATGATGGCGGGGTCCTCGTCGCTAGGCTTGATGGTGAAGCCGAGGCGGGTCATCATTTTGAGCATGTTGTGGTTGTTGTTCAGCACCTCGCCTTCGATTACCGTGAGCCCGTTGGAGCGCGCCGCTTCCATCAGCGCAACCATGAGCCTTTGCCCCAGCCCCTTCCCCTGCATCTTGTCCGCGATCACCAGTGCAAACTCGCAGGTGTCGCCGTCCGGGTTGATGGCATAGCGTGCCACGCCCAGTTCGAGCTCGCGTCCCTGTTCCACGGTGACGGCAACCAGCGCCATTTCGCGGCTATAGTCGATCTGCGTAAACTTCACCACCATGGTCTCTGTGAGTTCCTGGATGCTGTTCATGAAGCGGAAGTATTTGGATTCTTCCGACAGTTCATGCACGAATTGTTTCTCCAGATCCGCATCTTCGGGGCGGATCGGACGGATGGTGACGTCGGTGCCGTCGGCCATCTGCCACTGGCCAATGAGGTGGGTGGGGTAGGGGTAGATCGCCATGTGCGCATAGCGGTCGGCGCTGGGTTGGCGGTACTCGACCATGATCCGCGCGTCGGCCGCCAGTGCGCCGTTCTCGTCGAGGATCAGCGGATTGATGTCCATCTCCTTGAGCAGCGGCAGTTCGCACACCATCTCCGAGACGCGCAGCAGCACGTCTTCCAGCGCTTCCAGATTGGCTGGAGGCATGCTGCGGAAGGCGCCGAGCATCTTGGCGATGCGCGTGCCCTGGATCAGTTCGTGCACCAGGAAGGAGTTCAGCGGCGGCAGCGCGACGGCCCGGTCACCCATCACTTCGACGGCGATGCCGCCCGCTCCGAAGGTGATCACCGGCCCGAACACCGGGTCGCTGGTCACGCCTATCATCAGCTCGCGCCCGTTCGGTTTGACGACCATAGGCTCGATGGAGATGCCGTCCACCTTGGCGTTGGGGCGGTTGTGCTGCACGTTGTCGATGATGTGCTGGTAGGCGGCACGCACCTCATGTGCGTTGTTCAGGTTGAGCAAAACCCCGCCCGCGTCGGTCTTGTGCGTGATGTCGGGCGAGTTGACCTTCATCGCCACCGGGAAGCCGAGCTGCTGCGCGATCAGCATCGCCTCGTTGGGGGAATGCGCGACCATGGTGCGCGCTACGGGGATGTGGAACGCGGAGAGCAGCGCCTTGGATTCCATCTCGGTCAGCACCCTGCGGTGTTCCTGCATCGCGCCTTCGATGATGAGGCGCGCGCTCGACACGTCAGGCTCGACGTGGTGCGAGAAGGGGCCGGGCATCTGCATCAGCAGCTTCTGGTTGCGGTAGTAGGCTGAGAGGTGCGAGAAGACTTCGACCGCGGGCTCCGGCGTGCGGAAGTGCGGTCGGCGCGCCTTGTTGAACGCGTCGCGTGCGGCCGCGACCTGTGTCTCGCCCATCCAGCAGGTCAGCAGCGGTTTGCTGTGGGTGTTGGCGAGATCCAGCAGCACCTGCGCCGATTCCAGCGGCTTGGTCATCGCCTGCGGCGTAAGGATGGCGAGCACCCCGTCCACGTTGTCGTCCTCGAGGCAGGCCTTCACCGCGTGGTGGTAGCGGTCGGCCTGTGCGTCACCGATGAGGTCCACGGGATTGCCGTGCGGCCAGTTCGGCGGCAGGTACTGGTTGAGGTATCCGATGGTGGCATCGGACAGCGTGGCCATGGCGAGGCCGAGATCGGCGGCGCGGTCGGTCGCCATTACGCCCGGCCCGCCGCCGTTGGTGACGATGGCGAGGCGGTTTCCCACCGGGCGGAAGCCGCAGGACAGCGCCTTCGCGGCGGTGAACAGCTGGGTGATGGTCTGCACGCGCACCACGCCGACACGGCTGACGGCGGCGTCGAACACGTCGTCCGCACCGACCAGCGAGGCGGTGTGCGACAACGCGGCCTTCGAGCCCGCGGCATGGCGCCCGACCTTGACCAGGATCACCGGCTTGAAGCGTGCGGCGGCACGCATCGCGCTCATGAATCTGCGCGCATTGCGGATGCCTTCGATGTACATCAGGATGCTGTGCGTGTTCGCGTCCGAGACGAGATAGTCGAGGATCTCGCCAAAGTCCACGTCGGTCGACGAGCCCATCGACACCACGCTGGAAAAACCCACGTCGTTGGTCTGAGCCCAGTCGAGGATCGCGGTGCACAGCGCACCGGACTGCGAGATGAAGGCGATGTTGCCGGTGTTCGCGCTGCCCTTGTTGAAGGTGGCGTTGAGGCCGATGGAAGGGCGCATGATACCCAGACAGTTCGGGCCGATCAGCCGGATGCCGTAGCGCCGCGCGGTCTCCAGCAACTGTTTTTCCAGCGCGGTACCTTCATGGCCGGCCTCGCCGAAGCCGGCGGTGATGATGACCGCAGCCTTCACGCCGTGGATGCCGCAATCTTCGATGATGCCGGGCACGGTCTGCGCCGGCGTGGCGATCACGGCCAGTTCCACCGGTTCGCCGACGTCGGCGATGCAAGCATAGGCGCGTTTGCCCTGCACCTCGGCATTCTTCGGATTGATCGGATAGAGCGCCCCCTGGAAGCCGCTCTCCAACATGTTCTTGAACACGACCTGGCCGACCGAGTCTTGGCGGTCGCTGGCGCCGAACACGGCGACGGACTTGGGTGCGAACAGGGGATTGAGGTAGTGCTTGCCCATGATTCCGGTTCCGGTGATGTGTCTGGGACATATGATAACACCGTCGTGCTATGCACCCGTGGTAGGTCGGATATGCACTACTGTGTAGTTTGAAGGCGGCGCGGGCGTTTATCCGGTCAGTGGCCGGATGTGCTTCATGCCGGGGGCACTTCCTGCCTGACCTCCCAGATCTCGTCGGCATACTG
>DASTGP010000029.1:0-5493 GCA_035605585.1 Gallionella sp. | reverse complement strand
ATGCGCGGGCTTTTTTGAACTTTAATCAAGGGTAGGAGAGAATAAATGTCTATTGAACAACGCGTTAAGAAGATCGTTGCTGAGCAACTCGGTGTGAATGAATCCGAAGTCAAGAACGAATCTTCCTTTGTCAACGATTTGGGTGCCGATTCTCTGGATACCGTTGAGCAGGTAATGGCTCTGGAAGAAGAGTTCGAGTGCGAAATCCCCGATGAAGAAGCTGAAAAGATCACCACCGTTCAGCAAGCCATCGACTACGTCCTGGCTCATCAAAAGTAATTCATCTTCTCCTTTCTGTTGCTAAAACGGAGTCAGTTTGTCTAAACGTAGAGTAGTCATTACCGGACTGGGGATCATTTCCCCGGTCGGGACGGGGATTCCCGCGGCTTGGCAGAATATCGTCGCTGGGACATCGGGTGTCACCAGGATCTCCCACTTCGATCCGAGTCAGCTCGCTTGCCAGGTTGCGGGCGAGGTCAAGGACTTCGATGTGACGCAGTACCTGCCCGCCAAGGATGCGCGCCGTATGGATCGCTTCATCCATTTCGGCCTGGTGGCCGGTATGGAGGCATTCAAGGACTCCGGTCTGCAGGTCACCGAGCAGAACGCCGAGCGTATCGGCGTGAATATCGGTTCCGGCATCGGCGGCCTGCCGATGATCGAGGATACCCATAACGACTATCTCGCTTCCGGACCGCGCAAGATATCGCCGTTCTTCATTCCGGGCACCATCATCAATATGATCTCCGGAAACCTTTCGGTGATGTATGGCCTGAAAGGGCCGAACCTGGCGATGGTCACTGCCTGTACCACCGGGACGCATTGCATCGGGGAATCGGCGCGTATCATCGAATACGGCGATGCCGATGTGATGGTCTGCGGCGGCGCCGAGGCGACGATCAGCCCGCTGGCAGTCGGAGGCTTTGCCGCTGCACGCGCCCTGTCCACACGCAATGACGATCCGGCGACGGCCAGCCGTCCGTGGGATAAGGATCGCGACGGTTTCGTCATCGGCGAAGGCGCGGGTGTGCTGGTGCTGGAAGAGTATGAACACGCCAAGGCGCGCGGCGCGAAGATCTATGCCGAACTGGCCGGTTATGGCATGAGCGGCGATGCTTATCACATCACTTCCCCGAACAGCGACGGTCCCAAGCGCAGCATGTTGAATGCATTGCGCAACGCCGGACTGAATCCGCAGGATGTGGATTACGTCAACGCGCACGGCACATCCACGCCGATGGGCGACAAGAACGAGACCGAGGCGATCAAGCTGGCTTTCGGCGATTATGCGAAGAAGCTGGTGGTGAGCTCGACCAAGTCGATGACCGGCCACCTGCTGGGCGGCGCTGGTGGCGTGGAATCGGTGTTCTGCGCGCTGGCCGTGCATCATCAGATCGCTCCGCCGACCATCAATGTCTTCGAGCAGGATCCGGAGTGTGACCTGGACGTCTGCGCGAATGCTGCCCGCAGCATGAAGATCGACGTCGCAGTCAACAACAACTTCGGCTTCGGCGGAACCAACGGCTCGCTGGTATTCCGTAAGATCTGATCCTATCCCTCGCGATGCTGGTCAACGGTATACCCGGTAACACGATCAGCATCCGCGATCGCGGATTGCTCTATGGCGACGGGGTGTTCCGCACCCTGCGCGCATCTCAAGGCACGGCGCAGCACTGGCCGCTGCACTACCGGAAACTTCAACATGATTGTCATGCGCTGGGCATCGCCTGTCCCGGCTTCGATCTGCTTTCCGCCGAACTGAGCGAGTTGCTTGCCAACCATCCAGATGGCGTGGTGAAAGTGATTGTCACGCGTGGCATGGGCACCCGCGGCTATGCCCCACCTGCAGGAGCCGAGCCGACGCGTATCTGGGATGTTTCTCCGCTGCCGCAATATCCGGTCGGCAACGCGACGCGCAGCGTCAAGGTCAGGGTCTGCGACCTGCGCCTGTCCACCCAACCGCGCCTGGCAGGCATCAAACACCTCAATCGCCTGGAAAGCGTGCTGGCCGCGGCGGAATGGGGCGATGCGGAGATTGCGGAGGGCTTGCTGCTGGATGCCGATGACCACGTCATCGAGGGCACGCGCAGCAATCTGTTTCTGGTGGTGCATGGCGGATTGGTTACGCCTGACCTGTCGCGCTGCGGCGTGGCGGGGGTGCAGCGGGAGCGTGTGATGGCTTGGGCCGCACAGCATAAAGTACCGTTGCAAGTGCGCGATGTCTCGCTGGACGAGGTGCTGCAGGCGGACGAATTGTTCCTGGTGAATAGCATCATCGGCCTGTGGCCGGTACGCGAGCTGCAACAGCGCCGCTGGGATACCTTCCCGCTCGCGGCGAGGATTGCACAATATCTAGAAAGCGGGGAAGCATGATTCGGCGTTTGTTCACTCTCCTGGTGTTGCTGTCCGTGCTGGCTGGAGGCGCGCTGGGCTATTACGCCTGGCGACCGATGCCACTGCCTGAGACGCCGTTCGCGTTCGACTTGAAGCAGGGCAGCAGCCTGAAGGGTATAGCGCGCAACTTGCGGGAAGCCGGCTTGCTGCAACAGGACTGGGCATTCGTGATGCTGGTGCGTTTGCTGGGGCAATCGGCCGAGATCAAGGCGGGCAGCTACGAGTTGAGCCAACCGGTGACGCCGCTGGAACTGGCGCGCATCATCACCCAAGGCGAGGTAAGTCTGCGCCAGGTCAGCGTCATCGAAGGCTGGACCTTCCGCCAGATGCGCGCCGCGATGAACGCCAACCCCGACATCACGCATGACACATTGAACCTGAGCGATGCGGAAATCCTGCAGCGCATCGGCGCACCGGAAAGCCATCCGGAAGGCCTGTTCTTCCCCGATACCTACAATTTCGCCGCTGGCAGCAGCGACCTGACCATCTTCCGGCGTGCCTATCAGGCGATGCAGCAGCGCCTGCAGGCGGCATGGGATGCGCGAGAGTCCGGCCTGCCGCTTGAGACGCCATACCAGGCGCTGATCCTCGCCTCCATCGTCGAGAAGGAGACCGGCGCGCCCGGCGACCGCTCGATGATCGCCGGCGTGTTTGTGAACCGCCTGCGCAAGGGGATGTTGCTGCAGACCGATCCTACCGTGATCTACGGGCTGGGCGAGCAGTTCGACGGCAACCTGCGCAAGCGCGACTTGCTTGCGGACACTCCTTACAATACCTACACCCGTCCGGGGCTGACGCCGACGCCGATCGCGCTGCCGGGCGTGGCTGCCATGCAGGCGGCACTGCACCCGGCGCATACCGACGCGCTATACTTCGTGGCCCGCGGCGACGGCAGTTCGTATTTTTCCAGCAGCCTGGCGGAGCACAATCAAGCGGTTAATCAATACCAAAAATAATTAGTTGCCTGGAAATTCGTTTTGCGAGATGAAGCGCAAGGAGCCGCGCAGCGAATGACGAGGCATATCGAGGTGGATAGACGAGGAATGAGCGAGCACGCGACACAGCGGTTCGCTCGGAAAACGGATTTATGAGCAAATTCATTACATTCGAAGGCATGGACGGAGCAGGCAAAAGCACCCACTTGGCCTGGTTCGCCGATGAACTGCGCCAGCGTGGTGTCGATGTGGTTGTTACGCGCGAACCGGGCGGCACGCCGCTGGGCGAGCAGTTGCGCGAGATGCTGTTGAACCAGCCGATGAGCATAGGCACCGAGGCGTTGTTGATGTTCGCTGCGCGCCATGAGCATGTCGAGCAGGTGATCAAGCCTGCGTTGCGCGCCGGCAAGTGGGTGCTTTCGGACCGCTTCACCGACGCCAGTTTCGCCTATCAGGGCGGCGGCAGGGGCATGGACTGGGACAAGCTGACCCAACTGGAGCAGTGGGTGCACGGCGATCTGCAACCCGACCTGACACTGTTCTTCGACGTGCCGGTCGAGGTGGCGCGGCAGCGTTTATCGAATAACGCTTCATTGGATCGCTTTGAGCAGGAACAGTCGGATTTCTTCGAGCGCGTGCGCGCCGGATATCACAGGCGCATCGGTCAGAACCCGCCGCGCTATGCCGTGATCGACGCGGCGCAGTCCATGGATTCGGTTAAACATCAGCTCGAGAAGATCGTTTTATCTATTTGATATGGAAGAAATATATCTCTGGCAAAAAAACGACTGGGCTCGTTTGCAGGAGTTGCGCAAGCGCCCGCCGCAAGGTCTGTTGTTTAAGGGACCCAAGGGCATAGGTAAGTTCGATCTGGCGATGCGCTTTGCGCAGAGCTTGCTGTGCGAACACCCCGATGAGTCCGGTTTTGCCTGCGGGTCGTGTCCATCCTGCCACTGGTTCGGGCAGGGATCGCACCCGGATTTCCGCCTGCTGCAACCCGAAGCGTTGAGTCTCGATGGCGAAGAAAGCGAATCCGGTAAGAAGCCCAGCAAGCAGATATCCGTCGACCAGGTGCGCGGCCTGAGCGACTTCCTCGGCATGACCGCACACCAGGGCGGCAGGCGCGCGGTCGTCATTCATCCCGCCGAGGCGATGAACACCAATGCCGCGAACGCGCTGCTGAAGAACCTCGAGGAGCCGCCGCAGGGGCTGCTGTTCATCCTGGTATCGCACAAGCCGCAGCAGTTGCTGCCGACCATCCTGAGCCGCTGCCTGTCCTTCGCGCTGGCTGCGCCCGATGCCGCGAGTGCGGAACGCTGGCTGGCGGAGCAGGGGGTGGAACGTCCCGCCGAGGCGCTTGCTGCGTCCGGCTTCTCGCCGCTACAGGCCGTACAGCTTGACGAACAGCTGGGCAGCGAGGAGCGCGAAAAATTGCTGCGGGCCGTGCACCAGCCTTCCGTGCTGGACGTTTTCGCACTGGCCGAGGCGCTGCAGAAGACCGAGCAGGTGCTGGTGGTGCAGTGGCTGCAGCAATGGAGCTACGACTTGAGCTCGATGAAGCTGGCGGGCCGACTGCGCTACCATCCCGGCGAGGAGGCGGCCATCGGGAAGCTGGTCGAAACTATCGAGCCGCTGAACCTTGCGCGGCTGCAAAAATATCTGCAGACCGCGAAGCGCGAAGCGCAGCACACGCTCAATCCCAAACTGTTCCTCGAATCCCTGCTGTTCTCTTACCGTCAGCTCATGCTCGCATAACTATGCCGTTCGTCGATTCCCACTGTCACATCAATTTCCCCGACTTGGCTGCAAACCTTCCCGACGTGCTGCAACGCATGCAGGACAACGAAGTGGCCGCCGCGCTGTGCGCTTCGGTCAACCTTGCCGATTTCCCGCAGGTGCTGGCGCTCGCGGAACAGCATCCGAACGTCTATGCCTCGGTCGGCGTGCATCCCGACTATGAAGGGGTAGAGGAGCCCAGCGTTGCGCGTCTGGTCGAGTTGGCGGCTCATCCCAGGGTCGTCGCCATCGGCGAGACCGGGCTGGACTATTTTCGTCTCAAGGGCGACCTGGAGTGGCAGCGTACACGCTTTCGTAATCACATCCGTGCCGCACGCGAGAGCGGTAGGCCGCTCATCATCCACACCCGTGAGGCGGCAGCGGATAC
>DASTGP010000196.1:0-6166 GCA_035605585.1 Gallionella sp. | reverse complement strand
GCAAAGCGGATGAAATCTTGTCTGAAGTTGTACATAGCGATGTCGGTAGGTTGGAACGATGGCAGTCATTATAATGGCGCGCCTTTTATCCATCGAAGATTTTCATGCGCATCGTCACCGTCAATTTGAATGGCATCCGCTCAGCTGCAAGCAAGGGCTTTTACGAATGGCTCGAGCAGCAGAACGCGGACATCGTGTGCCTGCAGGAACTCAAGGCGCAGGCGGCGGATATGACGCAGCAGATGCTCGCGCCGCCCGACTATCACGGCTATTTTCATTATGCGGAAAAGAAAGGCTACAGCGGGGTGGGCATCTATTCCAGGCGCAAGCCGGACGCAGTGATCGAAGGACTGGGAATCGCGGAGTTCGACAGCGAGGGACGTTACCTCGAGGCGCAGTTCGGTGATCTCAGCGTGGTCTCCCTTTATTTGCCCTCCGGCTCTAGCGGCGAAGAACGGCAGACAGTGAAGTTCCGGTTCATGGAGGCATTCATGCCCCACCTCGTCGCGCTCAAGCAAAGCGGGCGCGAAGTCATCCTGTGCGGCGACTGGAATATTGCGCACACCGAGAAGGACCTGAAGAACTGGCGCGGCAACAAGAAGAACTCAGGCTTCCTGCCGGAAGAACGCGCGTGGCTGACGGAGCTCTTCAACCAGGTTGGATTCGTTGATGTGTTCAGGATGTTGCATCCCGAACTCGAAGCCTACACCTGGTGGTCGAACCGGGGCCAGGCGTGGGCGAAGGATGTCGGTTGGCGCATCGACTATCAGATCGCCACCCCCGGTATTGCCGGGCGGGCGGAATCGGCGGCGATCTACAAGGCGCAGCGCTTTTCGGACCACGCGCCGCTGACTATCGATTATCGGGATTAAGAACTAGCTCTGTTTCCAGGGCAGGCCAGCTGCGCGCCAGCCGCCGACGGTGTTGCGGTGGTTCTCGTTGTCCATCTCGCCCTCGAATCCTTCCAGCACGTTGTAGCAGTCGTTGAAACCCGCCTTGGTGGCGGCCGTGGCGGCATGATTCGAGCGGCCGCCGCTGCGGCAGATGAACATCACCAAGGCTTCCTTGTCCACTTGTTGTTCCAGTTCAGCGACGAAATTCGGGTTGGGTTTCATTCCCGGATAGGTCGCCCACTCGATTTCCACCGAGCCGGGAACACGGCCAACCCAGTCCAGTTCGGCGCGCGTGCGCACGTCCACCAGTTTGGCGCCGGGCGCGGATTGCAGGATCTCATAGGCTTCGTCCGGAAATAGCGCGCCCTCATAAGGCAGTTTCATTTCCTTGGCGCGTTGCTGTGCACCCTGCAGTATCTCGGCGATCTTACCCATGTCATTATCCTTTTGTGGCGGTGTTCAATGGACTGGCAGCAAGCGCTATGCTGCGCTGCCGGACGCATACTAGCGCAAGCGGCATGGAAAATCCTACCCATTCGGAGCCGTTTGATGCAGTACGCCCTCTCAGTTGGCGCACTAAATTAGTGCGCACCTGGGCATATTCTGCTCGATTTTGGTGCAAATATTTTCTGTGCCGGGCCGCGGGCTTATGGCACAATGCCGCCTTTCTATGCGGATAGGATTGGCACGCTTTCTGCAGTCTGAGTTCGGGGTTCATGAATTTTGTTCGCTGTTTTATTTGATCTTTGGAGAGAGTTATGTCGATGACGGCAAATGATGTGTTGAAGATGATTAAGGACCACGACGTCAAGTTCGTGGATTTCCGTTTCACCGATACCCGCGGTAAAGAGCAGCACGTTGGTGTGCCTGCCAAGTACGTGGGCCTGGACAAGTTCGAAGAAGGCCACGCCTTCGACGGTTCCTCGATCGCCGGCTGGAAGGGCATCCAGGCTTCCGACATGCTCCTGATGCCGGATCCCGCGACTGCCTACCTCGACCCGTTCATGGACGAGAACACCCTGGTGATCACCTGCGACGTGGTCGAGCCGTCCGACGGCAAGGGCTACGACCGCGACCCGCGTTCCATCGCGAAGCGCGCAGAAGCCTACCTGAAGTCCACCGGCCTGGGCGATACCGCATTCTTCGGTCCTGAGCCGGAATTCTTCATTTTCGACTCCGTCAACTGGACTGTCGACATGTCCGGCTGCTCGTTGAAGATCAACTCCGAAGAAGCCGCATGGGCCACCGGCGAGAAATTCGAAGGCGGCAATACCGGCCACCGTCCGATGGTGAAGGGCGGCTACTTCCCGGTTCCCCCGGTTGACAGCCTGAACGACATCCGCGCCGCGATGTGCCTGGCTCTGGAAGACATCGGCATCGAAGTCGAAGTGCACCACCACGAAGTGGCAACTGCCGGCCAGTGCGAGATCGGCACCAAGTTCAACACGCTGGTGAAGCGTGCCGACCAGACCCAGGCGCTGAAGTACATCGTGCACAACGTTGCGCACCAGTACGGCAAGACCGCCACCTTCATGCCGAAGCCCATCGTTGGCGACAACGGTTCCGGCATGCACGTGCACCAGTCGATCTGGAAGGACGGCAAGAACACCTTCGCGGGTAACGGCTACGCAGGTCTGTCCGAGACCGCGCTGTTCTACATCGGCGGCATCATCAAGCACGCCAAGGCACTGAACGCGATCTGCAACCCGGGCACCAACTCCTACAAGCGCCTGGTTCCGCACTACGAAGCACCGGTCAAGCTGGCTTACTCGGCGAAGAACCGTTCCGCTTCGATCCGCATCCCGCACGTCGCCAGCGACAAGGCGCGCCGCATCGAGACCCGCTTCCCGGATCCTACCGCGAACCCGTACATGTGCTTCGCCGCGCTGCTGATGGCCGGTCTGGACGGCATCCAAAACAAGATCCACCCCGGCGATCCGGCAGACAAGAACCTGTACGACCTGCCGCCTGAAGAGGATGCAAAGATCCCGACCGTGTGCGCATCGCTGGACGAAGCCCTGGCAGCGCTGGACAAGGATCGCGAGTTCCTGACCCGCGGCGGCGTGTTCTCCAGCGACTTCATCGATGCATTCATCGCATTGAAGATGGAAGAAGTGAACAAGATCCGCATGACGACCCATCCGGTCGAGTTCGACATGTACTACAGCATCTAAGCCGGCAGTTTTGGCGAGTAGAAAAACGGGGCCTAGCGCCCCGTTTTTTTTGCGGGTACTCGGCGTGCTGACGCGACGAGGCACCTATCGGGATGTGCTTGGTCGAATGGGCATAATGTTTGTCTGTGTCTGATGCTTGCCCTATACTTGCCGCGTTACTCCGAGGAACGAATATGAAACTTCGATATTTGCTGGCCATGTTGTGCGCTTGTCCGGTGTTGGTGCAGGCGGAGATCTACAAGTCCGTCGATGCGGACGGGCATGTCACCTATTCCAGCACGCCCATCAAGGGTGCAAAAAAGATCATCCTGGAGCCGTTGTCGACCACGGAGCCGCCCGCTCGACCGCGTTCCGCGGCTTCGCCGGAAGACTTTCCCCGAGTGGACGGGGCGACGCAAAAGAGTCGCGACGACACAAGGCGCAAGATACTGGAAGAGGAACTGGCGACCGAGCAAAAACTGCTGACTGAAGCACGCCAGAAACTCCAAGTGGCCCAAGACACCCCGGAGGTCTATCGCGGCAAAGACGGGAAGACCTATCGCGCCGTTGCCAGGTATGAGGAAAATGTGAAGGTCGCCCGGGACGAAGTGAGCCTGCACGAGAAAAATGTCGACGCGCTGAAAACCGAGCTGTCCAAACTGAAATAACCTTCTGTGTCTGGCATGTTTTCTGCTTTGTAAGAACGTATGCCGGACTTCCCTTACCTCACACTCGAACATCTCGCGACGGCCGTCATCCTGCTGGATGACGAGTCGCGCGTCGTTTATCTCAATCCGGCGGCGGAAAACCTGTTCGATGTCAGCGGCAAGAACCTGCTGGGACACCCGGTGCAACAGGTGTTTACCGACACCGAACAGCTGTCCAACGCGATGCAGCATGCGGTGCGCAACAATGCCAGTTATATCGAGCACGACCTGACACTGGGCACGCTCGCGCACGGCAAGCTGCATCTCCGCTGCGCCGTGACACCGATGCAACTGGCCAAGCGCTACCTGTCGCTGGAATTCCATCCCATCGACCGGCCGCTGAAACTGGCGCGCGAAGAGCAGATGCTGGACCAGACGCAGGCCAACCGCCTGCTGCTGCGCAATCTTGCGCACGAGATCAAGAATCCGCTCGGTGGCATTCGGGGCGCCGCGCAACTGCTCGAGCAGGAACTGGAGAAGCCGGCGCTGCGCGAATACACCCAGGTCATCGTGCAGGAGGCGGACCGCCTGCGTTCGCTGATGGAGAAGCTGCTCGCGCCGCAGAACGCCTCGCATTACAGCGCGCTCAACATCCACGAGGTGTTGGAGCGGGTGCGCAGCGTGGTGCTGGCGGAGATGCCGGCGGGTCTGCAGATACAGCGCGACTACGACATCAGCTTGCCCGCGCTGGTCGGCGACAAGGAACAGCTGATCCAGGTGATGCTCAACATCGTACGCAACGCCGCGCAGGCGATGCACGGCAACGGCACGATCATTCTGCGCACGCGCATCGCGCGCCAGGTGACGCTGATCAAGCGACGCCATCGCCTCGCCGTGATGGTGCAGATCATCGACAACGGCCCCGGCATTCCGCCCGAGTTGCAGGACAAGATTTTCTACCCGCTGGTCTCGGGGCGTCCCGAGGGCCACGGGCTGGGGCTGACGCTGGCGCAAGACTTCGTCAGCCAGCACAACGGAACGATAGAGTTCGACAGCGAACCCGGACGCACGCGGTTTACCGTGATGCTCCCCTTACCCTAGAGGTGACAGATATGAAGCCCGTCTGGATTATTGACGACGACCGTTCGATACGTTGGGTGCTGGAAAAATCGCTGACGCGAGAAGACATCGAGTTCAAGAGTTTCGCGACGGCGGACGACGCATTGCGCGCCTTGAGCAGCGACCAGCCGCAGGTGGTGATCAGCGACATCCGCATGCCCGGCAGCTCGGGGCTGGACTTCCTGCAGACGCTGCGCCAGCGCTATCCGCACATCCCGGTCATCATCATGACCGCCTATTCCGACCTGGAGAGTGCCGTCTCGGCCTTCCAGGGCGGGGCGTTCGAGTACCTGCCCAAACCGTTCGATATCAACCATGCCGTTGAGTTGATCCGGCGCGCCATCGAGCAGAGCAAGCGCAAGTCGGGCGAGGCCCAGGAGGTCGAAGTGGTCGCCGACATCCTCGGTCAGGCGCCCGCGATGCAGGAGGTGTTCCGCGCCATCGGTCGTCTGTCCCAGTCGCACGCCACCGTGCTGATCAACGGCGAATCCGGCACCGGCAAGGAGCTGGTCGCGCGCGCCCTGCACCGCCACAGCCCGCGTGCCGACAAGCCGTTTATCGCCATCAACACCGCCGCGATCCCGAAGGACCTGCTCGAATCGGAGCTGTTCGGCCACGAGCGCGGCGCGTTCACCGGCGCGGCCGCGACGCGGCGCGGACGCTTCGAACAGGCCGAGGGCGGCACGCTGTTCCTCGACGAGATCGGCGACATGCCCGCCGACCTGCAGACGCGCTTGCTGCGCGTGCTTTCCGACGGCAACTTCTACCGCGTCGGCGGCCACCAGCCGATCAAGGCCAACGTGCGCATCATCACCGCGACGCACCAGAACCTCGACGAACGCGTCAAGCAGGGGCTGTTCCGCGAGGACTTGTTCCACCGGTTGAACGTGATCCGGTTGCGCCTGCCACCGTTGCGCGAACGCCGCGAGGACATCCCGCTGCTGGCGAAATATTTCCTGCAGAAGAGCGCGCGCGAACTTGCCGTGGAGCAGAAGCAGCTGAGCGAAGAAGCGCTGCGCTTCCTCGCCGCGCAGGACTTCCCCGGCAACGTGCGTCAGCTGGAGAACCTGTGCCACTGGATCACGGTGATGACGCCGTCGCAGGTGGTCGAGGTGGCCGACCTGCCGCCGGAGTGGCGCGGCGAAGCGGCGGCGAGCGCAGCAGGCAGCGGCGACTGGAGCGCGGCGCTGGCACAACAGGCGGCGCTGGCATTGCAGCGGGGCGACGAACGCATCATGGACACGCTCACCGCCCAATTCGAGCGCACCCTGATTCTGGAAGCATTGCACCACACTGGCGGTCGCCGCATCGAAGCCGCGACCCTGCTCGGCATCGGGCGCAACACCCTGACGCG
>DASTGP010000166.1:0-2505 GCA_035605585.1 Gallionella sp. | reverse complement strand
GAGGAGATGACTGCAATCGAACGCGCCATTGCGGAGAACCGCCGTGACGATGTGCCGCGCTTCCTCACTGATCGCTGGCTTGCGGATGTCGCTCTGTTCGGCCCGGCGTCGCGGGTGCGCGAGGGCGTCGAGGCGTGGCAGTCCGCGGGTGTGCACACGCCAGTCATTGTGCCGTCATCTACCTCGGGCGGTCAGCTCAAAGCGCTCGAGGAAATCTTCGCCGCCTTTGGCTGACGCGCTCCTCTCGTGACCGATTGTGATGCACGCGAGCGTATCGCGCTGTAACGGTGCAGCGCTGGCGCCGAATGAACCTTTGTCCTTTGCGAACCCCCAAGTGTGGTCCGGCAACAACACTGTGACCAAGTTGTGCATATCGTTCCGGCTCTACCTGCACTGGGTGTTGCCGGTCGGGCGGAATTGCGGGAAACAAAGTTCTCTGCAGGGAAGGGGACGCATATGACATTGGCCAAATCTATCGGCCTTGGTGCGCTCGCGGTCGCTGCCGCAGCTTGCACGCCGAAACCGCCACCGCCGCCTGCTGCTGCTGCCGCGGCAATGCAGCAATTGCCGCCGGGACATGGGGTAATCGCTGCTGGGACTAGCCTCCTGGCGGCATGACGCCAGGAGGACACCCCATGGAACCGTCACACTATGTTGGCCTGGATGTTTCGCAGGAGCTGACGTCAATCTGTGTGGTTGATGAGCAAGGCGCGATTATATGGCGTGGCAAGTGCGCCACGGATCCCGATGTCTTGACCCGGACAGTCGGTCAGCACGCGCCACATCTCGTGCGAGCTGGGCTTGAGACCGGATTGTTGTCGAACTTCCTGACGCGCGCCTTGCGTGCGCGCGGGGTGCCGATCGTTTGCATCGATGCGCGCCACGCCAAGGCCGCCCTGCGGGTGCAGATCAATAAGACCGACGCCAACGATGCGCATGGCCTGGCACAGGTGGTGCGGACTGGGTGGTTCCGCGAGGTTACGATCAAAAGCATGGATGCGCAGTCGTTGCGGCTGCTGTTGGTAGCGCGCGCGCAGCTCATCTCGCAGCGCCAAGCGACGGCCAACACGTTGCGTGGCCTGCTGAAGGCATTCGGTCATGTGGTTCGCAAGGGAGCGGGCGGTCTGTTCGCACGTCGCGTGCGAGAGGTCTGCGATGGCAATCCGGCTCTGGGTGCTATCGCCGAGCCGATGCTTGCCGTCTGGCAGAGCCTACGGGAACAGATCTGTATCCTCGATGGGCAGCTGCTCAAGCGCGCGAAGGCTGATCCGGCTGCGCGGAGGCTCATGAGCATTCCGGCAGTTGGGGTGATCGTCGCGCTCGCCTACGTCGCCGTCATCGACAGTCCGGGACGGTTCAGACACTCCAGCACCGTCGGCGCCTACGTGGGCCTGACCCCGCGCCGCTACCAGTCCGGAGATGTCGATTGCGCGGGACACATCTCCAAATGCGGCGACGGCCTTCTGCGCTCCTATCTGTTCCAAGCGGCAAATGCCATTCTCACTCGCAAGGTCACCGACAGCACGCTGCGAAGTTGGGGACGCGCAATGGCGGTGCGGATCGGCCTGCGTCGTGCCACTGTAGCGGTGGCGCGCAAGCTCGCCGTCATCATGCACGCCGTTTGGAAAAGCGACCGCGACTTTGATTGCGCCGGGATACCCGCTCGCGTCTGAGCCGCCAAACGGTTCCACCCTGACGGGTGGGAGGACGTCCCTGCCGGGACGAGGCTCGGTGACTCCGCTTTCTCCGCAGCGGCCCTCATCCCAAAGGTGACCGCGCCCGGGACATGAGGAGCACCGGCCTTCCGGATCGCCATGTTGCGGCTGCCTGCATGACGCTATGCGGGGTGACCGCGGAAAGGACCATGATCCGGCAGCGATGACGCCCAACCTCGCCCCAGCCTCGCATCGTGCTCGATTGCGTCAAGACCGCTGTGCGCCGCTACGCGGGGGCCTGCGGTCCGTCTTGACCCAATCTCCGCTCGACGCGCCTGTCGTGCACGGGCCGGGACGAAAAGCGGTGCCTCAAGCCGAACAAAAAGCATCTTTTGGCTTGCAATCGGAGCCGCGATCAAAGAACGGGGAAACGGCGCTCGACCGAACCGAGAAACACCGTCACCAAGGGGGTGGCGGCAACCCAGGACTCTACCTTTGAGTGGAGGGAAGTTGGGGCTCAGGCCACACGCTATGCCGTGTCGATGGCGCTCCGCAACTATCCCCAGGAGCGACTTCCATCAGCAAGGTCTGAACTGCATTGAATGGCGGAATTGCCCAGTTCCCAAATCAACCGGAACGTTTGTTGTTGGTCTTGCCCAACAGCGGCACAGGGCTCGCGTGGCGACCATCGCCACTATCAACCACAACAGACTGATTTCCCACAGCCGGATGACATCGCTGTTCGACTCACATTCGCCAGCCGTTTGACGCTTCGGTTACACGGTTCGAAGGTGACGGCGGGCCGCTGGCCTGCGGCGATCTTGAACGCTGTATCTTGCGAGGGGGCGGA
>DASTGP010000163.1:0-30080 GCA_035605585.1 Gallionella sp. | reverse complement strand
CGACGATCTGCAGCGCGTCGCCAGCATGGGTTTCCGCGGCGAGGCTCTGGCCAGCATGGCCGCGGTGGCGCAACTTGCCCTGAGCAGCCGCACCGTTGAGGACTCACACGGCTGGAAGGTAGAGGCGATAGACGGCCGGCTCAGCGAGCCCGTTCCCGCCAGCCAGCCGCAAGGCACCACCGTGGAACTGCGCGAGCTGTATTTCAACACTCCGGCGCGGCGCAAGTTCCTGAAGTCCGATTCCACCGAATTCGCCCACTGCGATGAGACTTTCAAGCGCATCGCACTGTCGCGCCCCGATGCTGCCTTCTCGCTGCAGCACAACGGCAAGACCGTCTGGCAGTTGCCCGCACAGCCTATCGCCGCGCGCATCGCCGCCATACTCGGCGACGAATTCGGCCATGTCGCCGTGACGGTGGAAAGGCAGATCGCGAACCTGTCGCTGCAGGGACTGGCCGCCCTGCCCGCGTATTCGCGCAGCACGCGCG
Source organism: Gallionella sp. (assembly GCA_035605585.1). Lineage (GTDB taxonomy): Bacteria > Pseudomonadota > Gammaproteobacteria > Burkholderiales > Gallionellaceae > Gallionella. Next base: position 29,592 of record DASTGP010000163.1, on the reverse strand, counting down.
ACGCCCAATACTTCTTCGTCAACGGCCGCTTCGTACGCGACAAGGTCGCCAGCCATGCATTGCGCCAAGCCTATCAGGACATCCTGCACCACCAGCGCCACCCGGCCTTCGTGCTGTTCCTCGACATGCCGCCGGAGCAGGTGGACGTGAACGTGCACCCGGCCAAGAGCGAGGTGCGCTTCCGCGAAAGCCAGGGCATCCACCAGTTCATCTTCCACACCCTGCATGAGGCGCTTTCGATTCCCGCCTCCGTCGGCGAACCGGATGCGGCTGATGCACCGGGTTCCGTAGGGTCGGAACTCCAACCCGCCTCCCCAGCACCAGCCCCTTACCTGACGCAGCAACAGAACATCGGGTTCGGCGCGGCTCAACGGCAAGCAACCTACAAATTATGGGAAGAAGCCGCCGCCGTGCGCGACGACGTAGGTCGGGTTTCAACCCGACAACAACAAGAAGAAGTCGGGTTAAAACCCGACCTACAAGCCAATTCTTCGACAGAGCATCCGCTCGGCTATGCGATCGGCCAACTCTCCGGCGTCTACATCCTCGCGCAGAACGCGAATGGCCTTGTAGTGGTGGACATGCATGCCGCGCACGAGCGCATCGTCTATGAGAAGCTGAAGACCGCGCTGGATGCCGAACGCATCGCCAGCCAGCCGCTGCTGGTCCCGGTCACTTTCTATGCCGAGCCGCTGGACATCGCCACCGTCGAGGCGAATCAGGACGCACTGCGTCGGCTCGGCTTCGAGCTCGCGCCGCTGTCGCCCACCCAACTCGCGCTGCGCGCAATGCCGGTGATGCTCAAACAATCCGAAGCCGAAACGGTAGCATTTGAGGTGTTGCGCGAACTGCGCGAATACGGCGCCTCACGCGCACTCACCGAACGCCGCAACGAATTGCTCGCGACGATGGCTTGCCACTCCTCCGTGCGCGCCAACCACGCGCTCAGCATCACCGAGATGAATGCGTTGCTGCGCGAGATGGAACAGACCGAGCGCGCCGGCCAGTGCAACCACGGCAGACCGACCTGGTTCCAGATGAGCATGGGCGAACTGGACAAGATGTTCATGCGGGGGAAATAAACTAGTTTTAATAAACCCTGAAGATATGAAGTACTACAAAAAGAACATTCCAAGTAAATGGCAGGTTTTTGCATTTGAGTCGGATGGCTCGCAAGATTCCTTTATCGAAAGCGACATGATTGCTATATCAAAGGAAGAAGCCGACATCATTGCCAGCACTCCTCCTGTAGATTCTCTTGCTCTTGATGTAATTCGGAATGCCTCTACAAAAAGAAATTGGAACTGGCCTCCCAAAGCTTATCAAGAAGCCATCGGACAGATTGCTGTCAGCTCATCCAGCATTGAAGTCCTCATTCGAACTGTCATTTGGCATGTTTCTGGCCTTGATTCAAATACTGGAAGAGCCTTCACCGGGAAAATGCGAATCAGTGAGTTAACTGAAGTATTGAAAGCATTGATCGAATTAAAAGCTCCTCACCTAAAAAGCGAAGTAGCAGAAATCTGCAGCGAAATCAAAACCGTATTTGACAAACGAGCTGTGTACATACACCAAGCTTGGTCAGTTAAAGATGGCCTACCTGCCGTGGGAAAGTTGTTCCTTGAACGTTATGAACGACTAGAAACACTTACAGTTGTTTCACTAGCAGATATGTATTCGCTAGCAGACAGCATGAACAGCATCCAAACAAGATTAATGTCGAATGTTGTAACTCCCTTAATGCCTACACAATCCAGATAGGGCTGAAATCTATTTTGCCTATGTCCATCTCCACCACACGCATCGCCTTCGCCTCGTTCATCGGCACCGCCATCGAGTTCTACGATTTCTACATCTACGGCCTCGCCGTGGCGCTGGTGATCGGCCCGGTGTTCTTTCCCAACAGCGATCCCGCGGTGCAGGCACTGAACGCTTTCCTCACCTTCGGCATCGCCTTTATCGCCCGCCCGTTCGGTGCGCTGCTGTTCGGACACTTCGGCGACAAGGTCGGGCGCAAGGCGACCCTGGTCGCCTCCTTGCTGGTGATGGGTATCTCCACCATGTTGATCGGCGTACTGCCCAGCTACGAGATGGTCGGCTGGGTCGCCCCCGCGCTGCTGTGCCTGCTGCGCTTCGGCCAAGGCATCGGCCTCGGCGGCGAATGGGGCGGCGCAGCGCTGCTTGCGGCGGAATACGCACCTGAAGGCCGGCGCGGCTGGTTCGGCATGTTTCCGCAACTCGGACCGCCCATCGGCTTCCTGCTTGCTGTCGGCAGCTTCCTGCTTCTTGCGAATCTGCTCGACGATGCGCAGTTCCGCGACTGGGGCTGGCGTATCCCTTTCCTCGCGAGCGCTGCGCTGGTCATCGTCGGCCTCTACGTGCGCCTCAAGCTTACGGAAACGCCGGTATTCGCCAAGGCGCTTGAATCGCATCGGCCGGTGAAACTGCCGCTGGCGCAACTGCTGGCGCACCATAGCGCCCCGTTGGTGCTCGGTGCGTTGCTCATGGTGGTGTGTTATGCGCTGTTCTACATCTCCACGGTGTTCTCGCTGAGCTACGGCACTACCGCGCTCGGTATCCCGCGCCCCCAGTTCCTCGGCATGCTGTGCGTTGCCATCGTGTTCATGGCGGCCGCCACGCCACTGGCAGCCGTGGCGGGCGACCGCTACGGGCGCCGCCCGGTGCTGATCGCCGCAGGCAGCGCAGCCCTGCTGTCCGGATTCCTGATGGAACCCATGCTGGGCAGCGGCTCGCCGATATTGATCACAGCGCTCCTCTCCATCGAACTGTTCCTGATGGGCGCGACTTTTGCGCCGATGGGTGCCTTGCTGCCGGAGCTATTCCCCACGACCGTGCGCTATACCGGCGCAGGCGCGGCCTACAATCTGGGCGGCATCCTCGGCGCATCGCTCGCGCCCTACATCGCGCAGCAGCTGGTGCAGCACGGCGGCTTGGCCTGGGTGGGTGGCTATATCTCCGCTGCCGCGGCCATCAGCTTGCTGGCCGCGCTCATACTGCGCGAGACGCGCGACAGGGAATTGGCATGAATCCGAAAGCCTCCATAGTAGGAGCGAGCCCTGCTCGCGAACGGGAAGATCAGTCGCACGCAGGGCGTGCTCCTACGAAGAGTCTGCCTCCCGCGATTTTCCTGATGGGCCCCACCGCCAGCGGCAAGACCGGCGTGGCGGTGGAACTCGCGCAGCGCCTGCCGGTGGAGCTCATCAGCGTTGATTCCGCGCTGGTGTTCCGCGACATGGACATCGGCACCGCAAAGCCGGATGCCGCCACCCTCGCCCGCGCCCCGCACCACCTCATCGACATCATCGATCCCACCGAGGCCTATTCCGCCGCCGCCTTCCGCCACGATGCGCTGCAATTGATGGCCGACATCACCGCACGCGGCAAGATACCGCTGCTGGTGGGCGGCACCATGCTGTACTTCAAGGCACTGCGCGAAGGACTGAGCGAACTGCCGCAATCCGATGCCGCCGTGCGCGCCGAGCTCGATGCCGAAATTGCGCAGCATGGTATTGAACACTTGCACGCGAAACTGGCGGAAGTGGATGCCGAAACTGCCGCGCGCCTCGCGCCCGGCGACACGCAGCGTGTCCAGCGCGCAATGGAGATCTACCGCCTCACCGGGCATCCGATGTCGACCCTGCTGAAGCAGCAGGTACATCACGAACTGCCCTACGACATCCTGTCCATCGCACTGGTACCCGGCGACCGCAGCACGCTGCACCAGCGCATCGCCGTGCGCTTCCAGCAGATGCTCAAGGATGGCCTGGTCGATGAACTGCGCATCCTGCGCGCAAAATATCCGCTACACCGCGACATGACCTCGATGCGCTGCGTCGGCTATCGCCAGGCCTGGGAATTCCTCGAAGGCGAGATCGACGAAGCCGGACTCATGGAAAAAGGCATCGCCGCCACGCGTCAGCTCGCGAAGCGCCAGCTCACCTGGCTACGCTCGATGCCCGACAACATCGAGCTGGACTGTCTCGCCCCCGACCTGCTCGACCAGGTAGTCACCGAGTTGCGCCAGCTGTGATAAGGTTGCACCTGCCGTATCTGTTCAGTTCAGGCTTTCAGTCGCGTCATCCGCAGCATGCGTCATCTTCTTACGGAGGAATGAGCCATGATCAAGATCGCCATCATCATCGGAAGCACACGCCCCGGCCGCAAGGCCGAAACCGTCGCCAAGTGGGTGCATGGAATAGCACAGAAGCGCAGCGATGCAGAGTTCGAGATCATAGACATCAAGGATTACGACCTGCCGCTGCTCGATGAGCCGGTACCACCCTCCCTGGGACAATATAGCCAGCCGCACACCAGGACCTGGGCCGCGAAAATCGCCGCCTTCGATGCCTATGTCTTCGTGACGCCGGAGTATAACCACGGCACATCCGGCGCACTCAAGAACGCCATCGATTACCTGTATGCGGAATGGAACAACAAGGCGGCTGGGTTCGTGGGCTACGGTAGCGCCGGCGGCGCACGCGCCGTGGAAAGCCTGCGCCTGGTGATGGGAGAGTTGCAGGTGGCCGACGTGCGGGCGCAGGTGATGCTTTCCCTCTACACCGATTTCGAAAACTTCACCACTTTCAAGCCCGCGACGCTGCACGAAAAATCGGTCAACGCCATGCTCGACCAGGTGATCGCATGGGGCAGTGCCCTGAAGACGCTGCGACACCAATGACGGATGGAGCCGGGCGACTGCCCCCCTTGATTCTTATTCATCAACACGGAGGACCACCATGACCGCCATCAACTTCAAGCGCGAGATCACCGACACCCTCGATCATGCCGTCGAGCGCACCACCAAGGCGCTGGGCGCCGAGGGCTTCGGCATCCTCACGCGCATCGATATGCATAGCAAGATCAAGGAGAAGACCGGCAAGGACATCGTCCCTACGGTGATCCTCGGCGCATGCAACCCGAACCTCGCGTACGAGGCCTACACCGCGAACAGCGACGTCGCGAGCCTGCTTCCATGCAATGCGGTGGTCCGCGAGGTCGCGCCGGGCAGGATCTCGGTGGAACTCGCTGCGCCCTCCGGCATGATGCACATCCTCGGCGACGCGAAGCTCACCGAACTGGCTCGCGAGGCCGACACGAAGATCCAGCGCGCGCTGGCCAACGTTTAGGTCCCACGCCGGTTCTGGCATAATGCGCGCCATCATTCTTACAGCACGCTAACGCTCAATCCATGAAAATCGCCATTGCCGGTACCGGCTACGTCGGCCTTTCCAACGCCATCCTGCTTGCCCAGCATAACGAAGTCGTCGCGCTCGACATCGTCCCCGAAAAAGTCGAGATGCTCAATCGCAATCAATCCCCCATCGAAGATGTCGAGATCGAGGATTACCTGACGCACAAGACGCTCAACTTCAAGGCCACGCTGGACAAGCGGGAAGCCTACACCGGCGCGGACTACGTCATCATCGCCACCCCGACGGACTACGACCCCGACACCAATTACTTCAACACCCGCTCGATCGAGGCGGTCATTCAGGATGTGCTGAGCATCAACCCGCAGGCCGTGATGGTGATCAAGTCCACCATTCCGGTCGGATACACGGTCAATGCGCGCGCGAAGTTCAAGTGCGACAACCTGATCTTCTCTCCCGAGTTCCTGCGCGAAGGCCGGGCGCTGTATGACAACCTGCACCCCTCGCGCATCGTCGTCGGCGAACGCTCCAAGCGAGCCGAGGTCTTCGCGAATCTGCTGAAGCAAGGCGCGGTCAAGCAAGACATCCCGACACTGTTTACCGACTCGACAGAGGCCGAGGCGATCAAGCTCTTCGCCAATACCTACCTCGCGATGCGCGTCGCCTATTTCAACGAGCTCGACACCTATGCGGCCACCCATGGACTGGATACGAAACAGATCATCCAGGGGGTCAGCCTCGATCCTCGCATCGGGGATCACTACAACAACCCTTCGTTCGGTTACGGCGGCTACTGCCTGCCGAAGGACACGAAGCAACTTCTGGCGAACTATCAGGATGTCCCGCAAAACCTGATCCACGCCATCGTCGAGTCCAACACGACGCGCAAGGATTTCATTGCGGCAAGCATCGTCAAGCGCACCCCCAGAGTGGTCGGCATTCATCGCCTGGTCATGAAGAGCGGGTCGGACAACTTCCGCTCGTCCAGCATCCAGGGCATCATGAAGCGCATCAAGGCCAAGGGTATCGAGGTCATCGTTTATGAACCGGCGCTCAAGGAACCGGAGTTTTTCCGCTCCAGAGTGGTGAACGACCTGGCTCAATTCAAGCAAGAGGCCGACGTCATCGTTGCCAACCGCATTACCGACGACATCCGGGACGTGGCCGACAAGATTTACAGTCGCGATTTGTTTGGCAAGGACTAGAACCTGTTTCAACAGTTTCACATGCCTCGTGCGGCATCGGGCGGGAAGCCTAGTCCTTCTGCCCGGACGCCATCCGGCCCGGGCATTGCTCGCAGCGCGATTCCGTTAGTTCACGTTTAATGCAGCAATAGTCCCGGTACTTCATATCCTCGTTTAACAGGTGGTCGACCAGCGCCTCTTTGACTCTCAGGCCGGCGGCGCCCCACTCGTACTCGGATCCGTCGCGCTTGAACTGCCCCATGATGTCGTGCAACTCACGGGTCACAGCCGTATGTTTCATCGCGTGCTCTTCGGCATTCGGGTAGTGCCACTTCCTTAATAATGCCTCTTCATGGGCGAAGTGTTCGGCGGCGTCGTCCAGGATGCGCTGCATCCTCTTCTGCAACTCGACGCGCCCCAGCCGATCCACGATAGCCTCGTTCAGATCATTGACCAACCGGATGAAACGCCTGTGCTCGCTGTCGATCTCGGGGATGCACATGCTTAGGCTATCGTCCCAGTCCAGCCGCCATACCGGCATTGTTCCCATATTCGCCTCCACCAATCAATGCTCAACCCGGCAAGATTCCTCTCGCAACGAGCGAAACGAAAAAATCAGTGCGGATTATTCAGATCGCAGGCGATGCCCGCCTCGGCCTCGAGCATCACCATCACTTGGGCAGCGGGGATACGCAACAATTCACCGATGTCCTTGTAGTCGTCCGGTAAGGCGGCGTCGTCCCAACCGTTGGCCGAATGACGCGCCAGATTAACCGCGAGCACCACGTTTCGCACACGCGGCTGGCTCGCACTGGAATCGTTCATCAGGGTCAGCAACAGTTCGGGCAGCCCCCATTGCTGGGCCAGTTCCTTTTGCAGGTCCGCCAGCGCGAAGCCCAGCACTTGCTGCTGTACCTCGCGGCTGCGCAAGGCCTTGTCTTTCTTCTGCATGTCGCGGATCTTCAGCATCTGCTCCGGCGCAAAGCACCACATCAATATTTCACTGATGTCATGCAGCAGCGCGGCGATGCGCACCTCTTCGTAATGCAGGTCGCGCAAGCGAACCGCCCAGTCCTTGGCATATTCGGAAGCGCGATGGGAACGGTGGACGACGCGCAGCATCGGCGGCAGCGCCACGATGTGCGACTTGAGCATCTCTTCAGCCACAGGCTGAGGCGGGACATTGTTGAAGAAGGGCTCGACCCCCAGCATCAGCAGGGCCTGCTCGACCTGGACAACCTCGGTGGTCTGCATACGGTGCTTGTGCTGCTGAAGATAGCGCAGCAGCTTGACCGTCATCATGGGGTCGCGGGCGATGACATCGGCAATGGAATTCGCCGTCAGCCGGTCTTCATCCTCGCGCAGTGCAGCAAGGTCGCGCGCGGTCTGCCTCAGTACCGGCAAATCTGCACGGGAAAGTACCGAGACCCAACGTTCCAGTTCCTTGTTGTCAGACATATCGCACCCCGCCTGTAGTTGGGTGCCAATATACCCGCGAATGCGGTGATGCGCTATACGCTAAAGAGAGACCGCCAGTGTCCCGCTGCGCCCGGCTATCTCGCGCAGCGCGACCTCGCGCTTCGGCAGCGCTCCGGTATCCAGCCCCTGCAGGTACTGGCGCATCGACACCAACTCATAGCCCTGCTCCTGCCAGCCTTGCAGCAACTGCTCGAACGCCAGCATCCACTTGCTGCCTTCCAACTCGGCGTGAAGGGTGAACACATGGCCGGTCGCGGACGGATTTGCCGTCAGCCCCAGCACGTGCTGCGCCACGTTTTCCGGCGTAATGCCGTCGCACCCGACGATTTCATCCAGCGTCGGCAATGTGGTGGGCAATTGGGGACAGGTGACGATCTCGGCATTCCATGTGGGAATGAACGGCTGAGTACCGCGCGTATCCGAGCTGTAATCGAAACCGAGACGTTGCGTCATGCGCAACGCGTGGCGATTCATCTGCCAGCCAGCGGCGGCATGAGCACGCGGCGCCTCGCCGAATATCTCCGTGTAACGATCAACCGCACGCTGCAGCTCGCGCCGCGTCCATGACTCATCCTTGTCCGCCACGTGATCCTGCCAACGGATGTGGTCGTAGCAATGGATACCCACCTCGAAACCCGCGTCTCGCACCGAACGCATGATGTCGGCGCATTTCCTGCCGATGTCCGGTCCCGGCAACAAGGTGCCGTACAGCAGCGTCTTGATACCGTAGTGCTCCACCACCGAGGTGCGCGAGACCTTTTTCAGGAACCCCGGGCGGAACACGCGCTTGATTGCACGCCCGGTATGGTCAGGCCCCAGCGAGAAGAAGAAGCTGGCTTGCGCATGGTGGCGTTGCAGCGCCTCGACCAGACGCGGCACGCCCTCGCGCGTACCGCGATAGGTGTCCACATCGATCTTGAGAGCGATCTTTTTCATATACGGTAGGGGCGTGATTCATCACGCCCTATAGTGGCCGGGCGCGATGAATCGCGCCCCTACAATCAATCGACCAGGCCCTTGGCCTCGGCGATCTGGGTGCGGTAGGCGTCGAAGATCTTGCGCAGGGTGTCGGCCATGGTGGTGGTCGGCTTCCAGCCCAGTTCTTCGCAGGTATTGGTGATCTTGGGCACGCGGTTCTGCACGTCCTGATAACCCTTGCCGTAGTAAGCGTCGGAAGTGGTCTCGACGATCTTCACCTTCTTCGCAGACTCGGCATATTCCGGATACTCGGCGGCCAGCTTCATCATCATGTCGGCCAGGTCGCGGATGGCGTAGTTGTTGGTCGGGTTGCCGATGTTATAGATCTTGCCGGTGGCCACGCCGTTCTTGTTCTCGATGATCTTCATCAACGCGTCGATGCCATCGTCGATGTAGGTGAACGCGCGTTTCTGGTGGCCGCCGTCGACCAGGCTGATGTTCTCGCCGCGGATGATGTGGCCGAGGAACTGGGTGACCACGCGCGAGCTGCCTTCCTTCGGGGTATTGATGGAATCGAGGCCGGCGCCGATCCAGTTGAACGGACGGAACAGGGTAAAGTTCAGGTTGTCCTGCATGCCGTAGCCCCAGATCACCCGGTCCATCAGCTGCTTGGAGTTGGAGTAGATCCAGCGCGGCTTGTTGATCGGACCACAGATCAACTCGGAGTTTTCCGGGTCGAATTCCTCGTCGTGGCACATGCCGTAGACTTCGGATGTCGAAGGGAATACCAGGTGCTTGTTGTACTTCACGGCGGCGCGCACGATGGGCAGGTTGGCCTCGAAGTCGAGCTCGAACACGCGCAGCGGAGCCTTGACGTAAGTGGACGGTGTCGCGATGGCGACCAGCGGCAAGATCACGTCGCACTTCTTGACGTGGTACTCGACCCATTCCTTGTTGATGGTGATGTCACCCTCGAAGAAGTGGAAGCGCGGCTTGCCAATCAGGTCGGAGATGCGATCGGTGCTCATGTCCATGCCATAGACTTCCCAGTCGGTGGTGGCGAGGATGCGATTGGACAGATGGTGACCGATGAAGCCGTTCACGCCGAGGATCAATACTTTTTTCATTACCGTTTCCTTAACAATTGAATACAAATCTTGCCGTGCCATGCATTGCGGCGAACTCCGCCGCGCTCATCTCGACACCGTCCAACTCAAAGCGCACTACGCGCAGCACACCGCTGCCGCAGATCGCATATGCCTTGCCCTCTTTCACGTAGAAGGCCGGCCGTTCTTTCCCTGCCGCCGTGCACTTGGTCACCAGCGTCTGCAGGATGCGCATGGGCTTGCCCATCAGCGTAGTCGTCGCCGCCGGATACGGCGGCGCCACCGCGCGCACCAGGTTGTGTATCTCTTGCGCAGACTTCGACCAGTCGATGATGCCGTCCTCCGGCTTGCGGCCGCCGAAGTAGGCCCCCTGACTCAAGTCCTGCTTCTCCGCCCGAGCATTGCCTGCCAGCAGTGCCGGCAACACATCGTTCAACGCGATCTCCGCCGCGACCGTCACCTTCTGGAACACCTCGTGCGCCGTGTCATCGGGCAGGATGGGCACGGCCTGCTGAGCCACGATGTCGCCGTTGTCCGGTTTCTCGGTCATGTAATGCAGTGTCGCGCCGGTTTCCGTTTCGCCGCGGATTATCGCCCAATTCACCGGCACGCGGCCACGATATTTCGGCAGCAGCGAACCGTGCATGTTCAGCGCCCCCTGTTTGGGGATAGCCAACAGCGGCGCTTTCAGCATCTCGCGGTAGTAGAAGGAAAAGAAGAAGTCCGGCTGCAATGCGCCTATCTGCTCGACCACTTCCGGCGCATTCGGATTGTCCGGCGTGATGGTCGGAATACCGTGCAACTCCGCCAACTCCTGCACACTGTCGAACCAGATGTTCTCGTTCGGATTGTCGCGATGCGTCACCACCAGCGCGACATCCACCCCATGCGCCAGCAGTACCGAAAGGCAGCGATATCCTACGTTATGGTAGGCGAATACGACCGCCCGGCTCATTCCTGCACATCCGAGAACAAGGATGGATGCGCTGTTTCATCGGCGGCCTTGGTTTTTCTCTTTTTCGGTTCGGCCGCGACGAAGGGATTGACCTCTCCGGCAACCACCTCCGCCTGCGAATTCTTCACTCGTCTGCCCTTGCCCTTCTCCTGCTCCTCGAGCACCGCCTCGATCAGGTAACGCGGCCGGTGGCGCACTTGCTGGTAGACGCGCCCGATGTATTCGCCCAGCAGGCCGATGCCGAACAGCGCGATACCGATCAGGAAGAACATCAGCGCGAACAGCGTGAACAGCCCTTCCGCTTCCGGCCCGATCACCAGGCGACGCACGACCAGCAGCACGAAGAACAATGCTGAGAACACCGAGATCAGCATCCCCATCATGGAGAACATCTGCAACGGCACCAGCGAGAAGCCGGTCATCAGGTCGAAGTTGAGACGGATCAGGCTGTAGAGCGAATACTTGGATTCGCCCGCGATGCGCTCCTCGTGCCCCACCACCACTTCGGCCGGATTGCGCGCGAAGGTATAGGCCAGCGCGGGGATGAAAGTGCTCACCTCGCGGCACGAATTCACCGCATCGATGATGTGGCGATCATAAGCGCGGAACATGCAACCCTGGTCGGTCATCTTGATGCGCGTGATACGCTCGCGCAGTCCATTCATCGCACGCGAGGCATAGTGCCGCCAGGCGCTATCGTTGCGCTGGCGGCGGATGGAACCGACGTAATCGTGCCCCTCATCCATCTTCGCCAGCAGCAGGCCGATGTCCTCCGGCGGGTTCTGCAGGTCGGCGTCCAGCGTCACCACGCGCTGCCCTCGGCTATGCTCGAATGCAGCCATGATCGCCATGTGCTGGCCGAAGTTGCCGTTGAACAGGATCACCCGCGTCACCTCGGGCCGCTTCTGGAACTGTTCGCGCAGGATGGCGGCGGAACGGTCGCGGCTGCCGTCGTTGACGAACAGCACCTCATAGCCGATGCCGAGCTTGTCCAGCGCCGGGTACAGGCGGTCGAACAAGGCCTGCAAGCCCTGCTCTTCGTTATAGACGGGAATGACGACGGAAAGTTGGAGAGCGCTCATAGGGGCGGCATTTTACCGCATGGGGCGCCGTTAGCGAAATTTCAAATCTTGTTACAAATCCAGCCGGAACTGTGAGCGAATTCCTGTCATCCTACTCGCGCCGCCTGATTGTCAGGGCATGGCTACCGGCCGGGGAAACCGCCGGACACCCGAGTTGCAAAGCTGGTGGCGGAAATTTGATCTGTTAATTATGAAAGGAAGCAAGATGCGCAAGATTCAATTGATGACTTCTATGTTGGTGGCCGGCGTTGTTTACGCAGGCAGTGCCATGGCTGCGGACGCGGATGGTGGCGCACTGCTGAAGAAGAACAACTGCCTGGCCTGCCACTCGATGGACAAGAAAGTAGTTGGCCCAGCTTACAAGGACGTGGCGGCAAAATATCGCGGCCAAGCCGATGCGGAAGCCAAGCTGATCGCCAAGGTATCCAAGGGTGGTTCCGGTGCCTGGGGCAGCATGCCGATGCCTCCGCAACCGGCCAAGGCGGACGAAGTCAAGACGATGGTTCAATACATCCTGTCTCAGAAGTAAGTCCTGCCCAGCGAACAACGCCTGCCCTGTGCAGGCGTTGTTGCTTTACCCTCCCGCCGCATCGGAACTTGCCGCCTCAGTTCGGTGACAAGACCTCCTTCACCGCCGCAACCACACGCTCCACATCCGCATCGTTCATCGCATAGAACATCGGCAACGACACGATTTGCTTGCCCACATGCTCGGACACCGGGAACATGCCCTCCCTGAATCCCATTGCACGATACAGCTTGAACAGGTGTATGGGCGCATAGTGGTAGCCGATACCGATATCGCGCGCCTTCATCTTTTCCATGAAATCGGCACGGGTGATGGTGTCGGGCAACACCAACTGGAACAGGTGCCAGTTGGTCGATTCGAAATCCTTGGGTGGCAACTGCGCGGCGGTCCGCGCCTCGAAATCCGCACCGAAGCAATCGAAGTAATGTTTCGCCAGTTTGCGCCGCTTCGCGGTGATGGCGTCGAGATGAGCGAACTGGCCCAACCCGATTGCCGCGGCGACGTCCGTCATATTGAACTTGCCGCCCAGCACGTCCACCTCGATGCCATCCCACCCGCTGCGCGTCACGCCCTGCAGGCGGTATTTCTCCGCGAGCTTCGCCTCTTCCTCGTTGTTCAACACCAGGCAGCCGCCCTCGGAAGTGGTGATGTTCTTATTGGCCTGGAAGCTGAACGACACGAAGTCGCCGAACGAGCCGATGGGCTTCGCTTTCCAGCTTGATCCAAGCGCCTGTGCAGCATCCTCGATGACGCGCAACTTGTGCTTGGCGGCGATGGCGTACAGACGGTCCATGTCCACCGGCTTGCCGGCGAGATATACGGGAATGATGGCTTTGGTGCGTGGCGTGATCGCAGCCTCGACCTTGTCCAGGTCGATGTTGCGCGTAACCGGATCGATATCGGCAAACACCGGCGTCGCACCGACTTCGATGATGACGTTGGAAGTCGCCACCCAGGAGATCGGCGTAGTGATGACCTCGTCGCCAGCGCCGATGCCCGCGATGCGCAGTGCAATCTCCATGGTGCAGGTGCCGGAGTTGAAGGTGCGCACCGGGCGTCCGCCGAAATATTCGGAAAGTTGTTTCTCGAATTCGGCCACTTTGGGACCGCTGGTGATCCAGCCGGAGCGCAGCACGTCGGCAACTTGGGCGATGGTCGCCTCGTCGATGGTAGGTTTGGAAAAAGGAAGGAATGCCATGTTTCGTTACGCCCTGGAAATAATGATGACACCGAGAATGATGACGCCCATACCGACCAGCTTGGTCGGATTGAATGCTTCGCCCAACAGATACCAGGCCGCAATCGCGTTGACCACATAGGCCATGGACAACATCGGGAAAGCGACACTGACCGGCACGCGCGACAGCGCGAGTATCCAGATGACCACGCTCAGCGCATAGCAGAACAACGCGGTGACGATGTGCCACTCCGTCGCCAGCTTCCAGCCTATGGGCAGAATGTTCTCGGCACAGAATTCAAAATGTCCGACGGCATTGGTGCCCGCCTTCATCAGTATCTGCGCAGCGGCATTGAGCATCACGCCGGTAAAAATCAAACCGAAGCTGACTAGATTCATGGTTTCTTCACCACAATGTGTTGCGTATCTTCAAAAATGATCTGCATAGGAATGCCCAAGTGCTGAACTTGCGGATAGGCATACGCCGGCATGATCGCCAGCGCCTTCGTTTGGGCATTCCATGCCTTGGCGAACTCGTCCAGCGTCGGGATGTAGCGCTGCGGCTCCTGCTTGATGCCGTAAGCCATCTCGTCCTGGTACTGCACCAGTGTGAAAGTATGCTTGATATAGAACGGCAGCGTCTGTTCGTAGGTCAGCACCGAGTAGAACGGGATCTCCGGCTTCACCTCCGCATGGATTGCCTCGGCGATGTGTTTCGCGGAACGTTCGCGCGCCACGGTTTCATAACCGGAAAGGGCGATCTGCGCCGCCACCAGCGCAGTCAACGCCAGCACCGGCACCGCGACGGATTTCTTTCCGCGCCACAGCAACCGCAACCCTGCCATCAAACCCGCCAACGACACCATCGCGGCCGTCATTAGCCAGGGGGCGTAATGCGGATACAACTCGATCTGGTTCGGCGTATCGGCCAGCTTACCCACATTCAGCGCCAGCCATAGCAGCGCCAGCGGAACCGTCAATGCGGGCACCACCTGCCAGAACAGCACACGCTCGCGCATCTCGGCGATACGCTTGCCCATCAACAGCGCCAGCACCGGGAACATCGGCAGCAGGTAGGACGGCAACTTGGAACCGGAGACGGAGAAAAAGACGTAGACGAACACCGCCCAGACCAACAGGAAACGCTGGCTGTTGAACATCCGCTCCGGCAGCCCGCTGTTGCGCACGGTGCGCCATATGCTGTCGAACATCAGCACCGTCCACGGCAGCGCGCCGGCCAGCAAGATGGGAATAAAGAAATACCAGGGCTGGTAACGCCCCAGATCCTTGGTGGTGAAACGCGTGTAGTGCTCGTAGATGAAGAAGCGCTCGAAGAACTCGGGATTGGCCTTCATCACCAGCACGAACCACGGCACGGTGATCACCGCGAACACCGCAAGTCCCGGCAGCCAGTGCATGCGTTTCAGCACGCCGAAATCGCGCTGCACCAGGCAATAGATGAACAATGCGGCGCCCGGCAGGATGATGCCCATCAGCCCTTTGCTCAGCACCGCCAGCGCCATGCCCGCCCACGCGAGCATCATCCAGTTGCGCCGTTTTTTCTCGTCACCGGCTTCCGATTGTCCCAGCAGCAGGCCGACGATGCCCAGCGTGATGAAGAACGTCACGCCCATGTCCAGCGTGTTGATGTGTCCCATCAGCACATACAGCAGGCTGCTCGAGAGCAGCAGCGCGGCATAACCTGCCGCCTCGCGTCCGAACAGGCGCAGCCCGGCGAACCACACCAGCAGGATGCCGGCGAAACCGGTCAGGCCGGTCCACAACCGTGAGGTCCACTGATGTTCGCCGAACACCGTATAGGCGGTTGCGGTCGCCCAGTATTGCAGCGGTGGCTTCTCGAAATACTTGAGCTCATTCAGGCGCGGGGTCACCCAGTCGCCGCTCACCACCATCTCGCGCGGGATCTCGGCATAGCGCCCTTCGTCCGGCTTGATCAGCGTACGGTATTCGAGATTGGCGAACCAGATCACTGCGATGGCGATGACCAGCCACCAGATGTGCTTGCTTGAAATACGATCCATCATTGTCCTTGTCGTTCAGCCCATCCCGCGCGCAATTCGCGCGCAGTACGGAAAATCTCTTCGAGCCGCGCCGCATCGCCCGCCTCCAGCGCACTGCTCATCATCGTCAGTTCGCCGATATAGGTCCGCAACTCACGCAACAACGCCTCGCGATTGGCAAGGCTGATATCGCGCCACATCTCAGGGCTGCTCGCGGCGATGCGGGTGAAGTCGCGGAAGCCGCTGGCGGCGAAGGAAAGCAAGAGATCTCGGTCGTCGCGTTGCGCCAGGTCATGCACCAGCGCAAAAGAAAGCAGGTGAGGCAGGTGGCTGACTGCGGCAAACACGGCATCGTGTTGCTCGGCGGTCAGTTCGCTCACCACCGCGCCGCACGCCACCCAAGCCTGGCGCACGCGCGCCACGGCCTCTCTCGAATTCTCCGCCAGTGGGGTCAGTACCACTTTCTTGCCGACATAGAGATCGGCCATCGCCGCAGCCGCACCGCTCTTCTCCGCCCCCGCGATGGGATGTGCGGGAACGAACTGCGACACCCTGCCGCCCATGTTCGCGCGGGCAGCGGCGACCACGTCGCCCTTGGTGCTGCCGCCGTCGGTGACCAGCGTGTGGGCACCCAGATGCGGCGCGATGCGTGCCATCAACTCCGCCATCTGGCCAACCGGCGTGGCGAACAGCACCAGATCGGCATCCGCCACTTCACGCGCCGCATCTTCACCGATACGGTCGATGATGTTGAGCTGCCTGGCCTGCTCGAGTGTCGTCGCGCTGCGCCCAAAGCCGATCACCTCGCCCACGGCATGGGCCTTGCGCAAGGCAAGCGCGAACGAGCCGCCGATCAGGCCGACGCCGAAAATCACTATTTTTTTGAACGATTGCGCCACAAAACCGCCACCTGTAAAAGTCCGGATTATACCCGAGCCACCCTCCCCAAATCCTACCCGACTTCGCTCTTTGCTCCCCGTAGATGCGGCGCAATGGGCCGAGCGCACACAACTTGACTAAAACAGTGTAAATTGCCGTTCACCGTCCTACATCAGGAGTCAGTCATGAAGAAGCCGCTCGTTCGCTTGACCTCCCTCGCCTTGGTCGCCTGCCTGGCCAACGCCCCAACGGCATACGCAGCTACCGCAACCGATACCTTCAACGTCACCGCAAACATCCCTACCAGTTGCTCCGTAACCGCGGGAAACGACCTGGCATTTGGCGATTACACCGGCACCCAGATAGATGCGACCACGACGGTTTCCGTCACCTGCACCAGTGGCGGTGCTTACACCGTGGGATTGAACGACGGCACTCATTTCTCGTCGCCTAACCGCCGCATGCTGCATGGCACGACGGACTTCCTGAACTATGAGCTCTACAAGGAAGATACCCATACCAACCGCTGGGGAAACTCGGGAGGTGAACTGGTTTCCGGCACCGGCACGGGATCGGCCCAGACCCTGACCGTCTATGGCCGCCTCCCCGGCAGCCAAAGCCTGATTGCAGGAGCCTATACAGACACCATCACGGTCACGGTCACATACACCCCTTAAAGACCACGCTGGCATGCAGAGCCAGGGCAGTTGCGATCGACGAACAACAATAATCGAGGAAGATAATGTTCACAGTCTCATCCGTTTTGCGCTTGATATCCGCCTCCCTGTTGTCGCTGCTGGTCTCCGCCACCGCACAGGCCGCGTCGCTATCCATCAGCCCGATACTCGTCACGCTGGATGAGAAGAAACATTCCGCGGCGCTTACCCTCAAGAACGAGAGCGATGAGGCAAAGGTCATCCAGACCGAGCTGCTGCGCTGGACCCAGGAGAATGGCGAGAACATTTACACCCCCAGCCGCGACATCCTGACCAACCCACCCATCGCCAAGCTGCAACCCGGCCAGACCCAGGTCATCCGCATCGGACTGAACCGCAAGGCAGAAAAAGCGCAGGAACTGGCCTATCGACTTTACATCAGTGAGGTCCCCCCGCCGCCCAAGGAAGGCTTCACCGGCTTGCGCATCGCGCTGCGCCTGGGTCTCGCCGTGTTCGTCGCCCCCAAGGCCAATCCGATCGACAGGGTTGAGTGGAAAGCAGCGCAGGGTCCGGATGGAATGCTGCAACTAACTCTGATCAACGGCGGCAACCGCCATATGCGCCTCATCAGCCTCAAGGTCCGCGACCCCGGTAATGGCCAGCAACTGGCCGAATGGCAACAGGAACCAGCCACGCTGCTCGCCGGACAGACACGCCAGATCGCCGTGCCACTGCCGTCCGGCTGGCAGAACAATCAACTTAGCCTGGTCGCCGGCACCGACGAGGGCCTGTCGGAAACCAGAGTCGAATTGGAGCAGCCAGCCCGCTAGGTCGCTTTTGTACACGGAGGGAAAGGAATGACGTTACACCGGATTCATTCAAAAGCACTCCTTAGCCTCCTCACCCTGGCTGCAATGACGCAGGCAACCGCCGCGCCGTTGCAGACCACCTTCCGAGTTACCGCGAGCATTTCCGGCACCTGCAGTGCCGCGACGGCAACCGAACTTGCATTCGGCAACTATGACGGCAGCCAGAATGACGGGATCAGCACCATCACCGTCACTTGCAGCAGCGGCACCGGTTACGAGATCGGACTGAGCGATGGCGTCAACTACAGCGCCCCCAACCGCCGCATGAAACACGGTGCCGCCGATTACCTGAACTACGATCTTTTCAGCGACACAAGCAGAACGGTTCGCTGGGGCAACGACGCCAACAGCGATGTGCACATGGTCAGCGACGGCACCGCCCAGAACATCAATGTGTATGGCCGCATGCCGGCAGGCCAGAACAGCCCGATCGGCGACTATGCCGACACGATCACCGTAACCGTGACATTGAACGACTAGGGAATACATTCACTAACCAAGGAGGCCACATGAAACGACTATTGCGTTGCACCAGCCTGGTTGCCGGAAGCATCGTCTGCCTGTTGGGCTTAGCCTGCGCGGCCCGTGCCAGCAGCCTCAACGTCACCCCGGTCAGGGTGACGCTGGACGCGCAACATCGCTCCGTTGCACTCGCTCTCGAAAACGAGAGCGATGAAGCGAAGGTCATTCAAACGGAACTGGTGCGCTGGACCCAGCAGGATGGAGAAAACGCGTACACCCCCAGCCACGATCTGCTGATCAACCCGCCGATATTCACGCTCAAAGCCGGCAAACGCCAGGTCATCCGCATCGGCCTGAGCCGAAAGACAGATGTAAAGAATGAGCTGGCCTACCGCCTGCGCCTCACCGAAGTGCCGCCGCCCCCCAAGGAAGAATTCAACGGCTTGCGCATCGCGCTGCGCCTGGACCTCCCCGTCTATGTCCAGCCTAGGGAAACACAGAACAACCGGCTGAACTGGAAGGCAAGCCGCACCGCCAACGGCGAAGTGCTGCTCACCCTGAACAACATGAGCAACCACCACATCCAGCTGAAGGACATCAAGCTGAACGAGGCGGCGGGCGGTTCCCAACTGGTGGACTGGCAACCTGCCGGTTTCGTGCTGCTGGCCGGGCAGTCGCGCCAGATCAGGCTGAAGCCCAACATCGACTGGAACGCCCGGCAGCTCGAATTTACTGCACACATCAACGATGGCCTGGTCGCGGCCAAAGTCGAACTGGAGCCGACCGGACAGGAACAAGTTGCGCCCTAGGCCGCCTTACCTACTTGGACCGCTGGCGCTGATATATCTGGCTGCCGGCGGTATCGCGCACGCGCAAACAGGGACGACACCCGCAGCAACCCCGCCCCCTGCGGCCAATAAGAAGGCGAACTACACCTGCGAAGCCGAACTGCTGCTGGCGGTACGCATCAATGGCGTCCCGCGGCTGGACTGCGAGCACATCACCACGCTCAATAACGGAAGGCTGGCCGCCTCCGCCGAGGCCCTGAGGCACTGGCGACTCAACATTCCGCCGGTCGAACCCATCCCGTACGAAGGCGAAAACTATTATCCACTCGACGCGATCCCGGGACTACGCTACCGACTGGACGAAGCCGCTCAGGAACTGCAACTGGAGATACCGCTCGCAGACTTCTTGCCCAGCAATTTCAATCTGGCCGCGGGATTGCGACGCAGCCCCCGTGTCTCGCCGGGCGGCTTCTTCAATTACGACCTGCTCACCCAGCAGAGCACCAACAGCCAGGCCAGCAACGCCCAGTTCGAGGCAGGCCTATTCAACCAGCATGGGGTCGGCACCACCACCGTCCTCTGGAAGAACCGAGGCGCACCGCACGATTTCACGCGGCTGGAAACCGCCTGGACACACGATGACCCGGAATCGGTATCACGCTTCCAGCTGGGGGACGGCATCAGCCGCGCTGGCACCTGGGGTCGCGCAGTACGCTTCGGCGGCCTGCAATGGCGCACGAGCTTCGACACCCAACCGGGCTTCGTCACCTTCCCCCAGCCCAGCGCCGCGGGCATCGCCGCCCTGCCCTCCACGGTGGACGTGTATGTCAACAACGCGCAGCGTGCCAGCCAAACAGTCCAGCCCGGCCCTTTCGAGATCAGCAACGTGCCGGTCATCACCGGCGCCGGCGAGGTGCAGCTGGTGGTCAGGGACCTGCTTGGACGGCAACAGATCATTACCCAGCGGTATTACGCCAGTCCATCACTGCTGCGCGAGGGGCTGAGCGATCATTCCTATGAGGTCGGCTTTGACCGCCTGGATTACAGCCTGCTCGGCAACCATTACGGAAAGCCGTTCGCCGCCGCGACTCACCGCTATGGCGTCAGCAACCGTTTCACCCGCGAACTGCGGGCCGAAGTCCTCTCCAACCAGCAGACTGCCGGGGTGGGCGGCGTCTACCTGTGGCCGGACTTCGGCGTCGCACAGGCCGCGGTGGCGGCGAGCCACGGCCCGGACGGCGACGGCGCGTTGTTCATGGCGGGGATGGAGCAGGTCAGCCGGAAGTTCTCCTGGAGCGTGCAGGACCAGATCAGCAGCCCCCGCTTCACCGAATTGAGCTGGGTATCCGGCAACGTGCGGCCGCGCAACACGCTGAGCCTGCAACTCGGGCTTCCCCTCGGCGAGGAAGGTGGCTCGCTGTCGCTCAATCACGTCGACCAGCAGTACTGGGGTCAGCCGGGCAACCGCATCTGGTCCATCAACTACAGCCGCAACCTGTTCCGGGAGTTCTACCTACTGCTGTACGCGACCCAGAGCGTGAGTTCGACAAACACCAATCGCACCATCGGCTTCAATATCAGCCATTCCTTCGGCGACCGCACTTCGGCCAGCGCCCAGTTCAACCGGCAGAACGCAGGCAACGACAGCCTAGTGCAAGTCCAGAAGAACCTGCCGGAGGGCTCGGGTTTCGGCTACCGCCTGCTGGCTCAGGAAGGACTCAATAAACGAGAGGAAGCGAATGGTTCGTGGCAGACCGACCGCGGCACTTACACCGCCGGCGTCTCTCAGCAGCCGGCGACATCCACTACACGGCTGGGAGCCAGCGGCGGCATCGCATTCCTGGGCGGATCGGCCTTTGCCAGCCGCCGCATCGACGACAGCTTCGCCGTGGTAAATGCCGGGGGCTATCCCGATGTCCGTGTCTATTACGAAAACCGCCCCGTGGGCACCACTGACAGCGAGGGCAAGGCGCTGATTCCGCACCTGCGTCCTTACCAGTTGAACCGCATCAGCGTTGAAGAAGAAGATTTGCCGATCGAAGCGCAAGTCGAACAGCTGGAACTGCAGCTCACCCCGGCGCTACGCAGCGGCACTTACGCAGAATTCCCGATCAAGCCCACCCACGGCGGCACCCTGGTCATCGTGCTGGAAGACGGCTCCTTTATCCCTTCGGGGGCGACGGTCATGATGCTCGACCACGAAGAGGAATATCCTGTCGGTCAGCGCGGCGAAGTGTTCATCCCCTCGCTTGCAGAATCCAACGAACTGCTGGTCAGCTGGAATGGACGGGGATGCCAGATCAACATCAAACTGCCGCCCGACAGCCCGCCGCTCGCCGAACTGGGCAAATATACCTGTCAGGGAGTACTGCCATGATGAGAACGTTCGCACGGGAGAATGCCATGAAGAACAGACTGCTCGCTGCCCTGATCTTGCTGACGCCGCTGCAGGCCTCCGCACTATGCCTCGGTTGTTCATGCTCGACCAGCGCAACCGGCGTGTCGTTCGGCGCCTACTACCCGCTCTCCGGTTCAAACGTAGACGCCGCCGGCAACGTGCGCGTCAGCTGCTCCAGCCTCATCACCCTGGGCACGATCAACTACAGCATCGCCCTCAGCACGGGTCACGCCGGCACTTACACCCCGCGCCACATGGACAATGCCGGCAATCCGCTCAATTACAACCTGTACACCAGCAACACCTATACGACTATATGGGGCAATAACAGCGGGGGAACGGGAGTGGTCACCGGTTCGATCACCCTCTTCGTCCTGATCGACAGCTCCTATGTGGACCACCCGATCTACGGTCGCATACCGAGTGGACAGACATCGGCGGTGGTAGGCAATTACAGCGACACCATCACCGTCACCGTCACCTACAACTAGCCGAAAAAACGCCCGCGGGGTCGGATTTCAAACCGACGCGCGGGCGGAGATTATCCGGCGACTCGCCGTTTAATCGATCATCCCCCTACAGCGAACGACCGATCGCCTGGGCGATGCCGCCCAGCGTGCCCATCAGGTTCTTCAGTTCCTGCGGGGTCAGCGCTTGGTCGGCGTCGCACCAAGCCTCGCAGGGATTCGGATGCATCTCGACCAGCAGGCCGTCCGCGCCCGCGGCGACCGCGGCCTGGGACAGTGCCGCCACCATCCACGCCTTGCCGCCCGCGTGCGAAGGATCGACGATCACCGGCAGGTGGGTCTCCTTCTTCAGCACCGGGATCGCGGTCACGTCCAGCACGTTGCGGTAGTAGGTCTCGAAGGTGCGGATGCCGCGCTCACAGAAGATGATGTTGTGGTTGCCACCTGCCGCGATGTATTCCGCCGCCATCAACCATTCGGAGATGGTCGCCGACATGCCGCGCTTGAGGATCACCGGTTTGTTGCAGCGGCCGACTTCCTTCAGCAGGTCGAAGTTCTGCATGTTGCGCGTACCGATCTGGATCACGTCCACGTCGTACTCGAGGAAGGTATCCAGCTGGCGCGCATCCATCAGCTCGGTGACAATGGGCAGTTTGTATTGGCTCGCCGCCTTGCGGAACATGTCCAGGCCTTCGGCGCCGTGGCCCTGGAAGGCATACGGGCTGGTGCGCGGCTTGAACGCGCCGCCGCGCATCAGGCGGCAGCCCGCCTCGTGCACGAACTTCGCCGACAGGTCCATCTGATCCTGCGTCTCGACCGAGCAGGGACCGGCGATGATCTGGATCTGCTTGCCGCCCAGCGGCACGCCGGCGATGTCGATCACGGTGTTTTCCTTGTGCGACTCGCGTGACACGATCTTGTACTGCTTGGCGATGTGCATCGCCGACTCGACGCCCGGCAGCGGCGTGAACATCTCTTCGCTCAACTTGCGCTCGTCGCCGATCGCGCCGATCACGGTGCGCTCGATGCCGCGCGAGATGTTGGCCTTCAGACCGGCCGTTTCAAGTTTCTTAACCACCGCACCGATCTGTTCGTCGGTGACATCCCTACCCATCACGATAATCATTTCATTTCCTCTCTGCGGGCAGGCCAGCATAGCCACACCCGCTTAATAAACCGTTTGCGCTCCCTCTCCTCAATCCTCTCCCGCAGGCGGGAGAGGAGGCGAACGAACGCTACGCGAGTTTTTCCTCTAACGCCTGCTTCAGCGCAGACAGAAATTTCTCATTTTCCGATTCCAGACCGATGCTCACGCGCAACCAGTCCGGCATGTCGTAGTTCGATATCGGACGCACGATCACGCCCAGTTCGAGCAAGCGTCGGTAACGTGCCGTCGCCCCGCCGATGCGGAACGCCACGAAGTTGCCGAACGACGGGATGTATTCCAACCCCAGCTTGACCAGGCCCTCGGTGAGCTGCACCATGCCGCGCCGGTTGAGTTCGTTGGTCTTGCGCACGAAGTCGTCGTCCGCCAGCGCCGCGACGGCGGCCGCCTGCGCGATGCTGTTGACGTTGAACGGTTGGCGCACGCGGTTCATCATGTCCACCACCTGTGCATTCCCGAAGGCATAACCCACGCGCAACCCCGCCAGCCCGTAGGCCTTGGAGAAGGTGCGCGAGACGATCAGGTTGGGAAACTCCTTCAGCCACGCAACGGAATCGTAGCGGCACTCTTCCGGCAGGTATTCGTTGTACGCTTCGTCCAGCACCACCAGGATCTGCGGCGGCAAGGCGCGCAGGAACTCCAGCAGATCCGCCGGCTTCAGGAAAGTACCGGTCGGGTTGTTCGGGTTGGCGATGAACACCAGCTTGGCCTTGTGCTCGACTGCTGCCTTCAGCATCGCCTTCAGGTCGTGGCCGAACTCGATCGCCGGCACGCTGACGCCCGTCGCCCCTACCTCCTGCACCGCCAGCGGATACACCGCGAACGCGTGAGCCGAATACACCGCATTGTCGCCGACGGTCAGGAAGGCGCGCGCGGCCAGTTCCAGCATGTCGTTCGAACCGTTGCCCAGCACGACCTGGTTGTGCGCCACGCCGTAGCGCTGCACCAGCGCATCCTTCAACTCGAAGCCGTTGCCGTCCGGATACAGGGCGATGGTCTTGATCGCCTCGTGCATCGCAGCCACCGCCTTTGGGCTGCAACCGAGCGGGTTCTCGTTCGAGGCCAGCTTGACGATGCCAGTGATGCCCAGCTCGCGCTCCAGTTCGGAGATCGGCTTGCCCGGCTGGTAAGGCGCGATGGCGCGAATGTAGGCCGGGGCCAGTTGTGTGTAGTCCATCATTTGAATCTCTAGTTACTTGGTGGGCTTGCGCAGGATCCAGTAGGTCTCGCCGGGCCAGCCGGGGAACATCGCGCCGAACCACAGGTTGAAGCGCATCCACCACTGGTAGTTCTCCAGGAAGAAGCCCTTCTTGCGGATGAAGAACGCGCCGGTCAGAACTTCGACTTCCAAGCCGTTGGCCGCCGCCATGTCGCGCACGCGCTTGGGCGAGAACACGCTGACGTGGCCGTACTTGCGCGCGCCCGGACGGATCTTGTCCTCGCGCGACTGCGCCATTGACTCGGGCAGCGAGGGGAAGCCGCCGATCAGCATGCCGCCCGGCTTGAGGTGCGGCACCAGCTTGGTGATCAGCTCTTCGGGCTTGAACAGGTGCTCCAGCACATGCAACAGGATCATCGCGTCGTACTGCTTGCCTTCATCCAGCTTGAACTCCGGGCTTTCCAGGTCCACTTCATAGAAATGGTTGTAGCCGGCGCGTTTCAGGATGTCCTCGCGGATCAGCGCGTCCACCGCATCCCAGCTCGCCAGCGGCACCTTCTCGCCGCCGTGCTCGGCCGCAGCATGCATGAAGCCCAGCATCTGCCCCGTGTCCACGCCGATCTCGCAGACGTCCAGCGCACCCTTGCGCGCCGCGTCCTCGCGCAGGAAGTGGTACATGAACCAGTAGCGCACCAGACGGATCGGATAGTTGATCTTCTTCAACTCGGCAGGGATGCCGTAATTCTCGTCCTTCAAGGTCGGATTGTCTTTGAGGAACTTCACGTCCCAACACAGCTGCGGTAATGCCATCGATAACTCCAAGAAGATCGCCTACGCGGCGACCGGATATGAACCCAAAATTTTCACGAATGCGGCGGCCTGCTTCAGTTCCTCCAGCGCGGCGGCGACGCGGGCCTCCTGCTGATGGCCTTCGATGTCCATGTAGAACACGTATTCCCACAGGCCGGAACGCGCCGGGCGCGATTCCAGCTTGGTCATCGACACGCCGTGCTTGGCCAGCGGCACCAGCAGGTCATGCACTGCCCCGGGGCGGTTCGCGGCCGACAGCACCAGCGAGGTCTTGTCGCCGCCGGACGGCGCCACCTGCTGGTTGCCCAGCACCAGGAAGCGCGTGGTGTTGCGCGCATCGTCCTCGATGTTCTGCGCCAGCACCTTGAGCTTGAAATGTTCCGCCGCCTGCGCGCCGCCGACTGCCGCCGCGAACGACTCTTGCGCCGCCAGGCGCGCCGCATCGGCATTGCTGGAAGCAGTGATGCGTTCGGCGTGCGGCAGGTGCGCGTTCAGCCAGCTCTGGCATTGCCCGAACGACTGCGGATGCGAATAGATTTTGCGGATCACCGACAGGTCGTTCTCGTTCGACATCACGCACTGGTGCACCTGCAGCATCACCTCGCCGCAGATCTTCAGGTTGCTGTTCAGCAACAGGTCGAGCGTGCGCCCCACCGCGCCCTCGGTGGAATTCTCCACCGGCACGACGCCGTAGTGGGCCGCGCCGCTCTCCACCGCGTGGAACACATCGTCGATGGTCGCGGACGGCTGGCCCTGGATCGCACTGCCGAAACGCTTCAGTGCAGCTGCCTCGGTGAACGTCCCCTGCGGGCCGAGATAGGCGACCGTCAGCGGCGCTTCCAGCGCGCGGCACTGCGACATCACTTCGGTGAACAGCTGCGCCACGGCGGCGTTGGCCAGTGGCCCGGCGTTCTGCGCCTGCAGGCGCTGCAACACCTGCGCCTCGCGCTCGGGGCGCAGCACCGGCCCATCGCCCTTGGCATGGCCGATCTGCTGCGCCAGCGCGGCGCGCCGGTTGAACAGCTGGAGCAGCTCGTCGTCGATGCTGTCGATCTGCTCGCGGTATTTTTTCAATTCATCGGACATGGACGATCAACCCTTGCGCTGCGCGAACTCACCCATGAAGTCTGCCAGCGCCTGCACACCCGCCATGGGCATGGCGTTGTAGATGGAGGCGCGCATGCCGCCCGCGAGTTTGTGGCCCTTGAGCTGCAGCATGCCGCGCGCTTCCGCCTGCTTGAGGAACTCGGCATCCAGCGCCGCATTCGCGGTCTTGAACGGCACATTCATACGCGAGCGGTCTGCCTTGTTCACCGGGCACACATAGAAACCGCCGCTGGCGTCGATGGCGTCGTACAGCAGCTTCGCCTTGGCGATATTGGTCTTTTCCATCGCCGCGACGCCGCCGTTCTTCTTCAGCCATTGGAACACCAGGCCGGACATGTAGATGCCGTAGGTCGGCGGCGTGTTGTACATCGAATCGGCATCGGCATGCGTCTTGTAATTCAGCATGGTCGGCAGCCGCGGATCGGCGTGTCCCACCAGGTCGTCGCGCACGATCACCAGCGTCACGCCGGCGGGGCCGATGTTCTTCTGTGCGCCGGCGTAGATCAGGCCGAACTTAGACACGTCATAGGGGCGCGACAGGATGTTGGACGACATATCCGCCACCAGCGGCACGTCGCCAGTATCAGGCACCCAGCCGAACTCCACGCCGTCGATGGTCTCGTTCGGCGTGTAATGGACGTAAGCGGCTTCCTTGTCCAGCTTCCAGTTCTTGAACTCAGGGACGTAGGTGAACTTCCTGTCGGCGCTGCTCGCAGCCACGTTCACGTTGCAGAACTTCTTCGCCTCGTCGATGGCCTTCTTCGACCAGATGCCGGTGTCCACATAGTCCGCGGAAGCGCGGCCAGCGAGCAGGTTCAACGGGATCATCGAGAACTGCAGGTGCGCGCCGCCTTGCAGGAACAGCACCTTATAGTTCTTCGGGATGCCCATCAGCTCGCGCAGGTCGGCCTCGGCCTGGGCGTGGATGCCCATGTATTCCTTGCCGCGATGGGACATCTCCATCACCGACATGCCGCTGCCATGCCAGTCGAGCAATTCCGCCTGAGCCTGCTGCAACACCTCTTTCGGCAATACCGCGGGGCCTGCGCTGAAGTTATAAATGGTCATATTGCTTACTCCGGCAAGTCAGATTCTTCTTCCGGCTCGGCGATGCGGCTCAGACCGGCCAGCTTGTCGCCCTTGCCCAGGTTCATCAGCGTCACACCCTGGGTCGCGCGGCTCATCTCGCGGATCTCCTTGACGCGGGTACGGATCAGCACGCCGTTGGTGCCGATCAGCATGATCTCGTCCTCGGGCTGCACCAGCGTAGCGGCAACCACCTTGCCGTTGCGCTCCGAAGTCTGGATCGCGATCATGCCCTGCGTACCGCGGCCGTGGCGCGTGTACTCGGTGATCGGGGTGCGCTTGCCGTAGCCGTTCTCGGTGGCGGTCAGCACGGACTGCTCTTCGTTCTCGGCCACCAGCATCGAGATCACCTTGCCTCCCTTGGCCAGGTTCATGCCGCGCACGCCGCGCGTATCGCGGCCCAGCGCGCGCACGTCGTTCTCGTCGAAGCGCACCGCCTTGCCCTCGTCGGAGAACAGCATCACGTCGTGCTTGCCGTCGGTGATCGCCACACCGATCAGGAAGTCGCCCTCGTCCAGCGCGATGGCGATGATGCCTGCCTTGCGCGGGTTGGCGAACTGCGACAGCGCGGTCTTCTTCACCGTGCCTTCGGCGGTGGCGAAGAACACGAACTTGTCCTCGCTGAACTCCTTCACCGGCAGGATGGCGTTGATCTTCTCGCCTTCCTCAAGCGGCAGCAGGTTGACGATGGGCTTGCCGCGCGAGATGCGGCTGCCCTGCGGCACTTCGTAGACCTTCAGCCAGTACGCGCGGCCACGGTTGGAGAAGCACAGGATGTAGTCGTGCGTGTTGGCGATGAACAGGTTGTCGATGAAGTCGTCTTCCTTGGTCGCAGTCGCCTGCTTGCCGCGCCCGCCGCGCTTCTGCGCGCTGTACTCGTCGAGCTTCTGCGCCTTCATGTAGCCACCGTGCGACAGCGTGACCACCACGTCTTCCGGCGCGATCAGGTCTTCCATGCTCATCTCTTGCGTGTGCGTGATGATCTCGCTGCGGCGCTTGTCGCCGAACTGCGCCTTCACCGCCGCCAGCTCCTCGCCGATGATCTGCGTCACGCGCTCGGGCTTCGCCAGGATGTCGAGCAGGTCGGTGATCTTGTCCATCACCTCGCGGTATTCGCCGACGATCTTGTCCTGCTCCAGCCCGGTCAGGCGCTGCAGGCGCAGTTCGAGGATGGCCTGTGCCTGCGCGTCGGAGAGGTGATACCCGGCGCCCTTCTCCAGCCCGAACTCGGGCGCCAGCCCATCCGGGCGCGACGCATCGCTCACGCGGGAGAGCATGTCCTCGACCAGCGACGAACGCCATGCGCGCCCCATCAGCTCGCGCTTCGCATCGGGAGGCGTCGGCGCCGCCTTGATCAGCGCGATGATCTCGTCCACGTTGGACAGCGCCACCGCCAAGCCTTCCAGGATGTGGCCACGCTCGCGCGCCTTGCGCAATTCGAAGATGGTACGGCGCGTGACGACTTCGCGGCGGTGGCGCAGGAAGGCGTCGATCACTTCCTTCAGGTTCAGCAGCTTGGGCTGTCCGTCCACGATCGCGACCATGTTGATGCCGAAGCTGTCTTGCAACTGGGTCTGCTTGTAGAGATGGTTGAGCACGACTTCCGGCATCTCGCCGCGGCGCAGCTCGATCACCGCGCGCATGCCGGACTTGTCCGACTCGTCGCGGATTTCGGTGATGCCTTCGATCTTCTTCTCGCGCACCAGCTCGCCGATCTTCATCAGCAGGTTGGCCTTGTTCACCTGGTACGGCAACTCGTCGATGATGATCGCCTGGCGATCACCCTTGCCGATGTCCTCGAAGTGGGTGCGACCACGCATCACCACGCGGCCGCGTCCGGTGCGGTAGCCTTCCTTCACACCGGCCAGGCCGTAGATGAAGCCACCAGTCGGGAAGTCGGGCGCCGGCACCAGCTCGATCAGCTGCTCGATGTCCATGTCCGGATTGCGCAGCAGCGCCATGCAGGCATCCACCACTTCGCCCATGTTGTGCGGCGGGATGTTGGTCGCCATGCCCACCGCGATACCGGCGGAGCCGTTCACCAGCAGGTTGGGGAAGCGCGCCGGGAACACCAGCGGCTCCTGCTCCGAACCGTCGTAGTTGGGGCCAAAGTCCACCGTCTCC